>JARLJC010000306.1 GCA_031291435.1 Alphaproteobacteria bacterium | reverse complement strand
GAAGTGGCGGATTTGCGCAAACAGGTGGCGCTTGGCGGCGGCGGTTCGGCCAATGCCAATGAAGCGCCGAAGCAGATCAATGGCGTGAATTTTATCGGCCGCGTGCTGGCCGACGTTCCCGCTAAAGACCTCAAGCCGATGGCCGATGCGTTCAAGGCGCAGGTCAAATCGGGCGTTGTCGCTTTGGCCTCGAGCTTCGAAGGCAAGGTGTCGCTGGTCGTCGCCGTGACCGACGATCTCACCCAGCGCATCAGCGCGGTCGATCTCGTGAAATTGGGCGCCGAGCAGGTCGGTGGCAAGGGCGGCGGCGGGCGTCCCGATATGGCGCAGGCGGGCGGAGCCGATGCCAATGCCATGTCGCAGGCGATTGCAGCGATCGAGCAGGCGTTGAAGGATATGAAGGCTGCCGCGTAAAACCGGCGTAGCTTTCCATTGACGACGTTGCCGCGCCGGGTTTGTATAGTTTAGTGTTTCGAAGAGATTCCTTTTTGAGCGAAGTTATAAATGACGGATCCGCATAATTTTGACAATCTTCGGCGTAATGCTGCACGGCGCGTCGCGCAGAGAGGTATGCGCGCCCACCGCGATATCCTTGAACTTACTTATCGCCCCGGCGGCGCACATTTCTTTCCAGCCGCCTATATCGCCATGCTCGATCGTTCTTATATGACGGGAGAGGGTTATTTAAAGGAAATCGCCGATCTGATTGCCGGCAGCGTGAATATCACGGCCTTGCCGACGATCGGTCTTTTTACGGCGGCCGCCGATATGGCTGACGATTTTCTGGAAGATAAAATTGTCGCCAGGGATTTTGCCAGATTCCAGATGAGGGCGGCGGCGGCCATGGATTCCGTGCAAAGGAATTTCCCCTATTATATCTGGAGTTATGTGCAGGGGCATGGGGCGCCTGTGTTGCCGCCTCTTGTCGCCGATACACTTTCTCTCAACCGGCTGGCCACCTGGATGCAAAGGCGTACGGCCGACGATGGCTATGTGATCGGACTTTCACCCCAGGGCCGCGATTTGTTGCGTGGGATGGTACGGGACGAAGTTAAGCAGAGTTTTCAAAGATTCGGCGCGCCCAGTCCCGGATAAAAAAACGGCGCGGTTTCCCGCGCCGTTTCTTGTAACCAATAACAGGCTTATTTCGATTGCATGGTCGAGCCCATGGCGTCGGACGGCGCCATCGCCGTCGGCTGCGCCGACGGGGCGGTGGGCGAGGGCAAAGGCGGCATCGCGTTCGAGGCCGAGCTGGCCGCGTTGTTCACCGTGCTGCTGGCTTTGTTGCTGGCCGAAGAAGCGGCGCTGTTCACCGCGTTGGTGGCGCTGGTCGAGGCTGAGCTTGCCGCGTTGCTGGCTGCGGACGAGGCCGAGCTGGCTGCATTGCTGACGGAGCTGGAGGCCGAGTTCTTCAGGCATGAGCTCATAAAGCTGTGATATTGCGACTTGGCGATTTTCTGCGCGTGATATTGCGCGGCGCATGACTTCATCTTGCTCTGCTGTGCGGTTTGCGCGGTCGAAGCGACCTTGCTGACGGTCGAGGAGGGAGCGGAAGTTTCGGCATTGGCCGACGCGGCGCACAAAGCGACTATGGCGGCGAGACAAAGAGCGAGTTTTTTCATGGCAGACTCCAAAGGTTGTGGGAAGGTCGCAGGAAGGTGTACAATGTTAAAGCACGAAGGGCGCGGATTGCCAAGCCCGTCACCGACAGGAGAATGCAGATGATGAAAGTAACCAACGCCGCCGAATTGAAGCAATGGCTGGATGCGGGCGAGGCCGTTGTGGTCGATGTGCGCGAAGACAGCGAATGGGCCGAAGGGCATATTGCCGGGGCGGTTCATATTCCGCTGGCGACCGTGAAATTTGACGCGTTGCCGGTTTTTGCGGGCAAAAAACTGGTCATGCAATGCCGCTCGGGTGGCCGGAGCGGCAAGGCCTGCCAGATTTTGCAGCAGCAGAAGCCCGATCTCGACGTTTATAATCTCGCAGGCGGGATTATGGGCTGGCAGCAGGCGGGGTTGCCGGTCACGGTTTAACAAGGTCGGCAAAAAGGAGTCATTCCCGCGCAGGCGGGAATCCAGAGCCAAACAGGGCAACTGATCGTTTTCCT
>JARLJC010000305.1 GCA_031291435.1 Alphaproteobacteria bacterium | reverse complement strand
CCCGCATCGACGCCCAAGGCGGAAGCATTCTCGAATATCCAGTGCAGCGCGGCGGCCGCATCGTCCAGCGGCGCGGGCCATTTGTGCTCGGGCGCCAGGCGATATTCCACCGCAATCACCCGGAAGCCGCCTTCGTGCGCCAGCAGGCGGCACAGCCCGTCATGGGTGTCGAGATCGCCCACGACAAACCCGCCGCCATGAAAATAGACCAGGGCCGGCATCGCGGCGGCGCCTACCGCAACCGGTGCGTAGGCGCGGGCACGGATATCGCCCTGTGGCGCCGGAATCTTGAAATTCTCAATTTTTCCGACCGGGACATCCTTGGGTCCGACCAGACCCATCATGCCGGCAAAGCTTTTGCGCATAGTACCCAAAGGCATCTCCCATGCCTTGGGACGCGGAATCGCCGCCGCCTGATCGAGAAAGGCTTTCACCAACGGATCGAGGGCCATGTTGTCCTGAAATTGGTAAGGGCGCGCATGCTACCGCATGCCAGCGGCAGCACACACGGACTTTCTTCCCCCGTGGCCGCAGGCCTGACGGGGGAGTTCGGTAGCGCCAGCGTGCCGAACGTCTGCTAGGCCGCTTGCGGCCGTGGCAGACAGATGGGGGGAAAAATCTAATGGATGGTAAGCGGTCCGTCGGGGTTGAGCCGATAGCTGGCGATGTCGCCCAGCATGATCAGCATCAAAAACCACAGATAGGCGCGCTCGCCCTCGCCTTCCGCCTCGAAATTGACCACGGCGCGATAGGCGTAATCGCAAGCATCCTTGCCATGTTCCTCGGCAAAATCCGAAGCCAGGCGCATGATCTCGCCTGTCGTGAGATGAATTTTTGGCCGCCGACCGAGACCAGGCTTCGATAACGCCATAACACCGCCCCCCAAAGGCGAGTGCACATAAGACCATACGATGTTTAGCGAATCATTAACCCGGCGATTTTCGCAAGGCTCTGATTTTCCAGGATATTCCAAAAGACCCTAGGAACTACACTTCTCAACCGTGGTTCTATAGATTTCCCGCAGCCACTGCCGTATTTTTACGGCGGTCCAGGATTTTACAGCCATGCATGGCAAGAGCATTCTTCTGATCATCGGCGGCGGCATCGCCGCCTACAAATCCCTCGAGCTGATCCGCCGGCTGGCGGAGCGGGGTGTAAAGGCCCGCGCCATCCTGACCGGTGCGGGCGCCGAATTCGTAACGCCCTTGTCGGT
>JARLJC010000304.1 GCA_031291435.1 Alphaproteobacteria bacterium | reverse complement strand
CGCCAATCCCCTTCATCCAAAAAAGAAAGCGGGCAATTTAGCCCGCGACATCGTTCAATCTTTTTTTCCTGAGAACCGCCCGGCCGGAAGGAGGCGCGCCGCCTGAAACGTTTTCAATTGATGGAAAACCCATTTCCTGAGCAGTTCCAGGCCTATGATGGTTTCATCTAACCCAAGTCCGAATTCGCGCGACGCTTGCTCGTCCGACATCTTAAGGGCGGCATGAATGGGCATCGATTTCGCTTCCAGCAACGGCAGCAGTTTTGATTCGCATTTGAGGAGCCTCACCGCCTCGATTTTGCCATGCTCCTCTAACCACCTTAACCGATGAATTGGGGCGTTCGGAGACCAGTCAGGCGACCCATGCACCATGTTCAAAAGCAGAATTCGGCGGTCGAAATCCAACGCCTGACTCAAATTAAGCGAGTACTTGGCCGCTTCGAGCGCATCGTGCTGCGACGTCGACGGCACGATGAGCCAGATCGGCGCGACTTCGTTTTGACTTTGCCATGGGTCGGTGCGATCGGCCCAGTCCAGCACGGAAGGCAGAACGTTGGCGCCAAGATCAACAATGACGCCGCCCCGCAGCAGACGGGCGCCGAGTTCGTCAAAATGTTCGATAGCCGCCGCGCTCGATTTCATTATCTTCGAGAAGTCCGCCGAGATTGCGAACTCGCGCGTTTCCGGCCACAATCGCCCGAGCTTCGAGCGCCGCCCAGACATCGGCGAGACATCAACCGCGGCCGTTTCGAGCGGATCTTTGAGCACCCTGTGGCCCAATGCCAATAGCTGAGCAGCCAGAGTTTTGCCCTGGCCGCCCGGCTTGGTCCCGATGAGCTTGGTCGGCTTCATCGCATCCCCTTCAGCTTCCGAAGCCGCCGGACGAGGTTTTTTTCGCACCGATTTGGACGCCCTCGCCTTTTTGCGGCGGAAAGAGAACTTCGGCCAAGGCCGCCATCGAACGCTGCCGCCAGGCTTTGAAGTCATTCGCGCCACGCATGCCGACAAAAGCCGAAACGCCGAAATGCGCCGAATATTCCTGCGGGGTCATGGCGGCGAGCCGGGCGAAATCAACGGTGTCAGACTCGATGTTCGGCCACACCTCCGACAGGCATTTCTCGATATGGCACTTGACGACGACGCCATTCGCAGCGAGACGACGCAACGCATCAAACGCGTCGCCGGGCGCATCCGCGGTCGAGCCATGGACATCGTTGAACGCGATGATGATCTTCTGGATCGGCAGATCCGCGCCGAGCTGCCTCGCTTCAGTGATGATCGCCACGGCGTCCGCCGCTGATTGAGCCTGGCGCGTCACGGGCACGACCAGAATGGT
>JARLJC010000303.1 GCA_031291435.1 Alphaproteobacteria bacterium | reverse complement strand
GTTCAGCACCTCGCTCATATCCTTAACTCCACACCCAGAAAATGCCTTGGCTTCAAAACCCCCGCCGAGGTATTCTCCTCCCACCTCCAACTGTTGCACTTCAAATGTGAATCCACCTCCCGGCTTGCGCCGGGATGACGAAGGTGGAGAGACGACTCGCGAATCGGTTTGCGGGTCGCGCCGCGGATTTGAGGTGCTGCGGGGCGAGAGAGTCGCCGAATTGAGTAAGAAACTTGCCGTGAAGGACGCGGCGGCGGAGGGGAGCGGTGATGGCGGCGGTGACTCGGATATGCCGGAAAGCCGCGCCGATATTGTTCCGGATGCGTATTCATTTCATGCACAGCTTTCCTAATAGTTGCCCCCAGAAAAATGTATTTACCTTCTGTTAACGCTTCCAATTAATCGAGGAAAACGTTATGGTTGGCGACTTAATCCTGACACGGATTGGTCGTGGTTTGTTCTCGTATCGAAACGATGCAGGATTCCCGCCGCGCACAGATCAAAAAACCGGTTTTTAGAGGCTCCAATGGCTTTGCAGAAGACTCCCCAGAACCCTTTTCCTGCTAACGTTACCCCGTCATCGCCGCCCTCGGCCAAGTCCCCTGTGTTCAAGTCCGGTACATCGGACAAAATCTCCCCCTTCTGGGTCGGGCTTGGCGTTTCCATCGCCTGGGTCGGCGTGGTTCTGGTCATTGTTGCCAAAGCGGGGCCTGCCCATAATTTCGCCGGTGTGGCTCTCGCCGACTGGGCGCTCGGTATCTGCGCCGCCGTTTCGCCGGTCGCCATGGTGTGGATGGTCACGGCCTACCTGCAACGCGCTTCCGACATCGAAACCATCGCCGATCCTTTGCGCCGCCAGTTGACGCTCATCACCGGCGAGTCGGGTGCCGCAGACGCCCGCATCCGCCGTTTCAATCAGGCCATCCGCGAACAGATCGAATTGCTGCGTAGCGCGCAGACCGTCAATCAGGACGATCTCGAAAACCTGATGGATCGCGTGCGCCAGCATCGCTCGGAACTCGAACGTTTCGATTCCATCAGCACCACGCAGGTCAAGGATATTCAGGACGTCATCCGCCGCTCGATGCTCCAGATCGAGCAGATGATGGACGACAAATTCACCATGCTGCGCGTCCTCGACGGCAAGCTGCAGCAGAATGGCGACGGCGTCGCGCGTCAGGTCGAAAGCATGCGCGATCAGGTAGCTAGACTGCTCGACGATGTCGAAAGCGCCAGCGGCCAGATGGCCGACGCCATTGCTCGCGCCTCGACCGACGGCAAGAAACTCGCCGATATGTCGCGCTTGCAGGAGCAGAGCCTGACCGCCGCTTCGGAAGCTGCCGCCGATACGCTTGGCGGTCTGTCGAGCAAGATCGATCTCAGCGTCGCGCGTTTCCTGGAACGCGCTTCGACCGCGCGCGAAGAAGCCGAACGTCTGGCCAGCGCGCTCGACGCGCAGACCCGCGCGCTCGATGAATTCAGCAACACGCTGCCGACCCGCGTCGGCGAGGCGGAATCGGTTCTGCGCGGCGTCGCCGACCGGTTGTATGCTTCGGAAAAGATGGCCAGCGAACAGGCCGTGCATCTCAGCGAAAAATTGTCGCAGCAGGTCGATGGGCTGCAAAGCTTCATGGATCGTTTCACCGTGCGCCTGACCGATATCGATGGCGGCCTCGACCGCCGCCGCGCCGATCTGCATGATCTCGCCGAACGTATCGGCTCGACCACCACCGGCTTCGTCGCTTCGTGGGAACAGTCGCTGGCCGATCTCCATGACCGCACCGGCAATTCGCTGTTGCGCTTTACCGTCGTCAATGACGAAACCCGCCGTAACGCGGAATCCGTCTCGGCGCATCTCGCCGAAACCACCAGCCGTTACGAAGATGTCGTGACCCGTATGCGCGCTTTGTCCGCCGACAGCGGCAGCCATATGGAAGAAATGACTTCCGAAATCGCCAAGCAGCTCGGGCAGTTCGAGTCGCTCAGCAAGGCCTCGAATCTGGCTGGTGAAGAAGTGCAGGCGCGCGCCAATACCGCCATGCAGAATTTGCAGCATGTGCTGGAGCGAGTCCTCACGGCGCGCGAAGCGACGCAGGCGGTGGGTGAAACCCTCGTCAAGGATATCTATGCCGCCGTCGATCAGAACGAGAAGATGATCGCGCGTTTGAACGAGACCGCCCAGCTGGGCGCGCGCACCATCAATGCCGCCACCGAAACCATGAGCCGCCAGCAGACCGAAGTCGCGGGCAAAGCCAGGGCCAGCGAAGAAATGCTGGTCGAGTCGATGCATAAACTGCAAACCCATGCCGAAGGCGCCAGCAAGGCGCTGCGCGAACAAAGCGGCAATCTGATGGGTCTGCTTGCGGAAACGCAAAGCCAGCTGGCCGCGACCGATCACAAGCTGCAAAGCTTCGCGTCGCAGGCGGTGGTGCCGGTGCAAAAAGCCGTGCAGCAGATCGACAGCAGCGCCGAACAGGGGCTCAAGAGCCTGTCCGTCTATGGCGAAGGCCTGTCGCATCAGGTCGCGCGTCTGCAGGAATTTCATACCCGCATCGGCGGCATGAGCGAGGAAATGGGCAAGACCACCTCCGACAGCGCCGCGGCGTTCGAAGATTTGAACAGCCGTTTCGCGACCGCGCGTCTGGTGCAGGAAGAATCCGTCCGTCAGACTCTGGCGCAATTCGCCGAAATGGCGGAGCGCATGCAGCGCGAAGTGGCGAGCCTCGACGGCCAGGCCGCGCGTTCGGTCGAACAGCTGCAGGCTTCCGCGCTCAAGATCGGCGAACAGGCCTATCAGATGCTGCAGAACGCCCAGAATTCGGGCGCGCAGATGAAGGATGTGACGGCCGCTTTGCAGAACGAAGCCGCCAAGATTCAGTCGCTCTTACAGAAGCAGACCGAGGAAGTCGGCAATGATCTGGCCGCCGCCGAACAGAAATTTACGTCTCTGGGAGAGGTCATCCGCGACCGCGCCGACGCCGCCTATGCGCTGCTCGACCATGTCGCCTCACATTACGACGACGTTACCAAGACGACATTCACCGACGCCGAACATCGCTTCACCGCGATGGGCGAAGTCATCCGCGACCGCGCCGAATCGGCGGTGATCGCGCTCGACCGCGCTACCGGCCATTATACCGGCATCTCGCAGACGACCGCCGAAGCTTCGGCGCAGGCGCAGGCGCGCCTTGAAGCCCTGCAAATCGCGATGGAACGCCAGTCGGATTCCATCGATGCGGGTGCGATCAAGATCGAAGGGCACGCCACCGAAATCGCGGCCACCACCGGCCGCGCGGTGCAGAATATGTCGCTGCTCAACGATAAACTGGCGGTCACGCATGAAGCGGCTGTCAATCAGGCCCAGCAGACGCTCAACAAGATCGACGAATGCACCACGACCTTCGAACGCAAGACCGTTGAGATGGCAAGCGCCGCGGAAAATGCCGCGGGCGCCGTTATCAAGGCCAGCGCCGAATTCGGCGAGCAGACCAGCAAGGTGATCGATGGCGGCCAGCAGCTTGACGGCATGCTGCGCCAGCTGACTTCGGCTTCGAGCGCGATTGCCGATCAGGCCGCGCAGATCCGCATCGGTATGGAACAGCAGAATAACCGCCTGCTGTCGCAACTCGCGGATTCCGTCGCGCAGATGGATGTCACCGGCGGCAAGCTGCAGCAGCTGGTCAGCGTGGCGACGCAGGGCGCCGATCAGGCTTCGATCCGCTTTGCCGATATGACCGCGACCGCTTCGCAGCGCATCAATGTGACGGCGCAGGATCTCAATAATGTCGCCGAACGCACCGAAACCACTTTGGCGGCTCTCGGCGCCAACATCACCCAGCAGGCGGCCAGCTTGTCGGTGGTCGGCGAGCAGATGAGCGAGCAGCAGCGTTTGATGGCGGCGGCCAACGAAAGCCAGCGCGCGCAGATGCTCGAACTGTTCGACAAACTCGGGGCTTCGCATGCGCAGGCTTCAGAAGTGGCCGAACGCTCGATCACCTATCTTACCGACTCGCTCAAGGACATTCATCGCCAGATGGGCCTGATCGGCGACCATTCGCAGGAAGCGGTCGGCAACGTCAAAATGGCCAGCATGAATTTCGCGGATCAGGCCGGGCTGCTGCTGCAGAATGCGCAGGCCGCGGAACAGCAGGCGCGTACCGTGCTTTCGGTCACGGCGGCTTTGCAGGAACAGGCGCGTCATTTGCGCGAAACCTTGCAGTCGGAAAGCGAACGCGCCGGGGAAAGCCTCGGGTTCTTGCTCAGCCGTTTGACGCAGGGCGGCGCCGAAGTGCGCGAACTCGGCGTCGATACCGGCGCGGTTCTGTCGGGCCTGCAACGCGCGCTCGGCGAGCAGACCAACGAACTTTCGACCTCGATGCAGCAGATCACGGAACGCCAGCGCAACCTTATGTCCACCCTGGATGCGCAGCGCGAAACCATCAATAGCCTGCTCAACCGTTTGACTTTGGCGCAGGACGAAACCGCCGCCACTTCGGAACGCACCGCGTTGCGTTTGAGCGACGGCGCGCAGCAGATCATCCGCCATGTCGAAACATTGGATGCGCGCGCGCAAAGCGC
>JARLJC010000043.1 GCA_031291435.1 Alphaproteobacteria bacterium | reverse complement strand
GCAAAGCGAGCAGCAGGGAGATGCGGTTCTTGAGGTAGCGAAACGCAAGGTTGAACGCCCGCTGCTTCTCGATTTCGGTGCCTTCGAAGGCGGCGGGGTCCTCGATGCCCCAATGTGCAGTCATCGGCTGTCCTGGCCAGATCGGGCAGGCTTCGCCAGCGGCGTTGTCGCAAACCGTGAAAACGAAATCCAGCTTCGGCGAAGTCGGAGTGGCGAACTCTTCCCAATTCTTCGACCGGAATCCGTCGGTTGGATAGTCATAACTGGCGAGGGTTTTCAGCGCGAAGGGGTTGATTTCGCCCTTGGGATGGCTTCCCGCCGAGAAAGCATGGAACCGGCCCTTGCCGTCTTTGCGGAGGATGCTTTCCGCCATGATGGAGCGGGCGCTGTTTCCGGTGCACAGGAACAAAGCATTGTAGATGCGGTCGGACATCACTTGAATCCTTTCGGACAGCTGCGATTAAAAGTCGGCGGACAGCGGCGCGGCGGCCCACGATCGAATGGATGGTTGGTAGCGGCTCGCCGCAACAAATCCCGGCACCGGCCCGCCGTCTCCATATATCCAGATTATAAGATATTTAGTTAAGCGACAAGACCGGCATCGAAAAGAATCCAGAATCGAGTCCTTATCGAAACTGCGCCCGCGATCATTGGCCGCCAGCGGAGAGGCCCAGGCGACCCAGGTCAACCTGACGCTCTTCGTTGTTGATCGAATAGTAGCCGCCCTTTTCGGTTAGGGCCTGCCCGTCCTTGGACAGAATGAATTTGATGAATTCGCCCCGCAACGGATCCAGGGCCTCGGCCGGCTTCCGATTCACATAGATTTCGAGATAGCGCGCAATCGGGTATTTGCCCGCGCGAACCATTTCCGCCGATGTCTCGTAGCATTCGCCGCCGTCATAGACGGAGACAGGAACAGCGCGTACGCCGTCCGTCTTGTATCCAAGGCCGGAATAGCCGATGGCGGACTTATCGCCGGCCACACCCTCAACGACAGCGGCGGAGCCGATCTGTTGCTTCACATTCGGCTTGTAATCGCCGCCATACAGGACATGCGTCCGGAAAAACTCATAGGTGCCCGACAAGGCGTTGCGTCCATAAAAATTGATCGGCAGCGACGCCCAGTCTCCGGTCAACCCGACATCGCCCCAGCTCGCAATGTCCCTTCCGCCGCTCCCCTTCCGCGTCGAGGAAAACATCCGGTCGATCTGAACCTGCGACAGACATTTGATCGGATTGTCCTTGTTGACGTAAACGGCGAGGGCGTCGATCGCGACGCGGAAATGAGCGGGCTCGTAGCCGTATTTCTTTTCAAAGGCCTCGATTTCGTCGGCCGTCATCGGCCGCGACATCGGCGCGAACTGCGACTCGCCAGCAAGCAGCGCCGCCGGCGCCGTCGCCGATCCCTTGCCCTCGATCTCGAACTTGATGTCGGGATATTTTGCCTTGAACGCCTCTGCCCAGGCGGTCATCTCGTTGTTCAGCGTGTCCGAGCCAACCGATTTGATTTCCCCGGAAAGGCTTCCAATGGCCTGGTAATCGGGAAGCGTGGCGTCGAGAGCCGAGGCGGTATTGGTCACAGCCAAATACGCTGTGACTGCCGCGATGAGAATGCTCGATTTCATGCCGTTCCTCCTGAATCTGAGAGCCAGGCGCGAGAACGCGCCTTTCCACTGTTATTCTAGGTATCCAGATTTACAGATATTAATGACGAAGGGAAGACAGTTCCGCGCACCTCGCCGGCAACTTATGCTGCCGCGCATGCACAACGCGAAAGGGCGCATATGTACGAAGAGCACAAGACACCGGCGCCACCGGGCCTCGGCTCCATCGGCTGGGTGTT
>JARLJC010000302.1 GCA_031291435.1 Alphaproteobacteria bacterium | reverse complement strand
TGTCCCGCCGAGATTGACGACGACAAGGAAGAACGAGGCCAGCGCGTCGAGGCGAAAATGGGCACCGAGCCACGGCAATCCGATCGGCAGCGTCAGGTCGGCGGCGTTTGCCGTATCGCCAAGCAGCCACCGCAACGATCCAGTCAATGCAATCGCGGACACCACCAGCGTCCCGCTATAGATGACGGCCGTCGCGCCCTTTGCGCGGCTCAGAAATATCGCCAGCACCGCCAATCCAAGCAATCCGCCAACACACGCCATTTGTAGAATGACGCCCGACATTATGTGCGCACCCTTGTTCTGGCTGACGCCTTGTTGTCAGGTCGGGCGCCGAGAGCCGGCTTGGCTGAACCCGATTTTGCTCTCAGCCGTACCCCGCGCCCCTGCGAGCTGCTGACCGCACCTTCGTCGATCATCTCGATCCCCGCCGCTTCGAATGCGGTGATCAGCTTGACCAGAGAATCGACATTGCCCCGGATCATCGTTTCAGAGGCCTCCATCCGCTGAATGGTTGGCACGGACAGCCCCGATAGTTTCGCGAGCCGGCGCTGATCGATGCCAAGAAGCACCCTGGCGGCTCGCAGTTGAGCTGCGGTGATCATCGACTTCCCTCGCTACTATCGGGCTCCCAGCCGATATTAGACTTCATCTTTGCATGATAATTAATGATGTTAAAATGTCAATAAATGATATTTCAGATATCTAATCTAAGGCATAGCCGCACTGCGCAAGGCCGCCGCTTTCATGAGCACCATCGCCGGAGCCTCGGGTTTGATTGAAATCAAAAGCCGGCTAATCTTTTTGTATTGACGCGTTTTCCTTGCGCGAACCGGTCGCCACCCCCGGATCCAGTCCGGGGGCATGCTTCACTTGAAGACGTTGCAGTCACGGCCTCCAGCATTGACAGCGCCCGCGGCTTGCCCGATTTGAGCAGTGACGGCGTCCATTGACCGGGCACTGCAACAGAATTGGCGATGACGGCCATGACCAAACCTCGCGCGGCGTGCCTGATCGGATGGCCGGCGGCGCATTCGCGCTCGCCGCTGATCCATCATTACTGGCTGCGGACGCTCGGCATCGAGGGCGGCTACAACATCGAGGCGGT
>JARLJC010000301.1 GCA_031291435.1 Alphaproteobacteria bacterium | reverse complement strand
TTTGGTGTCCGGCCTGTCGGGCGGAGAAAAAGCCCGCCTCCTGTTCTGCCTGATGAGTTTCGACGCGCCGCATATCATGCTGCTCGACGAGCCCACCAACCACCTCGATATCGACGCGCGCGAGGCGTTGATGCAGGCGCTCAATAATTACAGCGGCGCCGTTATTCTGGTCAGCCACGATCCGCATCTGGTCGAATGCGTGGCCGATCAATTGTGGCTGGTGGCCGACGGCAAATGCAAAGCCTATGACGGCGATCTCGACACCTACCGCAAACTGGTCATCAAGCAGCGCAAACTGGAACGCGAAAAACTGCGGCAGGAAACCCGCGCGCCCAAGACGGACGGCGCCAAAGAATCCGCCGCCGATCCCGAGGCGGAAGCGCAACGCCTCGAAGCCCTGCTCGCCGATTTGAACCAGCGCCGCCATAATCTCGAAGGCGAGATGGCGGAATTGTTCGGCGACAAACAGGACGCAGGCCGCCTGAAGAAACTTCAGGCCGCATACGAGGATCTGCAAAAGGAAACCGCCGCAACGGAAATCGCTCTGGCGCAGGTCATCGCCTGCCTATAACCGCTGCGGTTCCTTATACCGAACCGGCATCGCGCATTGTAATCGCCTGGCATAGCGCCCACATAGCAAGTGTCGGCAAATTCTTGCCGCGCTACATATGAGGTACCGCTATGAACAATTCTTCAAACCAGCCCGCCAATCAGCCTGCCCATCCTTCGCAGCCTGAAAAAGCCGGGACCAGCACGAATGCGGACCACCACACCAAGGCGGCCGAGTTCTGCGACAAAGCGGCGGAAGAACATCGCCATGCCGCGAAATCATGCGCCACCGGCGACACCAAGAAAGCCGATGAGCATGCCAAAACGGCGCGCGAGCACAGCTCCAAGGCGCATGACCACAGCAAGCAGATCAAAGCCGCTGCCTAAAGCCTGTTGAGAAAGTTACGCTATCCGTGCCCGGAGAAAGTATCCTCCGGGCACGGTTTCTTTCAGAAATAATTTTCCGGAGCGAAATCATCATGGACAACACCGCCGTTCAACTGCCGCAGCCGCCTCTGGTGACATGGGTCCTGATCGCCGACGGCAAGCAGGCGCAAATCCATTCCTATAACCGGTCGGTGCGCGAGGTGCCTCTGGGCGGGGCAAACAAGCATCATCTGTCCGAGGAAAAAGCCAGCCATCACTTATCGCCGGTGACCAACGGCGACATGAAAGCCGAGTCGATCAACGATTATCAGCTGGGCCATGACCGCCGCGGCCAGACATCGAGCAGCAACAGCCCGACTTACAACACTTATGAACCGCAGGGCGACATTCACGAAGAACTCAAGCGCCGTTTTATGAAATCGATTGCCGACAAGCTGCATAAGGCCGCCGAGAGCAAGTCCTTCGATCGTCTCATTCTGGTGGCGCCGGCGAAGATGATCGGCGAGTTGAAGGAACATATGGCAGCCGACCTGCAGAAGCGCGTTGTGGCCACTCTGTCCAAAGACCTGACCCATTATCAGGGCGAGGCCCTTATGGCCCATCTGCAGGGCACCCTGATGGATGCGCATATCGCCTAGTTGCGCCCCTCCCCAGCCCAATGAGGTCGTCATCCCGGCGAAAGCGGATCCAGGCCCGAAGCAGCCGCAGGCTATGCCTTATAGCACTTATCGTACTGGATCCCCTAAGTTCACAAACGAAGTGCAACACCCTGATAAGGTGTTGCGGTCATGGGAAAAACATACAAACAGTTTACGCTGGAAGAACGGTGCGCGATTGCCCGCCTGCGTGGCGACGGGCAGTC
>JARLJC010000300.1 GCA_031291435.1 Alphaproteobacteria bacterium | reverse complement strand
CCCATCGCCGCGCCAGAAGGTCGCGGAAGATGCGCTGGTGCCGCTGTTCAGATTGGCGACGGGAAGATTGCCGGTGACGGCGGCGCTTGAAGCGAGATTGACCTGCCCGAACGCGGGCACGCCCAGCGCACCAGCGACCAGCACATTATATTGCGAACCCGCTGCAGTCACTACGGGCGTGCTTGCGCCCTGCCCGTAGATAATGCCGTTGGTGGTAATCGAGGCCAATCCCGTGCCGCCATTCGGCACGGGCAATATCCCCGTCACCTTCGAAGTCAGATCAATCTGCGCCGTCGTACATGAAATCTGCGAACCGCTCGTCGCCGTACAGAAATCCCCGGTCGTCAGCGTGCCGAAACTGACATTGGAACTATTGCCCATCGCGATCCAGACGGTGCCATTGCAATAGGCCATAACATTGCTGGACGAACTGTAAATCACGTCGCCCGCGTTGCCCGCCGGGCTGGAGCATGCCGCCGCATAAGCCGACGGCGAGGCGAGCAGCATAAAAGCCGCATAAAAACCTATGCGCGCCAAAGCGCCGGATATGGGCTTACGTCCGTCCATCGGCCCCCGTAACATATATCTACCATACATGCGGCAACACCTTCGTCAGGCGCGCAGCCTTTGCGAATCAACTTCTGAATCTGCGCCTGAATTATTAAGGATGTATCAAGGTTCGGGCAAGCGTAATGCCCTGCAATTGCCCGATTTTTCCGGATGTTTGAGACAAATTGATTCGATTTCGGAATGAGCCGGACTGCGAGCCGCGATCTTACTCACAATTACGATTCTATTTAGTGCACTGTCACCGTAATTCTGTCACCGTAATTCCACCGGAATTCCCACCGTAATTATGTCACCGTAATTACGTAATTACCCTAATTACATAATTGCAATCGCGAAATTGTCCCCGAAATTGGTGCGGGATTTTACATTCCCAGAATGGGGATATTAATTACGCCACCCCTAGCGGCGGCCGGTTTAATTCCGACCAGATACGCAACATCATTGCCGGTTGCGCTGCAAGTAAACGTGCCGGGCGTTTCGGTTGTCACGGTGTCGTCTCTCGCGGCGGCACCAAGCCGTGGAGTGGCGAGGCCACCCTGAGCCGATGAGTCAATTTGGTTGAGGGTAAAACTCGCCGGATAGGCTGATACAGCACCACCGGGACATGTTACCATGGCAATCCACAATGTTGATGAAACCGCCCAGGATGGCGTTAACGCCGGAGCCTGGGGCGTTGTCGTACTGCTATATTGCGGCGATCCAACAGCAGGGGCTACCGCCGCATCAAAGGTACCAGCCGATATGCGCCATGAAATGGCATTACTTGCCGCATTGACGGTTGTCACAGAAACAGACGCCCCTTCAGAGCCTGTCGCAATCTTGTAGTAGGTCGCAAGATTCTGACCCGAAGTTCCGCTCTCGCTATTCTGTAACAACGTCCAGCCGGTTGGTGTTGTGATTGACGGGCTGATATTGTGAAGACCAATTGCAAAAATCAGCAAATCTCCAGCGGAGATTCCCGACGGCAAGTTTACTGTTTGCGTAGTGGTGGCGGCATTCCCGTTCGAGTTTGTTGCCGCGATTGCAGGGTAACCAACCGCAAGCACCGGCTCGATACCGGCGAACAGCATGAGAGCGGCGAGAAGAAGACATCTCATCATTATTGTAACGCCTTAACAACATAAGTCGAAGTACCATTGATCCTGACAACGGTGATCAGGAATTTGTGGCCGCTTGTGGTATCGAAAGTGTCGCCGGTGCTTGACCCGACGGTAAAGCCGGAAAACGTGATCGCGCCCGCCGATGCGCCATCGGTCACCAGCAGATCGATGGCCGTATCGCTGGAAGGCGCCGCCAGCGTGAACGCGCCATTGTCGGTCAGATACTGATAGTTGCCGTTAGCGCCGCTGAGCGTCGTCGTGCCGCTCGACACCGTGCCGATATTATAGGGCGTCAGGGTATAGCCGACGGTGATGGTGTTGGTTGTAGCCGCCTGCACAAAACCGTTGAGATTGGCCGCCCCAGTACCGCCATAGGAAACCGACAATGTGCCGCTGCTGATATTGGATGCATTCAGAGATGTAAGCGATGCGCCAGAGCCGCTGAACGCCGTCGCCGTCACCGTGCCCGTGACATCCAGTTTAGTCGCCGGAATGGTCGAGCCGATACCGACATTGCCCGCTCCCTGTATACGCATGACTTCTGAAAGCGTGGTATTCGCATTGCTGGCAGTATTGCGCGCCACAAACACTATATCGCCTTCCGGCCCGGTTCCATTTTGAACATAGCCTTTGATGCCAGCGAAAACACCGTTGTTGGACCAGGTTCCAGCGCCAGCCCCGAACAAGAGGGCCCCGCCATCTCCGCCCGCGCCCCCAGAATCGGCGAGCGTGACCGAAGATGCGTAAGAACCGCTTGTGGAAAAGCTTGCGGATGCCTGCCCGGCGCCTTGGACAACAAACTGTCCGAATGGAGTCGAGGTGCCAACACCCAGCCGCCCGTTAGTCGCATCCCAATACATCGTCGCCGCGGGGTTGAGCGTGGTGGCGCCCGCATAATAGGCCATCTGGCCAGCCGTACCGCTGGTGAAGGCGAACCCGCCGCTGCCGCCGCTGCTGGTGGTGAGAGATACTGCCTGAGGAATAACATTGACGGTCAGGCCCGCCATGGTGCCGGCGGTGCCGACGGGATTGGCGGCGCCCGCGCCCACAGCCAGCATCTTGTTGGTATTGTCCCACGCCATTTTGCTGTCGGCGCCGAGGACGCCGTTATTATTGAACTGCACCTGCCCCGTCGTGCCTGCCGCGATCACGGTGGCGGCATTGCTCGCCCCCGTCACGCGCCAGCGCGCCGTAGTGCCGTCATATTGCAAACTGACCGAACTGTTGCCCGGTATCGGCAGATCGTTGCCGGTGCCGGTGATGATGCGGTTGGCGACGGTGGCGTCGGTCGAGTCACTCTGATCGGCCAGAGTCAGCGTGGAGGACGAGGCGTTATGCAGTTCCAGAATCTGGCCGGACGTTCCCGCCGCGATACTCTGGAACGTCGCGGTGCCCGCGCCAGTATAGCGATAGGCCGAGCCCGCCAGCGGCACGGCGGTACTGATCCCGGTGGTGCCGATATCGGTGCCGAACGACAGCATCTCGGCGCCGGTCAGCGTCAGGTTGGTCAGCGAGGGCGTCGCGCTGAAACTCGGATTGGCGGCGCTGTTGCCGATCAGCACGGTGCCGGCGCCGCCGGTCACCTGCCCGACGCCGCTGGTCAGATTGCCGATCAGCACGGAATATTGGGTCAGCGTACCTCTGCCGGTACCGCCATTCTGCGCCGACAAAGTGCCCGTGACCGCACCGCTTTGCGAAAGCGAAACCTGGCCGAACACCGGCACGCCCGACACATTGCCGACCAGCACGTTATATTGCGAAGGCGCCGCGGTGACGGCGACCGCGCTGGTGCCCTTGCCGATCAGCACGCCGTTGAGGGTGAGGCTGCTGGTGCCGGTGCCGCCGTAAGGCACGGTGATGATATCGGCGTTCCATGTGCCGGTCGTCACCGTGCCGATGCTAACAAGGCTCGATAAAGTCGTGACCGCTGTGTTGACCAGAGTGCCCGAGGTTGGCAGCGTCACATTGGTGGCGCCCGTGGTGGTGAGCGTCAGCGGAAACGCGCCCGCAGTCGTGAAAGCCCCGGCGGTAGTCAGCGCGCCGCCCAGCGTAATGTTATAGGCGTTGTTGACGCCGGTGCCACCATTGGCCGAAGGCAGGATGCCGGTTGCCTGCGACGCCAGATCGATTTGCGCCGTGGTACATGAAATCTGCGAGCCGCTGGTCGCCGTACAAAAATCCCCGGTCGTCAGCGTGCCGAAACTGACCGGCATCGACTGGCCCATATTGATCCAGACCGAGCCGTTGCAATAGGCCATGATGTTGGTCGAGGACGAAAAGACGATATCGCCCGGATTGCCGTTGGGGCTGGTACAGGCGGATGCGAATGCCGACGGCGAGGCGAGCAGCAGCGCGAGCGCGAGGAATGCGCCTGCGGTGATATTGCCGATGCTGTTTGGCCTTTGCTTCATCGTTTCCTGTTTACTGCTCGAATCGGTTATCTGAAACTTCTACATTCTCTACTCTGTGGGGACACAATGGTTATTGTGTCCCCAGGCGCGTGTCCCCAGGCGCGTGTGTCCCCAGGCGCGTGTCCCCAGGCGCGGGATTTACCATACCGTGACCTTGCACTCCCCATCGCCGCCTTTGCCCGAGCTTCCGCTCGAGTAGCGTCCACCACCGCCACCGCCGGGTTGATTTCCAGCGGTACCGCCCGAGACACCTGAAGCACCGCCGCTCCCACCGACAACTGACGCGCCTCCTGCATTTGAACCCGACTGATAAATGCCCCCACCACCGCCGCCGCCAAAATGGCTGCTAAGGCCAGCCGTTGCTGAAGCACCGGCAGTCCCGCCGGGGCCACCGTCAAAATCTTGGCTAGTTGCGCCTCCGGCTCCCGTCGCACCTGTAGCTCCCATCGTTCCGCCGGCACCACCACCACCACCATTGGCGCCGCCGCCGCCGCCGCCATACGCTTTGGCCCATGTCCCAAAAGTAGAAGTGCCTCCCGAGTTACCTGAAGTGTTTGTGGCGGAGACGGCAGCGCCGCCTGTGCCAACCGTAACGGTTTCGGTAGAGCCAAGGGCTGAAAGGAGAATAAGCCGAAAGCCATAGCCACCACCACCGCCGCCGCCGCCGCCCGAACCAGAGCCAGTACCACCGCTCCCTCCGCCCCCCCAGCACTCGATATAGGCAAGATTGCCGCTGCCTGGTTTGGTCCATGTGCCGCTGCTGGTAAATGTCTGTATGTTGGTGCCGCTCGCCACCGCGGCCCAGGTCTGGTCGCCCCGCAGATAGGTCGTGCTGTTAGCAGTACCACTACCGAGGCGGGCGGTGGGGACGGTGCCGCTGGCCAGATTGCCGGCGTTCAGGTTGGTGAGGGCCGAACCGTCGCCGCTGAACGCCGTCGATGTCGTCGTGCCGTTGACCACCAGAGCCGTGGCCGGGGTCGTCGTCGTGCCGATGGCGACGCTGCTGCTGAAAGTCGTGGTGCCGGAATTATTCATATACATCAGCACGGCATTGTTGAGCTGATTATTGATCTGAAAACCTGCCGTACCGCCATTGATGATAAATTCGGTGTTACTGTAGCCGGTGGTGATCGCCGGGCCATTGCTGAGATTGCCGCCAAGAAAGATGGCCCCGCCAAAAGGAATATTGATGCTGCCATTGACGCTGAGGGCGACATTGGGGTTCGTCGTCCCGATGCCGACATAGCCCGCGCTACTGATGCGCATTTTTTCGGTGTCGTTGCCGCCCGACCCGACGCGCGTATAAAAGCCGAGATAACCGGGGTAATTGCCCGAGGCCGAGGCCCAGTCGCCTTCCTTGCCCATAACGATGGCGCCGCCGTGCCGCTGGGCGTTGCCGTCGTCCGCGCCCTGAAACATAATGACATCGGCCGACGTCGTGCTTACATCGCCGTTAGAAATGGTCAGAGCGCTGCCGCTTCCCGTCGTCGGCAAGGTAGCGTTGCTATAATAAATGCTCAGCGGTGCGCCGGGAACGGAAGTGCCGACCCCCACCCGCCCATTGGTCGCATCCCAATACAGGCTCGATGTCGAAGCTAGCGTCGTGCCAGCGGAATAATAGGCCATCTGTCCCGTGGTGCCCGCCCCGACGGCAACGCCGCCGGAAACGCCGCCTGCGGACAGAGAGATCGCCTGCGGGATAACATTCACGGTGACGCCCGCCACGGTGCCGCTGGTGGCAACCGGAACGGTGGCACCCACGCCCGCCGCCAGAATCTTGTTGGTATTGTCCCACACCAGATTGGCGTCGGCGGCGAAAGTGTTGCTGCCGCTGTTGAACTGCACCTGGCCTGTTGTGCCTGCGGGGATACCCCCCCCTGAACCGCCGATCACGCGCCAGCGCGACGTGGTGCCGTCATACTGCATTGTGATGCTGCTGTTCGCCGTCATCACGAGATCGCTGCCGGTGCCGGTGATGACGCGGTTGGCCGTGGTCGCGTCGGTGCTGTCGCTCTGATCGGCAACCGTCAGCGCAGAAGCCGAGGCATTGTGCAACTCCAGCAACTGACCCGATGTGCCTGCCGCGATGGATTCAAACGTCGCGCTGCCGATACCGGTGTAGCGATAGGCCGAGGCCGAGGTCAGCGCCACCGCCGTGCCGATACCCACCGTCGAATAATCGGTGCCGAATAACAGAGCCTCGGCGCCGTTGACGGTCAGTTTCGCGCCCGGCGTCGTCGTGCCGATGCCGAGGTTGCCGCTGGTGGAGATACGCATGGCCTCGGCATAAGTGCTGGCGCCCGTCTGTTGGCCAAACACGATATTGGGCGTGTTGCCGCTGGCCACGCTTACCGCACCGATGAGGGCTTGCTGTGCCGTGGGAACGCTGTTCTTGGCCTGCAGGATAAGGAACCCGCCAGCGCCATCGGTCGAAGTCTGCGTGTTGCCGATATAAGGCATGCCTGTTGTCGCGGTGGGCAAGGCATGGGCGGCATCCGCTGAAACATAGGCCGTTGTATTAAAGACGCGGACCGCTACAGCCTTATCGAGATAAATATCGGACGCGTCGATACTCATGATGTTGTTGCCGGCGGCGGCGAAAGCCATGACGTTACTGGAGCTGCGGAAGATCCCCATATTGGTGTTGTTGGTGAAACTATAGGCAGGCGTTCCAGCCGTGCCGTCCGGCATTAAAATCTGACCGCTTGCAATTTGAAGCGACGCGGCAGGCGATGAGGTGCCGATGCCGACGCCGGTGCCAATATCGACGAGGGTGCCGGTGCCCAGCGTCGTAGCGGATTTCCAGATGGCGGCATAGTTGGTGGTGCCGGTGCCGGTGGGGGCGCCTGTGGCGGGCGCCGCGGGGGTGCGCATCACCATCATATTATTAGTGCCGCCGCTTGAGGCGTTGGTGACCAGCACGCGGCCCACGGTCTGCGCGATGAGGGAGCGAGATACGCCGCTGTCGTGGCATTGGCCGTTGGTGAGGGCCGAGATAGTGACGTAATCCCCGGCGGTGGTGGCGTTGTCGAAGACACAGGCGGCCTGACCTTCGATGGCGATTTGCGCGTTGCCGGATTTGCCCGCGCCGCCGACGACGACGCCGAGCATTCCGTCGGTGTCGCCGGTGGTGCCGATGACTGCCGTGTTCGAGGTCATCTTGGCGAGCAGATTGACCGTGGTGCCGGTGCCGGTGTCGTTGGCGATTTCGGTCAGGTAGCCGTTGGTTCCCATCACATCGGCATTGCCGTTGACGGTGAATTTCGCGCCGAAGGAATTCGTGCCGACACCGACATTGCCGCCCGACGACATATACATGACCACGGTGCCTGCGCCGACGGTCGTATTACCCGCGATGTTGGCGTGGCTGTCGGAGGTGATCTGGAAGAAGCCGGTATTGTCGTAAGAAATGCCGGAGCCGTTGGTGCCCGCCGACATCGCGGCGGCCTTGCCCGACGTATTGAGGACGACCATCGAAGGCGTGACCGAGGATTTGCCAAGCGCAAAGTGGAATTCGTCTCCGCCGCTGACGGCCTGCAGCAGCATCCCCGGGGCCGAAGTGCCGATCCCCACCTGGCCATTGGTGTAGTCGTAAACCAGCCCGCTGCTGCCCGCCATCGCGCCGTTATTGTTGTATTGAATCTGCGTGTCGCTGCCCGCCGCCAGAGCTTTCGCCGCGTTTGAGGAACCGGTCACGCGCCAGCGGCCGGTGGTGCCGTCATATTGCATCGTCACCGAACTGTTGCCGGGTATGGGCAGATCGGCCCCGGTGCCGGTGATGATGCGGTTAGCCGTCGTCGCGTCGGTCGAATCGCTCTGGTCGGCCAGCGTCAGTTTGCTGGCCGAGGCGTTGTGCAAAGTAAGAATCTGGCCCGACGTTCCCGCCGCGATGGATTCAAACGTCGCGGTGCCGGCGCCGATATAGCGATAGGCCGAGGCGGTCATCGGCACGGCGGTACTGATGCCGGTGGTGCTGATATCGACGCCGAATTGCAGCATCTCCGCGCCGGACAGCGTGAGATTCGTCAAAGTCGGCGTGCCGCTGAAAGCCGGGTCGGTGGCGGTGCCCATGCCGACCAGAACCGTATTGACGGCACCGGGCCCCGCGGTGCCGACCGGCGATGTGCCTTCGCCGACCAGAACGCTGTGCGCCGTCAGGGTGGTGTCACCGGTGCCGCCGCCCGAGACGCCGAGCGCGCCGCCACCGCCGCCGCTGCTGACAACCGCCTGCCATGTGCTGCTGCCGTCGCAATAATACATGATGCCGCTGTTATAGCGTATCGCGCCGCCATTAGTGCTGGAGCAGCCATTGCCGCTGCTGCCGACCTGGACTTCGCCGCCATAAATATCGAGAAGCGATGTCGTGGGCGAAGATGTACCGATAGCGACTTTGCCGCCGCTCGCGAGCAGCAACAAGATATTTTTGCCCGCCGTCGTCGTTTCAAGCTGCAGATCATTCGAGCCGCCAGAGAGCGCGCCAATGCTATTGGCAAGAGTCGCTTCCAAACCGCCCGTAAAAAATGAGTTACCCCATTGATCGATGGTAAGGCCAGAACCGCCGCCACCGCCATTGGCGTGAACTTCGAAACTGTTGATGCTGGTGCCGGGATTATTGATGGAGACGATGGCGCCCGGAGTCGCCGTCCCGATCCCCAGCCGGTGATTGGTGGCATCCCAGAAGAAATTCGCGTTGTCCTGCGCGTAATTTCCGGATGCGCCCGCGAACACTACGCTGCCTTGTGTAAAGGTCGTGTTGGTCCCGGTGCCGCCATTGCCGGTGCCGAGCGTGCCGCTGATCGCGCTCGTGCTGATGCCGGTGAGGCCGGAACCGCTGCCGGAAAAAGTCGTCGCGGTCACGGTGCCGTTGACGGTCAGCGCGGTGGTCGCCACGCTGGTGCCGATGGCGGTCGAGCCTTCGACGATCAGGCCGTTGGCAGGCGCGGTCTTCACGCCCGCATAGCCGACGCCGATAGCCTGATTGCCGTTGACGTCGAGCTTGTTGGTCGCGGTGGGCGTGCCGGTGCCCACCATGAAGCCGGTCGAATTCCAGAAACCGACCGTCGCGCTGCCGATCTGGAAGGTAAGGCCGCTGGTGCCGGTGGCGACCATTTCGCCGCTGCCGTCGGAAATCGAAGTGCCGGTGGGAACCGGCGTATTGCTGCCGATAGTGATACGGCCGTCGGTGGTCACGGTCACGCTGTTATAGGTACCCGCCGCCACGCCGGTGGGGGCGATCTGCGACGTGCCGACGCTGTTATTGACCAGAGCGGCACCGGGAATGGTGTTGGTCACGCCCGTGGTGAGGTTGCCGATCGCGCCGGTCGCGTTATTAGCTCCGGTACCGCCGTTGGCAATCGGCATCACGCCGGTGAAAGTCGTGCCGCCGGAACCGATGGTCATGTTGCCGACGAAATTGGCGGCGGTCACGGTGCCCCCCGTCAGCGTGATGTTGCCGGCGGCCGAGGTATAATTGCCGTCCACCTGCATGGTGCCGCTGTCGTGAAGAGTGGTGGCTGTCACGCTGCCGCCATTGACATCGCCGTTCAATGTGCCGTTGAAACCGCCTTGCGACGTGACCGCGCCATATTGATCGACGCTGAAGGGATAAACGCCGGGCGAACCGACTTTCTTGCCCAGGGTCAGATAGGGCGTGGACGAACCGCTGGGCACGGCGGGAAGCGCGCTGCCGATATTGACGGTGCCGGTCGCGGTGGTGATCGCGCCCGAGGTTCCGGCAACGGCGAAACTGGTGCCGACGGTAATGGTGCCGTCGGTGCCGATGGTGACGACGCCCGAAGCGGCGCTGACCACGCCGGTGGCCGAAACCGTGAAGGCGCTCGACCCGATGCCGAGCGCGCCGTCGGTGCCGACCGTGAAATTGCCGCCGCCCGCGCTGAACGCGCCGCCGCTATTGACGAGGAAACTGCCACCCGCCGCCGAAACCGTACCGCCCGCACCCACCGAGAAACTGCTGCCTTCGGCGGCGAAAGTGCTGGAGAAATTGCCGGTGCTGCCCGCGATGGTGCCGCCCACGACATTGCCGTTGAAATCGCCCGCGCTCAGCGTGGCGTTGCCGCTGGGCGATGTGTAATCGCCATTGACGGTGATATTGCCCGGCACCACGAGATTGCCGTTGGCGTCGACCGTCAATTGGTGCCCGGTGCTGCCGTAATAAACCGCCGGTGTCGACGAACCCACCGTGCCGGTCTGCCACACCGACGAACGGTTGACGGCGTTGGCGGCGTCCATGCGGATGATGGTATCGTCGCCGCCAGCGGTGGCGCTGCCGCAATTGGTTTGCAGGATGCCGTCGGGACCCGGCGTGATGACCATGATCGCGGGATTGACGGTGGAATTGGCGGCGCTTTCCCAGCGGCAGTAGATGTAATAATGGCCCCAGGGGTCGAGCTGCTTGGTGCCCGCGCCCGCGGTGAAGACGCCGACTTCGACCGGCGAACCGCCGGCGGCGGCATAGGTCGAAAGCCCGGCGACGTCATGCGTGCCGGATGCGGGCACCGGCACATGCGCATCGGCGCCCAGCGAGGCGGCGGGATAAATATCGGTCATCTTGACGGGCGCGGCGGCGCAATTGCTTGAAGCGGCGCCGCCCTGCGGCGGGCATAAGATCGAAGGATCCGACGCGCCCAGCACCGAAGTCGCCGCCAGCGTCGTCGCGGAGCCGTCGAGGTCGCTCTTGACCCCGAGGCTGTTGGTCATCTGGATATTGGAACGGATGGTCTGACTGTAACTGCTGAACAGAATCCCGGCGCCGACACCGATAAGACCCAGCATGTAAAGAATGGGCGCGACGCCGAAACCCCGGCGCGCATGGCCGGAGAATCCCCCCCCTCTGCCCGCACGGGCCCGGCGACATTTTATGGGCGTTTGATCGTCCATAGCTCCCTTATACGCACGCTATTTCCGCGCTGTGTCGCACGCTTTGTGCACACAGGCGCAGGCCTTTCGGGAAGGCGCGTGCCTCCTTATGAATCAATCATTGAATCTGCGCTGGAAGTATTAAGAATCTGTCAAGGTTTAGGCCACGTGAAAACCTTCAACCGACGGATATTGCAACGTATTTTAGACAAATCGATTCGGTATCGGAATAAAGCCAAGAGCATTCATAATTCTTTCCGTCCGTCTTACATCGCCGCCCCCTCCTCCCTCGCGGAGTTGCAACAGGAAACACCTATGATTGACACGCTTCCCTCTCGGCGATCAACCGTTCGGCCGTATCGAAAATAACCGCGACAACGCCTTACAGACTCTCATCCACATCTTCATTTCTGAAACGCAGAATGTGAAAATCGCGGCGGCGCAAATCGGCATCACGGCTGGCGTCGTAATCCTGCCGGGCATCGTGCGAAAATCCATCCAGCTCGACCAGCAGCCGCGCCCGCAGGCAGGCAAAATCGGCGATATAAGGATGAATGGCTTGTTGCCTGCGGAATTTAAGCTTGCGAATGGCCATCATCGCGCGGATGCCGTCCCATAATTTTCTCTCGAAGGGCGAGGCATCGTTGCGCAGATTTCGGGCGCGGAGATAATCTTCTTTGTTGTTGAGGCGGCGCTTGACAAGCATAGCGCCCGCTCCTTATCCGCCCGAAAGCAGTTTGTCGATATCGTCCTGGCTGATGGCGTTTTTCGCCAGCTGCGGCCCGTTGAGCAGGCCTTTTTCGGGATCGGCGGCATGGATGTTTTTGGTGACGTGGGAATCGCCGCTGACGCGGTGAATTTCGTCACCCATCGCCTTGACGATCGCCTCGATGCGGCTATCGATATGTTTCAGCGTTTCGACGACCTTGGTGATGCGCTGGCCGGTGATGTCCTGGAAATTGCAGGCCTCGAAAATCTTCGTCGTGCAGGCCATGATCTTTTCGTTATTTTCGGGATTGGAAGCGGCGGCGATGAGGCTGAGTTCGTCGCACACATCCATGATCTTGTTAGTGGCTTCTTCGGTGGCGCCAACCACGGCGTCGAGTTCGTCGGTGGCGTTGGGAATGAATTCGGTGCTGATATCGTTGGGCTTGATGAGGGCGATATCGCTTTTCGCCTGCCGGATATAGCGCGCGAGGTCTTCAAGATCGGTGTAGAATTTCAGATCGGCGGCCGAGACGTCGCCGCCCAGCGACTGGATCACCTGCCGCACCACCGCCGCGACTTCTTCCGGCGTCAGTTGGGTTTTGACGGCTTGATGCGCGGCCTGCAATTCTTCCTTGAGACGATCGCGCAACCCTGTGGCTTCGTTCATTCGTGTCTCTCCCATCGTTGTTTTCTTGGGGGGAAAATCAGAAATTGCCAAGCACCGCTGAAATCTTCTGTTTCAGCGTTTCGGCATTGAAGGGTTTGACGATGTAATTGTTGACGCCCGCTTCCTTGGCGGCGACCACGTTCTCGGTCTTGCTTTCGGCGGTGATCATAATGAAGGGCGTGGCTTTCAGCGATGCGTCGGCGCGCACTTCCTTCAGCAATTGCAGGCCCGTCATCGGCTGCATGTTCCAGTCGGAAATCACCAGGCCGCAGGGCAGTTCGCGTAAGACCTTGAGCGCCGCGCTGCCGTCGGTCGCCTGCTGCACATTGCGAAAACCCAGCTGTTTCAGGAGGTTTTCGATGATGCGCAACATGGTTTTGTAATCGTCCACGATGAGGACGTTCATATTCATATCGACGGGCATGGCGGAGGGCCTTTGGCTTGACGGGAAAACGAAGAACTCAGCCCCACCCTAAGCCAGAGAGGATAAAAAAAGTGTTACCAATCTGTTTTTTACCCATCCGGGGGTAACCGGCCCTTTTTAAGAATCGTAATGCAGCAGGCTGGTTACCGGCACATCGAGTTTCTTGCGCCCACCCAGAAAATCGAGTTCGATCACAAAAGTGGCATGAATGATTTCCGCGCCCGCCTGCCGCGCCAGCCCCACCGCCGCCGAAGCGGTGCCGCCGGTGGCCAGAAGATCGTCGCACAGAACCGCCCTATGCCCCTGTTTCAGAACGCCTTCCTGCATTTCGATGGTGTCTTCGCCATATTCGAGGGCATAAGAACGCGCCAGAGTTTTGCCCGGCAATTTGCCCTTCTTGCGCACCATGGCGAAACCGATGCCGAGATGCGCCGCTACCGCCGCACCTACCAGAAAGCCGCGCGATTCGATGCCGACCAGCATATCGGGATTGAGCGGGCGGATAAGATCGGCCATGCGCGTCACCGTTTCGCGCCACGCCCCGCCATGCGCCAGAAGGGTGCCGATGTCATAGAAGAGTATGCCGGGTTTGGGATAATCGGGGATGGTGCGAATATGGGCCTTGAGATCGAGCATAAGACTCTCCCGTTAACGCTTTTGTAAGAGGAAATGAACGTATAGTAGACTCCCATCCTTTTCTAGTGATTTAGGCGGAGCGCCGCATGCAAACGACCCTGACCCAAGCCGATGTCGCCAAGCTTCTGGCCGAGCCTTCGGCCACGGTGCGCGCCGAACTCGCGGGCAAGCTCGCGGTCCAGATCGAAGACCCCAACCTGACCGCCAGCGAAACCAAGCTGGCGCAGGACATCGTCCGCATCATGGCCAAGGATGTCGAGACCAGCGTCCGTCAGGCTCTGTCGCAAAATCTCCGCAACGCCACCCGCCTGCCGCATGACGTCGCCCTCAAGCTCGCCAACGATATCGAAAGCGTGGCGCTGCCGATCCTCGAATCTTCCAACGTCCTGACCGACGCCGATCTCGTCGAGATCGTGCGCGCGGGCGGCGAAGCCAAGCAGGAAACCGTCGCCTCGCGTCTCGACGTTTCCGAGGAAGTGTCGGCGGCTCTGGTCGATACCGGCAAGGAAGCCGTCGTCGCCAAGCTG
Organism: Alphaproteobacteria bacterium; assembly: GCA_031291435.1. Classification (GTDB taxonomy): domain Bacteria; phylum Pseudomonadota; class Alphaproteobacteria; order UBA9219; family UBA9219; genus CAIXLI01. The sequence continues at coordinate 37,242 of JARLJC010000300.1, read as the reverse complement.
ATGGACAATGCCAGCGCCCAGATCAGCGAGAAAAGTTTTACCAAAGCCGTCGATAATTTCGCCGCCAGCGACAGCATCAAGGAAAAGATGGTCAAGCGCACGGTGTTGCCCGCCGCGGTGACCGAGCGCCTTGTGACGATGGTGGCCGAGAATATGCGCGAATATCTGGTCAGCCATCATCAGGTTTCGCCCAGCGTCGCCGCCGATATCGTTCTGCAAAGCCGCGAGCGCACCGTCGTCGGCATGACCGGGCAATCGAGCGCCGACGAGCTGGAAAAGCTGGTGACGCAGATGTATTTCAACAAGCGCCTGACGCCATCCATCATCATGCGCGCGCTGTGCATGGGCGACGTGGCGTTTTTCGAAATGTCGGTCGCGGTGATGGCCAAGATCCCGGTCGTCAATGCCCGCATTTTGATTCACGACGCCGGGCGCCTCGGCCTCAAATCATTGTACGAGCGCACCGGCATGCCGCCGCGCTTCCTGCCCGCCGTGCGCATCGCCATGGATGTCGTGCGCGACACCCAGATGGACGGCGAACCGCATGACCGCGAACGGCATCGCGCCCGCGTCATCGAACGCATCCTGACGCAATACGAGGATTTCGGCGCCGACGATCTCGACTATCTGCTCGACAAACTCGGCGACGTTCTCAAGCCGAACAACGTCGCGTAAGCGCTTTTTTTCTTAAACGAAATTGTTTCGCGAAACGGCTATCACTCTAGTAGCACTAGCGGGCCGCGCTGCGCCCGGCGCGTGACGTTTGACGAAACCAGCGACGGCTTCCTTCATTTTTTCTGTCTGGGTCGTGCCGCCACCATTGCCGCGTTTGCGCGGCCAATCCCACATGCCGGTTTCCTTGTTGAAATAGAGATTGAAAATATCCCCGATGCCCAGCCCCCGAGGCTGCAAGTCTTTAAAGCAACTCCATGTGCCATAAGCAGCAAATGGTAATCCCGCCAGCCCGCCCCAGTTATTAAAAATGAGGGGACCAATCCCGAAACCACTTTGAGGAAAGCAGATCAAACCAAGATCGAAGGCCGTTCCGAATAAACCTGCTATTATGAGAGATCCCCAATAATTTTTATCGGGGTTAAACCGAGAATTGGGGGCACCGGCTAGAACAGGCGGCGACGCGAAACGCCAGCACGCGCCTCGTAGTGTTTCTCTTGCCATGACAATCGCGAAAAATTTCAAAACCCAATCCGGATGCCCTTGAAAAACGGCTTGGTCGGCGGCATAGGCAGTCAACAGGCCGTATGAAATCGTATCCCGCCATTCGTTGACGAGCCGCCCGGCAGCACGAAATTGTTCGACAATTGGTTTCAATTATACTTCCTCGATTTCACTACCTATAGCCCTGCTTCCCGAAAACGCAAAAACTTTCCAATTCGTCTGCCCCATGCCATAAGTCGCGTAATGACAGCCTTTTCCGCACCCGAATGGTTAATTTCACCCCAACCCGTCGCCTATCCCGAGGCGATGCGGATCATGGAGTCGCGCGTCGAGGATATTATCGCGGGCACCAAACCCGAACTGATCTGGCTACTCCAGCACCCGCCGCTTTATACCGCCGGGACTTCCGCTATTTTCGCCGATCTGAAGGACGCCGCGCGTTTCCCTGTTTATGAGACCGGGCGCGGCGGGCGTTATACCTATCACGGGCCGGGGCAGCGCGTGATTTACGCCATGGTCGATCTGCGCGAACGCGGCAAGGATTTGCGCGCCCATGTCTGGCGATTGGAAGAATGGTTGATCCGCACGATCACCGAATTCGGCGTCAAAGGCGAACGCCGCGAAGGGCGCATCGGTATCTGGGTCGGAACACCGCGCGGCGAGGAAAAAATCGGCGCCATCGGCGTGCGCGTGCGCAAATGGGTGGCCTATCACGGGCTCGCGCTCAACGTAGCACCCGACCTGTCGCACTTTACCGGCATCGTTCCCTGCGGACTCGATCAGTTCGGCATAACGTCATTGAAGAAACTCGGCGTCAACGCGACGATGGAAGAAGTCGATGCCGCGTTCCGCAAGCATCTTGGAATCCTGTGGGACGCCAAATAGAGACTGTCATTCCGGAAAAATCGCTTTTTCAAAAAACGCCTCAAGCGTTTTTTGAAAATGCGGTTTTGTCCGGAATCCAGTTGCCCTATCCGGCAAAAATGCCTTATGCCGATTCTAATGGAGAGGCTAACTGGATTCCGCACAAATTTTCTTTGGTCGCGCAAGCGCGCCGAAAAGAAAATTTTGCGGAATGACGGCTCTCAGGGAAACCAGAGTCCCTAATGCCCGGCCTTTAGACCGGTAACGAATTCCGAGAGTCCGACCTGACGGCGGCGCTTCAGCCGTTCCGACAGCAAAATCGACCGCACCGCCTGCACCGACTGATCGAGATCGCGGTTGACGATGACATAATCATATTCGGCCCAATGGCTCATCTCGTCCGCGGCCTTGGCCATGCGGCGGTTGATTTCCGAAGGATCGTCCTGCGCACGCGACATCAGGCGCCGTTCGAGTTCGAACCAGCTTGGCGGCAGGATAAAAATGCTGACAAGATCCTCGCGCGCTTTTTCGGCCAGCTGCTGCGTACCCTGCCAGTCGATATCGAACAGAACATCGCGGCCTTCTCCCAGGGTTTCCTCGACCGGCAAGCGCGGCGTGCCGTAATAATTGCCGAACACTTTGGCATGTTCCAGCAACTGATCGCGGTTGACCAGCAGATTGAATTCGGTGGTGTCGATGAATTTGTAATCGCGGCCATCGACTTCGCCCTTGCGCGGCGGGCGCGTCGTCACCGAAATCGACAGCGAGATTTCATGATCGGTGTCGAGCAGCCGACGCGAAATCGTGGTCTTGCCCGCGCCGGAAGGCGAGGAAAGCACCATCATCAAGCCGCGGCGGCGGATCAGGTTAAAAGGCAAATCGCTGCTCATGCGAATCTTTAAGCATTTTTGGCCGCGCACGGCAATTGCCGTTTGCGCCGGGGCCCCTATAATCCGGCTATGGATAACCCCCGCCATATTCTTATCACAGGATCGTCGAGCGGGCTGGGCGCGGCGCTGGCGCTGGCCTATGCCGGCCCCGGCATCCGGCTCGCTTTGCACGGACGCAACGCGGAAAGGCTGGCGGCGGTCGCAGCGGGGGCGCGCCAACGGGGCGCCGCAACCAGTATTCACAGCGGCGATGTCGCCGACGCGCCCGATATGGCCGCGTGGATTGCCGCCTGCGACACCGAAGCCCCGATCGATCTTGTCATCGCCAATGCCGGTATTTCGGCGGGCACCGGAAAAGGCGAAAGCGCCGGTCAGGTGCAAAATATTTTCGCGACCAATGTCGGCGGCGTGTTCAACACCATCCATCCTTTGCTGGCGCCGATGGCGCTGCGCGGACGCGGGCAGATCGTCCTTGTCAGTTCCATCGCCGGATTCCGCGGCTTTCCCGGCGCGCCCGCTTATTGCGCCAGCAAGGCGGCGGTGCGGGTTTATGGCGAAGGTCTGCGCGGCGAAATGGCGCGGCATAAAATTGAGGTCAATGTCGTCTGTCCCGGGTTCATCAAAACGCCGATGACCGACACCAACAATTTCCCGATGCCTTTTTTAATGAGCGCGGAACGCGCCGCCTCCGTCATCAAACGCGGGCTTGCCTGCAACCGCGCCCGCATCGCTTTTCCGTGGCCGATGTATCTTCTGGTGCGCCTGCTGGCGGCCCTGCCGCAATCTCTGATGGATAAAATAGCCGCGCACACGCCGCGCAAATAAAAACCCCGCCGCATTGCTGCAACGGGGCTTTCTCGATCACAGGGTTTATTGCCCCCCGGCGGGCGGCATCGGATGTTCGCCCTCCTGATGTTCTTTGTGTTCTTTATGTCTCTTGCGCTCTTCCATGCGTTTTTCGCGGCGCTCTTTGCGTTCTTCCATGTGCTTCTTGCGTTCGTCGGCGTTCATCTCTTTATGGTCGCCGTCATGCATGTCGCCGGGTTTTTGCATGTTGTGATGATCCATATCGCCACCGGGCGGCGGCGGCGGCATCGCACCCCCCTCCATCATCGGCGGCGGGCCGCCATTGGGGGGCGGAGGCATGCCGCCGCCTTCATCCTGCGCGAAAGCGGGCGCGGCCAGCAGCAATGCCGCCGCGAGAACGGAAAGGCCTTTGATCTTCGTCATCGTCGTTTCCTTTGTTTGAAGGCGCGCGACGCGGATGCGGCGCGCGACCTCTTCGCCTAAAGCGAAGAGAGGGGGGAGACGAAGATGCAAGCCGTCCGGCGCGAAAAAGTCAAGCTATCGGTTTAAAACTTGACGCTCTTGCTTTCATAATGACGGCCAAGAAAGGCCGGAAGCTTGCCGCCGGTCTGCGTGCCGGGGAACTGCGCCATCTGATAGGAAGCATCGGTCTTGGTGCGATAGCTCCACAGCGCGTCGGGATTCTGATGATAGAAAATATCCGAAACCGCTTCGGTGCGCACCCAGTCGAGAACCTGCTTGCGGTGCACGATTTTCCACACGCCCGCCGAACCCGAAGGGCGGCGTTCGAAACGGTCGAGATTGCGGCCGCCCATGAAGACGTCTTCGCGGCCGATGGGTTTTTCGATGCGGATATGCGCGCTGAAATAGGATTCGACCAGAGCGGCGTCGCCGTCGAGCTCGACCCGGATATTGGTGATCATGTGATGCGAGGAACGCACCCCCTGCAGAACGCCCAGGACCCAATGCACGTAATCGCCGCCTGTCCCCTGAAACACGCCGGGGCCGAGATCGAGGGTGGCGTCGGGGTGCAAGACGGAACGCAGCAGATTTTCATCGACGCGGTCGATGCCGCGCGCAAAACTGGCAAGCAGTTCGGCGATTTCGCTTTTATCGATCGCGGCCTGCAAACGCGGGCTCAGTCTTTCGCCGCTGCCGCCCAGCTGTGAAACAAGGCTGGGGCGCGGGAATTTCAGTAAAGACAGGCTGGGCTTGCTTTTGCGGGCGGATGAAGGCGCGGATTTCGGTGCGGGCTTTTTGGAAGTCGCGGCTTTTTTGCTCGAGATGCTTTTTTTCTTCGCGGTGGCCATGCGCCCATTCCCCTGTTTTTGCTACTGGAGACTTGCCGGCTTTATTCGTCCGGTGTGCGGAATGATTACCACGAGCCTTATGATTTTGCACGAGAAAACATAGGGTTAGTCCAAAAGCCGAAAAGGGGTACTTTCCTTTCTTATTTCAATAAAGGAAAAAACGATTGGAACCAGCGCCAAAAAGGCAAAAAATCCGTTTAAAGCATATTTGGGCAAGAATCCGGCCATACAAGATATGAAAATGACGGATTTTGGTGGCGAAGGCCGGATATTGGGTCACAAAACAGGCACCAAAAGCCAAAATGGTCGTTGAACCACCTAAAAACGGTCTGGAATAGGCGTCATAGCCGATCTCATGGTCATTATCTCATTCCCAAACCCATTTTTGCGCTTGCAGGGGAAAACGGCCCTGCCCGCTTACCGCGCCGTTCCGCTGCTGACGTTTTCCCAAACGGGCATTAGCTCATCCGACGCTACTTCGTCGGTCAGCGCGCCGCTATAGTGCCAGCGGACAATGCCCCCGGCATCGATCACGAAAGTTTCCGGCACCCCTGCCAAGCCCCATCCGGTGGCGGTGCGGCCGCTTTCATCCTCGGCCACGGCGACGAAGGGATTGCCCTCGCGGTCGAGATAGATAGTGGTGTTATCGGCGTGATCTTTATAAGTGATGCCGATGATGGGAACATGCCCGGCCTGCAGGGTCATCAGTTCTTCATGCTCGGCGCGGCAATCGGCGCACCAGCTGGCGAAGAAATTGACGACATAAGGCCGACCCCGCCACGAAGCCGTGGTGAAGCGCATATTGGGATGCCCCAGCACCGGCAGATCGGTCACCGGCGCGGCATCGCCAACATGCAGCGCGAATTCAGGAGCTTGGGAGCCGCGATGGTGCAGGCCGATGATCAGCACCAGCGCCAGCACGCCGAAGATGATAAGCGGCGATGCCGCGATCCATTTTTCACGCTTCATGTCGGGCCTCCGGATCACCAGCTTCACGCCCGGAAAAGCGCGAAGAAAAAGACATACAGCCAGCTGAACCACCCATCGATCAGCATCCACAAAATGGATTGGTTGACGCTGTAGGACAAAATCATCGCCGCCGCAGCGCCATAGCCAAGGCCGTATTTGAAGATGGTCATGCCATAGGGCCGCCATCTATGTTCAACGATAATCGACATGATATTCCCTCCTGATTGAGACAGTCCTTTATAGCACAAGCGCGCCTTCAATCGAGCGCAGCTTTTTGCGCCTTTCCATGCAATCGGGCATGGATCTGGCGAGAAATCCCCAGAAACGCGCGGAATGGTTTTTATGCTTCACATGCGCCAGTTCATGCGCGACCACATAATCGATCAGCGGCAAAGGCGCCATCATCAGGCGCCAGTTGAGGCGGATAACATTATCGACGCTGCAACTGCCCCAGCGCCGTTCCGGCCCGGTGACCATAAGTTTTTTGTACTCCACACCCATCCGCGCCGCCCATAGATCGAGCCGCCGCTTGAACTTCACCTTCGCCCGTTTTTTCGCCCACAGCATAAGGTCAAGTTTCACTTCCTCGCGCAGCCCTTTGGCCGAAAGAGTTTCGTCCGGCACGTGGACATGAAATTCATGCGGGCGAAAAAGGATGGAAGATTTACCCCCGCCCTGCGTCACGCGCAGCCGGTAAGGCCGCCCGAGATAGGTGAAAATGGAACCGTCTGTGTAATCGCATTCGGGCGGCGATTCCCGGCGCTGCGCCAGTTTGCGCATCACCCAGGCCTCATGCCCCTGCATGATTTTGGCCAGATGCGAAAGGCTGGCGCGGGCCGGGGCCATCACCTGCAAAGCGCCGTCATTGTCCAACCGGAAAGCAATAGTGCGGCGGCGGCGTTTGGAACGTGAGACAAGAAAAGGAACATGCGCGCCGCCGACGGTAATAAAGCCGGTCTCGCGCGCGCTCATGCTTCGGCCTCACTCAACGAGATGCGGAGTTCTTCGAGTTCAAGCCAGCGTTCTTCGGATTTATGCAAAGTCGCCTTGGCATAAGCGAGACCGCGCGACAATTTGTCGAACAGTTCGGCGTCGCGCGTATACAGATCCGGATCGGCCAGTTGCGGTTCCAACGCCGCGATTTCAGCTTCGAGATCGCCGATCTTTTCCGGCAGCGTGCGCAATTCATATTCCTGAATATACGTCATCTTGGCTTCCTTGACGCGCAGCGCGGGCGCGTCTTTCTTGCCGCGCGGCAGGGGCTTGATCGCTTCGGCGGGTTTATTCTTGCCCGCTTTCTTCTCGAGATAATCGGAATAGCCGCCGATCACGGCATCGACTTTGCCGCCGCCCTCGAACACCAGCAATTTGCTGACGGTCTGGTCGAGGAAATCGCGGTCGTGGCTGACCACCAGCAGGGTGCCGGTATATGTCGCCAGCATGTCTTCCAGCATATCGAGCGTATCCATATCCAAATCATTGGTCGGTTCGTCGAGAATAAGCAGGCTGCCCGGATTGGCCATAATTTTGGCCAGCATCAGGCGGTTTTTCTGCCCGCCCGACAAGGCGCTGACAGGATGATTGACCATTTTCGGGTCGAACAAAAAGTCCTTCAGATAGCCGCAGACATGGCGATCCTTGCCCATGACATCGATATAGTCGCTGCCGTTCGGGCATAAAATGCGATGCAGGGAATTTTCGGGAATCAGGTCTTTGCGTTTCTGATCGAAATAGGAAAAGGTCAAATCCTTCGCCATTTTGACCTTGCCGGCGTCGGGCTGCATTTCCTTGACCAGCATGCGCAGGAACGAGGTCTTGCCCGAACCGTTCTTGCCGATGATGCCGATACGGTCACCGCGCTGAATGCGCAGATTGAATTTATCGAGGATGATTTTGTCGCGGCCATCCTCGCTGTAAGTCTTATAGACGTTGTAAAATTCGGCGGCGATTTTCGAGCTGGCTTCGGCCAGTTCCTGCGGCTCGAACTCGATCTTGGCCAGCATTTTGGCGAGCACATTTTTATCCGAACGCAGTTTATCGCGCTCGGTCTTCATCTGATCGACGCGGCGGACATTGCGCTTGCGCCGCGCTTTGACGCCGCGGCTGGCCCATTCCACTTCGATATCCAGCACTTTCTGCCGGTTATGTAATTCACGTTCTTCCTGTTCGAGGATCATCCCGGCCCATTCTTCGAAGAATGAAAAACCGCGCGGGCAAATCCGCAGCCGCCCGCGATCGAGCCAGTAAACCGACTGCGAAATGTTGGAAAGAAAAGTTTTATCGTGGCTGATGCAGAACACGGCCCCGCGATAGGCTTTCAGATAGCCTTCCAGCCATTCGATGATGTCGAGATCGAGGTGGTTAGTGGGCTCATCAAGCAGAAGAATATCGGGTTCTTCGACCAGCGCCCGCGCCAGAGCGGCGCGGCGCAACTGTCCGCCCGAAAGATTACTCATCTGGTCGTCGAGATGGATTTCAAGCGGCTCGACCACGATTTCGATCTTATAATCGTGGCTGCCATCCTGATTTTCGAGCGCGGCGAAGATGAATTCGCGCACGGTCTGGCCGGGTTTCGGCACGATATCCTGCTGCAGATACCCCACCGTGGAGCCCTGCAATTGCCAGCGGATGCCTTCGTCGAGTTCGCGGGCGCCTGTGATGATATTCATCAAAGTGCTTTTGCCGGCGCCGTTCTTGCCGACCAGACAGACTTTCTCGCCTTCGCGGATATTGAAGGACAGCCCATCGAACAGCGTTTTATCGCCGTAGCGAATAATGCCGTCCTGCACCGTTAAAAGAAGAGTCGAAGCCACAGCCGGTTACTGGCCTGTGAGCTTGCGCCACCAGCCACCTTTGGGCGCATCGCCATCGCCGCCGTTATTCACGTCATAGGGCGCAGATGAAGCGGGCGCACGCGGTTCGCGATGTTCGCGCGGCGTGGTGTCGAGATCATGGATGCTGACCGGCACAGAAGCGACAGGCGCGGATTCATATGAGCGCGGCTGCTGTTCCGAACGGGCACCGTCCGGCGCGCCTTCCGAAGGACGGCGTTCGCGTTCGGGACGATCCCCACGTGGTTCGCGCGGTTGTCCCTCGCCACGTTCAGCGCCGCCACGACGGCCACGGCCGCCACGGCGACCGCGACGGCGGCCCGTGCGTTGCCCATCAGGGCCGACAGCGCCTTCGCGCCCATTTTCACGATTACCTTCAACAAAGCCTTCCGCAGGCGGCACGGCATTGCCGATATTGTCATCGGGCATCTGTTCGGAAACCACGGCATTGCCATTGGCTTCGGCATTATGGGGCGCGCGTTCGCGGTTACGATCACGGCCACCGCGTTCGCCGCCACGTTCATTGCGGCCTTCGCCACGACCTTCACCGCGTTCACGGCCACGGCCAAAGCGGCTGCGGCGCGGACGTTCGCCGCTACCTTCGCGTTCGACGCGGGGCGCAGGTTCGGAGACAGGCATATCGCCGCCTTCGCTGCTATCCATCAAAGCCGAGTCGGCCAATAATTGATCGCTATCGACGGCGGGGCCGATATTGCGCGAACGGGCTTCGCCGCTGCGCATACGTTCCATCTTGCATTCAGGCGGCACGAGAGCATCGTCGCCGCGCAGGAAAACCTGCAAGCCGTAACGGCGTTCGATTTCATGCAGCACGGCGCGTTTTTGATTGAGGATATAAAGCGCGACCTTGGTGGCGAGATGCAGAACGATTTCGCCGCCAGGCTGGCGGATGCCTTCTTCTTCGATGAGGCGCAGCACGGAAATCGCGGCGGAATCGACCGAGCGGACAAGGCCGACACCGGCGCAATGGGCACAACGTTCGAAATTCAGTTCGGTGAGGCTGGGGTGCAAACGCTGACGCGAGAGTTCGAGCAAACCGAAGGGTGAGATACGCCCGATCTGCAGGCGCGCGCGGTCGGCCTTCATCGCTTCTTTCATGCGGCGTTCGACGGCGGCGTTGTTGCGCCCATCTTCCATGTCGATGAAGTCGATGACCACCAAACCGGCGAGATCGCGCAGGTGCAGTTGACGCGCAATTTCATCGGCGGCCTCGATATTGGTTTTAAGCGCAGTTCCTTCGATGTGGCGTTCGCGCGTGGCGCGGCCCGAATTGACGTCAATCGACACCAAAGCTTCGGTCGGGTTGATGACGATGTAACCGCCCGAGCGCAATTGCACGACCGGGTTATACAAACCGTCGATCTGCTTCTCGACGTTATAGCGGAAGAACAAAGGAACCGGGTCTTCGTACAATTTCACGCGGCCAACATCATCAGGCATGATCGAGCGCATGAAATCCTGCGCCAGAGTGAATCCCTGCTGCCCGGCCACGAGAATTTCGGCGACATCGGCGGCATACAGATCGCGGATCGAACGTTTGATGAGGCTCGCTTCTTCGTAAATCAGAGTCGGCGCGGTCGATTGCAAAGTCTGTTCGCGGATATTGTTCCACAGACGCAGAAGATGTTCGAGATCGCGCTGAATTTCAGCGGGTTCCTGCTCCATCCCGGCGGTGCGGAGAATGACCGCCATGCCTTCCGGAGTCTCGAGCTGGTCGAGCATGTCCTTCATGCGCTTGCGGTCGGTATGGCTGGTGATCTTGCGCGACACGCCGCCGCCGCGATCGGTGTTGGGCATCAAAACGCAGTAACGTCCGGCCAGCGACAGGAACGTGGTGAGGGCCGCGCCTTTGTTGCCGCGTTCTTCCTTGACCACCTGAATCAGCATGATCTGGCGGCGTTTGACGACTTCCTGAATTTTATAGTTCGGACGGCGGACGCGCGGGGCGCGTTCTTCTTCCTCGATTTCGGCATGTTCGCCACCGACGGCTTCGACCGGAGTCGCAGTCGGCACAAATCCTGACTGATCGACCGCGGCATTGCCGAAATCGGTGATGAGGCCGAGATCGGCGGCATCGTTTTCGCTGCTGAGCGCCACGATATGCGTATCGGGTTCGGCGTTCACAATCGCTTCGGCCACAGCCTCGGCGATGGGAAGGGAAATATCTTCGGGTGCGGCGGGCTGGGCCGGTTCTTCGACCGTTACCGGCGCGTCGTTATGATGATGTTCGTGATCATGGTCATGCCCGGCGATTTCCGCCTGATAGGCTTTAACTTCTTCGGCATAGGCTTCGTCGTCGCCTTCATCACCTTCATCCGAATCGTCTTCCGGCTCCTCATCGTGAGGGCGGTCGGCCATCGGAATGCGGAAATAATCGGGATGGATTTCGCTGAAAGGCAGGAAACCATGACGGTTGCCGCCATATTCGACGAAGGCCGCCTGTAAGGACGGTTCGATGCGAATGACTTTCGCGAGGTAAATATTGCCTTTGAGCTGTTTTTTGCCCGTACTCTCGAAGTCGAAATCTTCGAGGCGGCGCTCGTCTACGATAGCTACACGAGTTTCTTCCGGATGCGTGGCATCCACCAACATACGCTTCGTCATTTAATTCTCCCGCCGACAGTCGCCGAAGGGGTTGAATAAAGACCCGTTGGCGCCAGAATCGGCAAATAGGTTGCCTTGTACTGCCGGTTGCCTTTGTAGGACGAGGTTCCCGGTTCTTCGTTTCGCGCTTCCTTCGTCCAATCGTTAGGACGAAAGCCCTCAAGAGGGTCGCGGCTGTACCCGGCAGCCAGATAAGACATTGTTTTATCTGATTTACCTTGGAACACGAACCATTCGTGGGCCAGGCGCCGGAAAGATTGCGGGGATGATAAACAGAAAGGAGGGGCGGCGCAACCTGCATTTTGCCTTTTAAAATCGCCAGCAGTTTCAATGCGCTGCATGCAACAAGGGTTGCTTTCGCAACGTCCCCGGTCTAGAAAACCGGCATTATACAAAGCGCCCGTTGAAAGCACCGGTCATGACAAAAGATATAGCGATAAGAAGAACTCTCCAGCTCGGTGCCGAAGCTGCAAAAGCGATGGAAAACGCTAAAACATCGCGCGGATTGAAAACGGATACGGCCACGATCGAGCGCGCCCTTCTCGCCTATGATGCTTTGGACGGTATGTCAGAAGACGAAATCCAACTTGCGGCCTGGTTATGGGGCATCGCCAAGGAAGAAACAACGAATGGCGTGCTTGTCGTTCAAAGACCCGACGGCTCGACGACACGAGTCCTTTTGCCTATTTTAAAACGTGGGCATACAACCGTCAGCAAACCGGGTTGAAATAAAAGTCCGTGAGCTTTAAAAGCAAAGCGATGCTTCCTAGCGAAATCTCCGCCCTCCTCATCGACACTTACGGCCCGCCCGAAAATCTGAAAATCGGCAAACGCCCCATGCCGGTAGCGGGCGAAGGTGAAGTGCTGGTCAAGGTTGCGGCGGCGGGCGTTAACCGCGCCGACGTCATGCAGCGTCAGGGCAAATATCCGCCGCCCGCGGGCGCTTCCGATATTCCCGGCATGGAAATTTCGGGCATTGTCGCGGCGCTCGGCCCCAACGTAAGCCAATGGAAAACCGGCGATAAAATCTGCGCCCTGCTGAACGGCGGCGGCTATGCCGACTATGTGGCCGTTCCCGAAGGGCATTGCCTGCCGGTTCCCGACAACATGAAATTGCAGGACGCCGCCGCTTTGCCCGAGGCGATGATTACGGTTTACGCGAATCTGTTTGAAAGCGGCGCTTTAAAAAGCGGCGAGACCGCCTTGATTCACGGCGGTTCCAGCGGCATCGGCACCATGGCGATCCAGATGGTCAAGGCGCGCGGGGCCAGCGTCATCGTTACCGTGCGCACACATGAGAAACGCGAGGCCTGCTATGCGCTCGGCGCGGATTTCGCCGTGGTTTACGACGAGGAAGATTTTGTCGATACCTGCCGGCGCGCCACCGCCGGTCGCGGCGTCGATGTCGTCCTCGATATGGTGGGCGGCGATTATGTCGTCAAAAACCTTACCGCACTTTGTGTGGGCGGGCGGCATGTCAGCATCGCCTCGCAAAAAGGGGCCAAAGCCGAGATCGATATCCGCATGATCATGCAGAAAAGGCTGGTCCTGACCGGTTCCACCTTACGCGGGCGCGACAGGGCCGAAAAAGCCCGTTTAGTGACTAAATTGCGTGAGGAATTCTGGCCCGGCGTCGCCACGCAAAAAATAAAACCCGTTATTTATCAACGTTTTCCGCTTAAAGACGGGGTGCAGGCCCATAAAATGATGGAAAATGGCGCGCATATCGGTAAGATACTGCTCGAAATCCCCTGATACGGGATTTTAATCGATCCCCCAAAAGTTGCTCGCGGATCGTTCGGCGGCTCCGGCTGTCGGCAAGAGCCCCGCTTTTTTGTTTTTTTATGGAGAGACTGACATGGCCGCTCTGCCCCTGATGCCCAAAGCCACCGCCGTGTGGCTGGTCGAACATACCACGCTGACCTTCGAACAGGTCGCGGAATATTGCGGGCTGCACAAGCTTGAAGTGCAGGCCATCGCCGACGGCGAAGTCGCCATCGGCATCGTCGGCATGGACCCGATTTTCAACGGCCAGTTGACGCAGGAAGAAATCAAACGCTGCGAAGCCGATCCGCGCGCGCGTTTGAAAATGACCAAGAGCGACCTGCCCGCGCCGATTTCGCGCACCAAGGGCGCGCGCTATACGCCGGTGTCGAAGCGCGGCGAAAAGCCGGATGCCATCGCGTATCTGATCAAGAACCACCCCGAACTGCTTGATGCGCAAGTGGCGCGCCTGCTCGGCACCACCAAGGAAACCATCGCCAAGGTGCGCGACCGTTCGCATTGGAACGCCACCAACATCAAGCCGCACAACCCGGTTCTGCTCGGCCTCGTCAAGCAGACCGATCTCGATGCCGCCCTCAAGCGCGCCTCGCGCCGGGTCGAGCGCGAGAACAAGGCGAAAGGCATCGTGACGCCCAAGCCCGAAGCCGCCGCCAAGCCCGACGCCAATCAGCCCGAAGGCTTCGTGCAGCAAAGCAGCGACGAACAGCAGCCCGACATCGATCACGACGCCATGATGCGCAGCATCGGGTAAAGATGTCGGCCTTTATTCAAGAACTGTTTTACGGCTCGTCGCTTTACGAGGACAGCAAGCGTTTGCGCGAGGAAATCTTGCGCCGTCCTATCGGGAGAGTACTGGACGAGAAAGATTTGCAGGGCGAAGATCGACAAATCCATATCGCCGCAGTCGAAGATAGTTTTTCGGTGGTTGGTACGGTTATTCTTAAACCCGGTTCGTCGCGGAATATCACCCTGCGGCAAATGGCCGTGGCGAACAGCGCACAGGGGCGCGGCTTGGGACGCGATCTTGTCAAGACGGCCGAAGTGATCGCAGCCGCGCGCGGGTTTGATCGTGTCGACATGCATGCGCGCACCGAGGCGCAAGGATTCTATGAGAAACTGGGCTATCATACCGAAGGCGACACATTCATCGAGTTCGGTTCGGTACCGACGATTATCATGACAAGGGATCTTCTCGTTCCGACGCGGTAAGCGGACCAATAGACCCAAATCTTGGATTCTTTTTTGCGTATGAACAGCAATGCCGCAATAAAGGCCGTCACCCCGGCGCAGGCCGGGGTCCAGACTCATAACTTTTCATGCGGGAAGAAGGGGATTTAAAGTTTGGATCCCGGCCTGCGCCGGGATGACGCCCTGCGGGGCAACTGAAACACTCAAATAAAAAAGCCGGTGAAGTTTTCACCGGCTTTTTATACGCCCATAACAACGCCGACTATGAGAAAGGTAAATCGGCCAAGATCGTCCGATTTACGCGACGTCGGCGACGTCCTGCATTTCTTCCTGCGAGGCCGCGAGATTTTCGGCGACGTCTTTCATCGAAGGCTGGCTCGACGGAGCCTGCCCTTCCGAACGGGCGCGCGAGATATGCGGCATGAGGTCTTGCAATTCGATGAAATTGTCGGCCTGACGGCGCAGTTCGTCGGCCACCATCGGCGGCGAGGAACGCATCGTTGATACGACGCTGACGCGCACGCCTTTGCGTTGCACCGCTTCGACCAGACGGCGGAAATCGCCGTCGCCCGAGAAAATGATGATGTGATCGACATGGTCGCACATTTCCATCACGTCGATGGCGAGTTCGATATCCATGTTGCCCTTGATCTTGCGGCGGCCAAAGGCATCGGTGAATTCCTTGGTCGGCTTGGTGACCATGGCGTAGCCGTTATAGTCGAGCCAGTCGACCAGCGGGCGGATCGGCGAATATTCCTCATTTTCTATGAGGGCGGTATAGTAGAAAGCGCGCACCAGACGCCCCCTGCCAGCAAAAACCTCCAGCAGCCGCTTATAGTCGATGTCGAAGCCAAGGCCGCGGGCGGCGGCATAGAGGTTGGCGCCATCGATGAACATGGCCGCGCGCTCTTCTTTGTAAAAAATCATTATTTCCTCGTTTAATTGGCAGAAGATGGTCGTCGGAAGGAAGGCTCATATCTTAGGAAAGATTAACTCCGGACTTCTATAGCATTACCCAAAAAAGGCAACCGGAGATTTAGCCAGAAAATTCGCCCTACCCGTTTCTAGAATCAACATCGTTAATCTATCCCATAACGATTCTCGCCACAAGTGGCCCCCGGCCTCATCCCATGCCCCAATCGCGCCGCGCGCGCCCTATCCTCCTGTTCGCGCAGCATTAAGCAGGCATGAACCGCACCACAAAAAAAACTGTGCATAAAAACGGGGATGAAAAACGCTGCATTCCTTTGTATTCAGGCCCCGGAACATCGCGCTTTACAAAGCCTTGGGGATAATTGTAAATTCCGCCCGCAACTGGAAAAATCCATAGGCGTAATCTTTCCGGTTCCGAAAGGAGCCGCTGGGGCATTTCGCACCGGATTAAATCACCGAAGAGGGTTAAATGGCTCGCGTTACCGTCGAAGATTGCGTACTTCAGATTCCCAACCGTTTCGAACTCGTCATGCTGGCGGCGCATCGCGCGCGCGGGCTTGGTTCGGGCGCCGAACTGACGATCGAACGCGACCGCGATAAAAATCCGGTCGTGGCCTTGCGCGAAATCGCGGAACAGAAGCTCGATCTCGGCGGTCTCGAAGAATCGCTGATCAAGGGCCTGCAGAAGCGCATCGAACCCGATCAGCCCGAAGAAGAAGTGACCGAACTGATGGCCGGCGAACAGCAAAGCTGGATCAATTCCATGGGCGCAGGCGAAGACGAAGAAGCCGAGGAAGGCGAAGAAGCCGGCGTGGAAGATGAAGTCGAAGTGGCCGACGAAATCGCTTCGGGCGATACGCTCGGCGACGGTTCGTTCAGCGACGGGCCCGACGTTAAAGACTGAGCCGATATTTTGTATATTTTGACCGGAGGCATAAGATGTTTGAGCTCAAAGAAGACATTGCCCTTTATGAAAAAATGTATCCGGACTGGTTCAAAACTAACAAAGGCCAATGGGTTTTGATTTCTGATGCCGTGGCATTGGGATTTCACGACTCGATCGAAGAAGCGATTCACCAGAGCCGCCAACTCTCGCATGGCGCCTCGCATCTGATCCGCCAGATTCTTCCCAAGCAGCCGAATAATCTTCCTACCGCGTTCGGCGTTATTGGCCCTTTACCCATCGGCCCGGGCGCCTAGATAAAGCATTTCCACTCCTTTCTTTCTCTGCAAAAACGCCCTTTTTAAGGACGTTTGCACACCCCATATAGCGTTAAGGACTAATTAGCCGGAGTTTGCTATCGAAAACTCAATGGAAACGCTTGAAACAACATCGCCGCCACCGGCCGCGCCGCACCCGCGCCCGATCCTGATGCGCCAGTATGAACTGGTCGAGCGTGTGCGCGCTTATGACCCCACCGTCAACGAAGATTTGCTCAACCGCGCTTATGTGTTTTCGATGCAGGCGCACGGCACCCAGATGCGCGCTTCGGGCGACCCGTATTTTTCGCATCCGCTCGAAGTCGCGGGCATCCTCACCGACATGAAGATGGACAGCACGACGATCGCCACCGCTTTGCTACATGACACGGTGGAAGATACGCTCGCTTCGCTGGAAGACATTCAGAAGCAGTTCGGGCCGAGCGTGGCGCGCCTTGTCGATGGCGTGACCAAACTTTCGCGCATCGAATTGCAGACCGATCAGGCCAAGCAGGCGGAAAACTTCCGCAAGCTGGTTGTGGCGATGTCGGAAGATATCCGCGTGCTGCTGGTCAAACTCGCCGACCGTTTGCATAATATGCGGACGCTGCATCATTTGAAAGACCCGGAAAAACGCCGCCGCATCGCACGCGAAACTCTCGATATCTACGCGCCGCTCGCCGAACGCATCGGCATCGAGAAGATGCAGGACGAACTCGAAGACCTCGCATTCGCGGAACTGAATCCCGATGCCCGCAACAGCATCATCGCGCGCCTGAACTTCCTGCGCAGCGAAGGCGAGGCGATTGCCGAAAAAGTTCTGAAGGAACTGCACGAAGTTCTGGAAAAATCGGGCGTCGCGTCCTCGGTGCAGGGGCGCGAGAAAACGCCTTATTCGATCTGGCGCAAGATGCAGCGCAAGAATGTCGGCTTTGAGCAGCTGTCCGACATCATGGCCTTCCGCATCATCGTCGAGAATACCGAGCAATGCTATCAGGCGCTGGGCGTCATTCACAGCCATTACCACGTCATTCCGGGCCGCTTCAAAGATTACATTTCGACGCCCAAGCCCAACCAGTATCAATCTTTGCATACCGGCATTCTGGGGCCCGAGCGGCAGCGCATCGAAATCCAGATCCGCACCGGCACCATGCATGAAGTCGCCGAACTCGGCGTCGCCGCGCATTGGGGTTACAAAGAAGGCGCGCCGCGCACCGACGGTTTGCAATATCGCTGGCTGCGCGAATTGCTCGATATCGTCGAGCATGTGCAGAAGCCGGAAGAGTTCCTCGAAAACACCAAACTGGAATTGTTCCAGGATCAGGTTTTCTGCTTTTCGCCGAAGGGCGATCTGATTGCCCTGCCGCGCGGGGCGACGCCGGTCGATTTTGCCTATGCCGTGCATAGCCGCGTCGGCGACGCCTGCACCGGCGCGAAAGTCAATGGCCGGATGGTGCCGCTGCGCACCGTCTTGCGGAACGGCGATCAGGTCGAAATCGTCACGCAAAAAGGCGGCACGCCAAGCCCCGCATGGGAACGTTTCGTCGTCACCGGCAAGGCCAAAGCCTGCATCCGTCGTTTCATCCGCACGCAGCAGCGCACGGAATATGTGTTGCTCGGCAAATCGATGCTGGAAAAATTCTGCAAGCAGGAAGGCGTCGATTATTCGGAAAAAGCTTTCGAACCGGTCGCCAAGAATTTCCAGAGCGCCACGGTCGAGGATTTGCTCGCCAATATCGGTGCGTCTTTGCAACCCGCGCGCGAAGTCTTCAACGCCGCCTATCCCAATCACAGCCTCAAGGCGCTGGAGAAAACCACCGAGAAATCGCTGGCGACGCTCAAGCCCAAAATCAACAAGAGCACGGCGCCGTTGACGCTCAAGGGATTGATCCCCGGCATGGCGGTGCATTATGCGCGCTGCTGCCATCCCCTGCCCGGCGACAGCATCGTCGGCATCGTCACCACCGGCAAGGGCGTGACCATTCACACCACCGATTGCGAAACGCTGGAAAGTTTCGCGCGCGCACCGGAACGCTGGATCGATGTCGGCTGGAGCGACGAGCAGGATAAAAGCGAAGGCATGATCGGCCGCCTTGACATCGTTCTGGTCAACGCGCCCAATTCTTTTGGTGCTATGACAACGGTGATCGGCAAAAATAACGGCAACATCACCAATATGAAAATCACCAACCGCACGCCGGAATTTTTCGACATCCTCGTCGATGTCGAAGTGCGCGACGTCAAACATCTGACGATCATCATCGCGGCGCTGCGCGCCAATCCGGCGGTCAATTCGGTGGACCGGACGAAGGGGCGCTGAGCTCGTGAAGAAGGACCAAAAACTTTCGTCAGGTATCTATATCAAGCAAGATTTTTCGGACGCGGTCAGATTTGTATTTTATCAAACGAATGACACTGCATATCCCTATGCCACGCATGGCGGCACAGCCTTCCTCATCAATTATCGCAGACGCATATATGGACTTACTTGCCATCATGTTTTTGGCGCCTTTGAACACCACCAATTGGTTATTACTGATGCGAAGCGTCCGCTTCGAGGTGCCAGAGTAGCCAAGATTACAGGCATTTTTGAATTGAGTGCCGCTTCATCAGATACGAGCGAAACAGACATTCTCGACGTCTGTATTATTGAATTTAGCGAAGATACAGGTTCTTCCTTTTTTAAAGAAAGCGCCTATGTCATCGACATTAATACTGTTGCAACAAGCGAGAAAGGACACAAACTTATTGTCTCAGGCGTCCTTAACAGCAAGAGCTATATAGCGGATCCCGCCATTGAACCCGGCTATTGTCGTTTAGAATTTATGGATAATGGAAGGCAGACCTCAGATCCCACAACGAGGCAAGCGATAGCCGAGTATCATACCCCAACTTTTGATAGCATCGATGGCATCAGCGGCGCACCTGTATACGATGAAACATCTAATGCCTTGTGTGGAATGGTTGTCAGAGGAAGCATGAATCAAACAAAATGCACCATTAATTATATAGACATATACGACATCATTAAGGCTTTAGATGCCGCTCATAATGGGAAACCCAAGGCCTCTTATCAAAAGACCGTGGATCGGATAAAACGCTAATCTACATCTTCCGCGCTTCATCGGCCAGCATGATCGGAATGCCTTCGCGGATGGGGAAAGCCAGCGCGGCTTTGTCGCTGATGAGTTCCTGCGCCGCAGCGTCGTAACGCAGCGGTGTTTTCGTTAACGGGCAGACCAGGATTTCTAGCAGGCGCGGATCGGCGCGGCGAACGGGCGGAGATGGCGGTTGTTCGGGCATAGGTGTTTTCCTCAATGCCTCGCCTGCCGCTCAACATACAAATCGACCAGAGAACGCAGCATGCGCTGGTACGGCACCTTGGCTTTTTTGGCTTCCTGTTTCAGGAAATCGATGCTCGATTTGGTGAATTCGGAGGTCACGCGCACGGTATTTTCCCGGCGTACCAGTTGCGCGGGCGGCGGCAGAAAATCCGCAACGATCGTCAGTTTACCCTTGGGGGCGGCATCAAGTTTTGCTTTTTTGCTCATAAAACTTCTCCCAACAAGAGATGTCATTCCGGGGCGCGCCAAAGGCGCGAACCCGGAATCCAGACGACCTAGATCCTTATACTATCGGCCCCAAATTCGCCCCGCATCAACCTCGAATATAAATCATCCCATGTTGGGTTGGTTTTTTCAATCAGCTGAATTTTCCACAAACGCCGCCATTTTTTCAATTCCTTCTCACGCAAAATGGCGTGTTCCATTGCGCCGCAGGCTTCGTAATAAACGAGACGGTCAACGTCGTATTTGAACGTAAAACCGCGATAGGTTCCATCTTTATGCTGGGCAACGCGCGTGACGAGATCGGAAGTCACGCCGATATAAAGCGTGCCTGCCGTTTGGCTGGCGAGAATATAGACATAGCCGGTTTTGTTAAAGTGGTCTGACATTGTTTTTGCTGAAGAGCCATCTGGATTCCGGGTTCACGCCTGCGGCGTGCCCCGGAATGACAACCTTCTGTTAAGCAGCCGCCGCTTTCGGTTGCGCGGTGCCTTCGAGGCCCGGCACCGGGAAGCGTTTGCAGACGGAGCGGGTTTCTTCGCGGAGTTTGGCAAGCAATGCTGCGTCGGCGGGTGCGCGGAGGACTTGCAGCATGATGGTAGCGAGCTGCTTCATTTCCGGTTCGCCGAAACCGCGCGCGGTGGCGGCGGGCGTGCCGAAACGGATGCCCGACGGTTTCATCGGCGGGTTTGGATCGTCGGGAATGACGTTCTTGTTGAGCGTGATGCCCGCTTTATCCAAAGCGGTTTCAGCGACATCGCCGGTGATGCCGAATCCGGTCGCGGTATTAATCACGATCAGGTGGTTTTCGGTGCCGCCGGTGACGAGATGCGCACCACCGTCAAGCAACGCTTTGGCCAAGGATTGCGCATTGGCCAAGACCTGTTTCGCATAGGCTTTATAGGAATCCGACTGCACCAGTTTCAAAGTCGTCGCAATCGCGGCGATCTGATGCATATGCGGGCCGCCTTGCATCCCGGGGAACACGGATTTATCGATCTTGGAGCCGAGTTCCTTTTTGCACAAAATCATGCCGCCGCGCGGGCCGCGCAATGATTTATGCGTGGTGGTCGTCATCACATCGAAGCCGAAATCGAGCGGATTCTTTAAAGCGTTCGCGGCGATCAGCCCGCCGAGATGCGAGACGTCGGCCATCAGATAAGCGCCCACTTCATCGGCGATTTTGCGAAAACCGGCGTAATCATATTCGCGCGGGTACGATGAATGGCCGCAGATAATCATCTTCGGCTTGCATTCCTGAGCGATGGCGCGGACTTTTTCCAGATCAATCGCGCCGCTGGGGATTTCGGTTTTGTAGCGCGTATATTTGAAAATCTTCGCCATGTTGGTGAGCGGATGGCCGTGCGACAGATGGCCGCCATGCGACAGATCCATGCCGAGCACGGAATCGCCGGGGTTCAGCAACGCGAAATCGACCGCTTCGTTCATCGCGCAACCAGACAGAGGCTGCACATTGGCATGTTCGGCGCGGAACACGGCCTTGGCGCGGTCGCGGGCCAAATTTTCAATCGTGTCGGTATTTTCCTGCCCACCATAATAACGGCGGCCGGGATAACCTTCGGAATATTTGTTGTTAAAGACCGAACCGAGCAGCGCGTAAA
The DNA here is from genome assembly GCA_031291435.1 of Alphaproteobacteria bacterium. Lineage (GTDB taxonomy): Bacteria > Pseudomonadota > Alphaproteobacteria > UBA9219 > UBA9219 > CAIXLI01. The sequence continues at coordinate 15,479 of JARLJC010000300.1, read as the reverse complement.
CTTCGGGGAAGCAGTAATTTTCCGAAGGGATCAGCTCGATACCCTCAGACTGACGCACTTCTTCATGCATCAAAGCGTTGAATATATCGGCGTCCGATTTTTGCAGACGGTCGAGGGCGGCTTGGGAATAAGTGAAGTTGGTCATGACGGTTCCTTAAAATGAGGGTTCATGCCCAGGCGCGCGGCGGTATTACATCTGCACTTCCCCGTGGTGGCCCACATTGCGCCAGTTATGCAGAGTTAACCCCTTTTAAATGCCGTAGAATCTGCAAAAGAGTCAAGCATGATTGATTCCCCTTGCCCCCTATGGTTATAGTGGCCGCGAACTTATCCACAGGGTGTTTTCATGCGCTGCCCCTTTTGCGGAACCGAGGATACACAGGTCAAAGATAGCCGCCCGACGGAGGATAACGCCGCCATCCGCCGCCGCCGTTTCTGCGCCAATTGCGGGGCACGCTTCACCACCTTTGAACGGGTTCAGCTGCGCGAAATGATCGTCGTCAAGAAAAACGGCGACAAGGAAATTTTCGAACGCGACAAGGTTCTGCGCTCAATGAAAACCGCCCTGCGCAAGCGCCCGGTGGACGATGAACGTATCGAACAGGTCGCCAACAGCGTGGTGCGGCAACTGGAGTCCCTCGGCGAAACTGAAATCCCGGCGTCGAAAATCGGCGAGCATGTGATGGAAACATTGCGCACGCTCGATCATGTCGCTTATGTGCGCTATGCCTCGGTCTATAAAGATTTCCGCTCGACCGGCGATTTCGAAGAATTCGTCGATACGCTCAAAAAAGAAACCGCGGAATAAGGGGCAACCTGTCGGGGGCAGGCCTCCCCCTCCCCTTGAGGGAGGGCGCGGAACTGCAACGCAGCCAGCACGGCAGTCGTCGCTCCGCGGGGGGTGGGGGATTGCGGCAACGAACAATTTGAGGACGATGAGCATGAGGATATGCGACTAAATCAGCACAAAACAACTCAGGAAGATCATGCCCGCGCCCGAGAACTTCGCCGGAACGCCACGCCAGCAGAGAGAAAATTATGGGTTGCCTTGCGCGGCGCAGCGGAAAAACACGGTCTCAAATTCCGGCGGCAAGCCGTTATTCGTCCATTTATAGCAGACTTTGCCTGCATGAAAGCCCGGTTGCTTATTGAATTGGACGGGTATTCTCATGATGTGAATCATGGATATGACGAAGTGCGAGACGCAAAACTGAAAGAAGCGGGCTATCACATGTTGCGATTCAATAACGAAGATGTGAATGAAAATATAGATGGCGTCGTTTCATCTATCCTGCATCATGCCGTCGCACTTATACAAAATCAGGGGCCATGTTCCGCTTCAGAGGCCCCCACCCCCCGCGGAGCGACGACTGCCGTGCTGGCTGCGTTGCAGTTCCGCGCCCTCCCTCAAGGGGAGGGGGAGTCTCCACCAGGAAAGAGTAGTACTTAATGTTTACGGGTATTGTGGAAGATATCGGCAGCGTTGCATCTATCGACAAAAAAGGCGACTGGCGCGTGACGGTGAAGATTGCGCGCCTGCCGCTCGACAACACCGCCATCGGCGCGTCGATTTCCTGCTCGGGCGCTTGCCTGACCGTAATTTCAAAAACCGCGGATACGTTCGATGTGCAGGTGTCGGGCGAAAGTCTGGCCAAGACCACGCTGAAACATTGGCTGCCCGGCATGCGCGTCAATCTGGAACCGGCTTTGCGCATGGGCGATGAACTGGGCGGGCATCTGGTTTCCGGCCATGTCGATGGCGTGGCGCGCGTCGTTTCGCGTGCGCAGGATGGCGACAGTTTGCGCTTTGTCTTCGAAGCGCCGCAGGAACTCGCACGTTACCTCGCCCCCAAAGGATCAGCGGTGATTGAAGGCGTTTCCCTGACCGTCAATGAAGTGAAGGGTGCGCAGTTCGGCGTCAACATCATCCCGCACACCCAAACCGCGACGACATTGGGCACCTTGCAGCCCGGCGACGAAGTGAATTTCGAAGTGGATATGATCGCGCGTTATCTCGACCGGCTTTTGCAAGCGCGATGAGTCATTTTATTGCCCCAGCGATTCACACTTTGAATGAAAGCGGAAACGCTTTCGTTCAAAGCGATCGCGGGGCCCTCGCAATCTACATCCATTGGCCCTATTGCGTTTCCAAATGCCCTTACTGCGATTTCAATTCGCATGTCGGCGATACGCAGGATCAGGAAAAATGGCGCCGCGCTTATGCGCGCGAGCTGGAACATTATGCCGGATTGCTGCCGGGGCGCACGATCACTTCCATCTTCTTCGGCGGTGGCACGCCTTCGCTGATGGAGGCGCGCACGGTCGAAAGCATCCTCGGTTCCATCGCGCGTTTATGGACAATCGACCCCGATTGCGAAATCACGCTGGAGGCCAACCCGTCATCGGTCGAGGCGCAGAAATTCGCCGATTTCCGCAAAGCGGGCGTCAACCGCCTGTCGCTGGGCGTGCAGTCTTTCGACGCGGAGGCATTGAAATTCCTTGGCCGCGCGCATGACGCCGACGAAGCGCGCCGCGCCATCATCCTCGCCGCGTCAAACTTCCCGCGTTATTCGTTCGATCTGATTTATGCGCGGGCGGAGCAAACGCCCGCAGCATGGGAAGCGGAACTGCGCGCCGCGCTAACCCTCGCGGGCGATCATCTATCGCTTTATCAACTGACCATCGAGCCGCACACGCAATTTTACGTGCGCGACCGGCGCGGCGAAAAACTGACCGCGCCCGACGATGAGTCCGTGACGATGTTCGAAACCACGCAAGGAATCATGGAACAAGCGGGCCTGCCCGCCTATGAAATCTCGAACCATGCCCGCGCCGGCCAGGAAAGCCGCCATAACCTCACCTATTGGCATTACGAAGATTATATCGGTATCGGCCCCGGCGCGCATGGGCGTTACCATACCGGCGTCGCACGGTATGCCACCGAAGCCCACAAGGCCCCCGATATCTGGCTGGCCGAAGTCGAGGCGCGCCGCCACGGCATCAAGACCGCAACCGCCCTCAACGAAACCGAAGCCATGCGCGAGGCGGTGATGATGGGCCTGCGCCTGCGCAGCGGCATCGACAAACAGAAATGGCGCGCCAAATTCGCGACGCCGCTTGAGCAGTTTCTTCCGGCGGGAAAAGTCGCGCGACTGGAAAACGAAAATTATCTGGCACAGGATACCGTCACCCTGCGCGCCACGGCGGCGGGCTTGCAAAGACTAAATGCGGTGCTGGCTTACGTGGACGAAGAATCGCCCGATTTATAGGGCGAAGGCGCATCGACAAAGCCGCCCATCAGGGCATGTTCCCATTTCTTGAAAGCGGCGCGGGTGGCGCTCATCATCATTTTGCCGACGCCCATCGGCGAGGGAGCGATTGACTTGCCCATCGGGTCCTTGCTCGCCCCCCGCAATTTCGCATCCTGACGCAGCTTCACCATTTCATGCGCGGGCAGCATTTCCGGATTGAAAGCGCGCACGAGGCGCTGCGGCATTTTGGCCAGCACTTCGGCATGCTGGCGGAACTGCGCATATGTCTTGGCCAGCTTGGGATTGGAAGCCGGACTGGCGCGCGCGCTATTGGGCGGGCGCGAGGTCGACATATGGCTTTGCATCTTGTCGATTTTCTTGTCGAGGCCGAAGCGCGCCAGCCGGTCATGTTCGCGGCTCATCAATTTGTCGTTGGTGACGATGGCGTTCTTCAGCATATCGCTGGGCGACATGTTTTTCTGCTGAGTAACGAAGCCCGCATTTTCGTGGCTTGAAAGAGCCTTGATCTTTTGTTCGTGAGATTTGTCGTCGCGCTTGAGCGTGACTTTGGCGGTGCCATCGCCATCCATGCGCGCGCTTTCGGGATCAAAGGCGACGCCATGCCCGGCGGCGACTTCGCCCGCCGTCTCGCGGCCCAGCGCCATCTTCATAACTTCGCCTGCAATATCAGCCATCTAAAATGCTCCGATTCGGAATAACCCATCCTACCAAACACAGCGTTAACGATTATTGAATTTGGATGTAACCTTATGAAACCAAAACTAAAAAACCCATTATGGTTAAGCGGGCGTTAAGCAGGCAAAAAACCGCTATTTACCGGGCGTTGCCGACGAAACTGACCGGCGCCGGGTCGACCACCCGCGCCCCTTCGGGCGTCACCTCATCGACCGCGAGGCCGCGTTCCACCGTTCCCGAAGCCGTCAGGCGGAAAATGCCGTCCAGCCCGGCAAAGCCGTTGGGGTTGGTGAGCGAGACTTCGTCATAGCGGCTGCCGCGCTTGGCGAGCACGGCGGCGAGCGCCGTCGCGTCATAAGCCAAGGTGGCGAGACGCGGCGGCTGCTGGCCATAAGCGGAAGAATAATTGGCGATGAAAGTCTGGCGCGCCGCCGGATCGGGCGCGGCGTACCAGCCGCCATTGAGCAGCGCGCTTTGCGTGCCGAGATCGGGGACATCCCACAAACCGGTGCCGAGCAGATGCACATGGGAATCCATGCCCGCCGCCGCCAGCTGATCGGCGATGCTCTTCAAATTCGCGCCCGCTTCGGGCAGGAACAGCGCATCGATAGTGGCGCGTTGCCCGGCAATCGCCTTGGCATGCGAAGTCAGGCTCGCCGCCGTGGCGTCGAAAGTTTCGTAATCGACCACGGTGCCGCCATTCTGCGCCACCGCAGTTTGAAACGCCCCACCCACCAGCGAGCCGTAAGGCGTGTTGGGCACCAGAGCCGCAAAGCGCCGCGCCCCATGCGCCGCCGCATAAGCCACCACGCGCGCCACCTGCGGGCCGGGCGCGAGGCCCATGACATAAACCCCGCGCTGCGTCAGCGCTGCATCGGTCGACAGCGTCAGCACCGAAATGCCGCTGCCCTGCGCCACCGCAAGCACGGCGGGAACATCGGTCGCGAACAAAGGCCCGATGATAAGCTGCGCCCCTTCGCTGGCTGCCGCCCGCGCCGCCGCTTCGGCGCCGCCGGCCGCCGCCGTATCATGCGGCAACAGCTGGAAATTGGTGCCCGCCGCATCGAACACGGCCTGCTGCGCGGCATTGAGCATGGCCTGCCCAAGGCCCGCATTGGCGCCCGAAAGCGGCAGTAAAATCGCCACCTTGGCCGAGGTCAGCGACGGCGGCACCGGTGCCGGCGGCATATGCGGCACGATAACCGGCGCGGCGGAGTAAGGCTGCCCAGAAGCCGGCCCGGAATCATGCGCGTAAGCCTGCTGATTAGTCGTTTGGCTTGCGGGTTTTTTCTGCGATACTGGGTTGATGAAGCGCTCGATATTGGCGCAGCCGCTCACCGACAACAGAAGCATCATCGCGCCGCATGCCGCCCAAGAAACAGAAATCTTCATCGCCGGATTATCCTTCGCTGGGAAAGAGCATCGTCAAGGCTAGCGGGAACGACGCCGCCTGTAAACTGAAAGCCGGTCTTTATATCGTCGCCACGCCGATCGGCCATCTCGGCGACATCACCTTGCGCGGCCTCGCCACCCTCGCCAACGCCGACGCGATCGCCTGCGAGGATACCCGCACCAGCGGCGTTCTGCTGGCCGCCTTCGGCATCAAGAAACCCACTTTTTCCTATCACGATCACAATGCCGATGCGAAGCGTCCGGAAATTCTCGACCGCATCGCGGCGGGCGAAGCCATCGCCCTTATCAGCGACGCCGGCATGCCTGTGATCGCCGACCCCGGTTTCAAACTGGTGCGCGATTGCCGCGATATGGGTTATGCCGTCACCGTTATTCCGGGGGCCAATGCCGCCCTCGTCGCCATGGCGGGCAGCGGCCTGCCGACCGACCAGTTTTATTTCGCGGGTTTCCTGCCGCCCAAATCGGCGGCGCGGCAGAAGGAAATCGGCGCGCTGCGCCACACCGCCGCCACCCTTATTTTCTATGAAGCGCCGCAGCGGCTCGCCGCCTGCCTCGCCGATATGGTGGAGATGATGGGCGCGGACAGGCCCGCCGTTGTGGCGCGCGAACTGACCAAACTGTTCGAGGAAACCAGACGCGGCACGCTGGGCGAACTGGCCGCGCATTATGCCGCCAACGAAGTCAAAGGCGAGATCGTCATCCTTATCGGACGCGGCGCGCAGAAAGAAATCGTCCTCGATATCGACGCGCTGCTGGCCGAACGGTTGCAGCACACCACTTTGCGCGACGCCGTGGCCGAAGTCGCGGAAATGTCGGGCCGCAAGAAAACCGAAGTCTATTCGCGCGCTTTGATGCTGGCGCCAAAGCGTAAATAAAGGGGGCGCAAGTGACGCGCACTTCGCATAAAACCGGCCATAAAACCGGATTGAACGCCGAGGCTTTGTGCCGTCTCGCTTTGCGCCTGAAATTCTATCGCATTGTGGCGACGCGCTATAAAACCCCGATGGGCGAAATCGATATCGTCGCGGCGCGCGGGCGCACTTTAGTCGCCGTCGAAGTCAAGGCCCGCCCCACCCATGCCGATGCCGCCGAATCCGTGTCGATGAATCAGCGCACGCGCATCGCCCGCGCGCTCGAAGATTTCGTGATGCGCCACCCGCACTATGCCCGTTACATTTTGCGTTTCGATGTCATGCTGGCGGCGCCGAAACGCTGGCCGTTGCATCTCACGAACGCCTGGCGCGCAGAATAACGTAAAACGCGCCATCGCCGCCATGAAGCACGGCAGCCTGTCGCACGGCCAGAACCACCTTGGCCTCGGGCAATTGCCCCAGCCATTGCTTCAAACTGGTGCGCAGCACGCCGGTGCCGCCCGCCCCCTTGCCGGTGATGATGAGCAAATGCCGTTTGCCCGCTTTGGCGGCCTTATGCATGAAAGTGGCCAGCGCCGCGAAAGCCTCGACCTGCGTCATGCCGTGCAGATCGAGCTTGGCGTGAATCTCGATCTCGCCGCTGCGCAATCTTTTCTCACGCCGTCGTTCAAGCGCGTGCGCGGCAATCGGCTGGCCCTCGCCGCGCGGCACAGGCAAAGGTGCCGCGATCACGGCTTTTTTCTGCGGCGTTTTCCGCACCGGCGCGCGCGCAGGCGGCACGGTTTTGACCCCGCGTTTGTAAATCTCCCAGATCTCGTCGTCCTTAGCGGGCATCGGTTTTCGGCAGCAACAGATAATAGCGCCCCCGGCTTTGCATCGCGCCCGCCTGCATCGCCGCATCTTCGCCCGCACCCCAGAACACATCGCCGCGCACGGGGCCCTTGATCGCGCCGCCGGTATCCTGCGCCACCATCAGGCGGCGCAAGGATGCACCCTGCCCATCGACGGTATCGAGCCATAGCGGCGCGCCAAGCGGCACAAAGGCCGGATCGACCGCGAGGCTGCGCCCCGGCGTCAACGCCACGCCTTCCGCCCCCAGAATCTGATTATCCGGCAAACGGCGGAAAAACACATAAGACGGATTGGCGTTCATAATCTGCTGCGCCTGATCGGGATGCGCCGCCAGCCACGCGCGAATGCCGGGCATCGTCACCGGTTTATCGATGGCGCCTTTATCGGCCAGCACGCGCCCGATGGCGACATAGGCGCGGCCATTGGCGGCGTCATACCCCACCGGCATGATGCTGCCGTCGGTCAGGCGGACGAGGCCCGAACCCTGCACCTCGAGAAAAAACGCCGAAGCGGGATCATCGACCCATGCCAGAACCGGCGCGCGCGTGGCCAGCGAACCTCGCGCGATTTCGGCGCGTTCGTCATAGGGCACGAAATTGCTGCCGCTGACCTTGCCGACGATGCGCTGGCCCTTCAAATCCTGCTTGAACGCGCCGAGATCGGCGGCAATCAGATCGGAAGGACGCTGATACAAAGGCGTCTGGAACGCGCCTATCTGCGTCAGCGAGCCCTGCAATTGCGGCGTGTAATAACCGGTGAACAAACCCTCGTCGCCGTCATTGCCCGAAGCGGCATAGGGTGTGAAATACTGTTCGAAATAAGCGCGCGCGCCGTCCTCGGTCTGCGGCGCCAAAGTCGCGGCGACGCAGGCGCGTTGCCATACGGCCACCGAGCCGCCGACGCCCAGCGTGCCGTTGACATTCTTATGCGCGATCTCGCCGCAGGAAACGCGGAAGGCGTCGAGCGCCTGAAGCGGCGCGTTGCCGCTCCACCCGTCGAGATCGGCGAACGACATTTCCGCCAGCGATAAATGATCGCGCGGTTTTTCTTCGAACAGCGCGCAGGAAGAAAATACGAAAGGAACAAGGAGCAGAAGAATGAAGCGCATCTTTATCTCCATAAAAAATGAATCATATGGATTTCTTGTCGCTTCAACAAGGCCCCCACCCCCTCCCTCGAGGGGAGGGGGAGTCCCGGCCGCTATGACCGTTCTTCCTTACTATCTTTCAGCTTGCTGACAATTTGTGATTTGGGCGCAGACCGTGCCACCAGACTCCCCCTCCCCTCGAGGGAGGGGGTGGGGGGTGGGGGCCTTGCAACGCCGATTACAGACGGAGTATAAGGTCGCCTCATCTCCATCGGAGTTTCCCCATGTCGCACATTTCGATGATTCTTTCCGCCGTGATGCTGGCGGCCTTCGTGATCGCTTTCGCGCCCGGCATTATAGGCCTCAATCGTGGCCATGTGCTGCGCAATATCGCTTTGTGGCTCGGCATCTTCCTCGCCCTCGCTCTGTTCTATAAATCCTTCGGCCCGGAAAGCGCGCATCCGCTTTTCTCCGCACCGGCGGGCATCACCGCGGTCAAACCCGCGCCCGACGCCAAGGATCAGCCCGACGCGCCCCCCGCCGACAAAGACGGCAAGGACGAAGGCAGCCAGGGCTTTACCCCGCCGAGCGACTGAACGCGACATTGCGGCTTTGCAAAAGCGCCGCGATTTCATCGGAAGCCCGCATCACCGCCTGTTCATCCGTGCCGCGCGATACCAGAGCGGTGCCGAATTTGCCGTCGCGCACCCATGGATAGGAACCGATATCGATCAAGGGATACCGCGCCGCAATCGCGCCGAGTTCTTCGGCAATCAGGCTTTCGCCGATGAAACCGGAAACGCTGTGGCTGTATATCTTCGGCCCCGGCTGCAAAGTCGCCACCACGCTGTCGAGCATCGCGCGCATGATGTCAGGCACGCCCGCCAGCACAAAAACATTGCCGATCTTCATCCCCGGCGCGCCGCTGATGGGATTGGCGACCAGAGACGATCCGCGCGGCACCCGCGCCATCCGCAGCCGCGCCGGGGTCAGTTTATCCGCCTCGTACCGCGCCGCCAGCAAAGCGCGCGCCTCGGGATCTTCGACCACATCGACACCGAATGCTTTGGCCACCGCATCGACGGTGATATCGTCATGCGTCGGCCCGATGCCGCCGGTCGTGAATACATAAGTGTATCGCGCGCGCAGGGCGTCGAGTGCTGCTACGATCTCGCCCTCGATATCCGGCACCACCCGCACTTCCTTCAAAGGAATGCCGAGGCCGGTAAGTCGGGTGGCGATGGCATTAAGATTGGCGTCCTGCGTGCGGCCCGACAGGATTTCATTGCCGATGATGAGCAATGCGGCGGAAGGAAAAGAAACCTCGCCGCTCATGGCACGCTTTTTCCGGACACGGGCACGGTGACCCGTGGCAGTTTTTCGTCGAGCCGTTTCAGAACTTCATCGGTGATGTCGAGCGGCTGATCCGTCCACAGCGCCTGCTGCTTGACGATGGCGATATTGGCGCCATGTTCGTGGGCGACATCGTTGACCACCTGCATCAAGGCGCTATGCACCGCGTCCATCGAGTCGGTATAGGTCTGATCGAGCACCTTGCGCCGTTCCTGCACATGGGTTTCGACGGTGGCAAAACGCTGGCGCAGCTGCTGCTCATGATCGGCGTAAGCCTGCGGATCGGTCTTGCCGCGTTCCTTCGTGAGTTCCTGCTCGGCGTCGCGCAGCTGATTTTCCTCGCCTTCGATTTCGTTCTGGAATTTCGAGCGCTGCGCATCAAGCTGCTTCTTCATGCTTTTGGCGGCCAGCGAATCCTGCATCAGCCTTTGCATATCGACGATGGCGATGATGGGTGGCGGCAATTTGGCCGGAATATCGGCAGCCAGTACCGCCCCCGCGACAAGGGCGAAACAAAACACCGCCGAGGCAAGCGCGCAAAAACGCATGATGAGAACCTTTAAAACTTCGTGCCGAAGCTGAAGTGAATATGTTCCTGCTTATCATAGGACTTATAAAGAATCGGTTCGGCGAAATCGAGGCGGATGGGGCCGAACGGCGAATCCCACGTGATGCCCACGCCGGTGCTGAGGCGCAGGCTGCTGTCGGAAGCGATGGTATCGCCCGCAATCGCGGTTTCGTCGGAATGGCTGAGAACGCCCGCATCGGTGAACAAATGCGCCTTAAGCCCGAATTCCGGCGGCAACGGCGTCGGCATGGCGAGATCGGCCGAACCGCGCACGAATTGCGTGCCGCCCAGCGAATCCTGATAGGCGCTGGTCAGATCGCGCGCGCCGACACCGGCATACTGGAAGCCGCGCAAAGAATCGCCGCCAAGGAAGAAGCGTTCGTTGATCTTGGTCGGCCCGTCGAGGCCCCAGATCTTGCCCGCTTCCGCGGTGCCGCTGAGCACCCATTTTTCGGCGATCGGATAATATTGCGTGCCGCCGAGCTTGATGCGCACCCATTTGCGCGAACCGCCCGCGCCCGCCGCGTCGGTATCGAGATGGGTGAGGAAGCCGAGGGTAGGATCGAGCTTGCTGTCGCGCGTGTCCCAGCTCAAGGTCTGGCCGAACGAGGAGGTGGTCGAAGCGCCGGCCTGATCGACGATGTAAAGCGACGCGGTCGAGGGCACGTTGAGAATCGAATCGGCGTGGAAGCTATAATTGAGCTTCTGGCGGATTTCCTGCGACAGCGGATAGCCGGCACGCAGCGTGAAGCCCGCGCTGTTGACGTCGTACGAGCTTAAATCCTGATTGTCGGTCTGGGTGCCGAACAGATCGACGCCCGCCGACAGATCGCGGTCGAGGAAGTAAGGTTCGGTGAAGCTGGTATCGATCTGCTTGGTGCGGCCCGACACGGTGGCGCCAAGGCGGACATCCTGCCCTTCGCCCATGAAATTATGCTGGCTGATGCTGAAATCGCCCAAAGGCCCGTCGGTCGAAGAATAGCCCGCGCCGATCATCACTTCGCCGGTCGATTTTTCTTTGACGTCCACTTTGACATTGGCGCGGTCGGGCTGGGCGCCGTCCACGGGCTCAACCTTCACATCCGAGAAGAAACCCAAGTCTTTGAGTTTCTGTTCCGATTGATGCAAGGCAGTCGAATTGAACGGATCGCCCTCGGCCAATTGCATTTCGCGACGAATGACTTTATCGACCGTGTTGGTGTTCCCGGCGATATTGATGCGGTCGACATAAACGCGCGCGCCCTGCTTGACGACGAAGTTCAGATCGACGGTCAGGCTCTCTTTATGGCGGGTGGGGTTGGGGGTGACGGTGGCGAAGGCATATTGGCGGTCGCCCAGAGCGGTGGTCACCTTGGCGACCGATTTTTCCACCCTATCGGCGTCGTACCAGTCGCCCTGATGGGCCGACAGATATTGCGCCAGCGTATCGCCGTCGAGGCCCTTGATCTCGCTCTCGACCGTAATCTTGCCGAATTTATAGCGCGGGCCTTCTTCGACCGTGAAGGTCATGAAGAAATCGTCGCGGTCGGGGGTCAGTTCCGCCACCGCCGACGAAACCCGGAAATCGACATAGCCTTCGTTGAGATAGAAGCGGCGCAGCAGCTCCTTGTCGTAATTCATGCGGTCGGGATCGTAGTAATCGGTCGAGGAGAAGAACCGCCACCACGCGCTTTCGCGGGTCGCGATCACGTCATGCAGCTCGTCGCTGGAATAATGGGTATTGCCGACGAAGTTGATGCTGCGCACGCCGGTGCGCGGGCCTTCGCTGATTTCGAACACCAGATCGACGCGGTTTTGTTCCAGCTTGACGATCTTGGGTTCGACCGTGGCGGCGAAACGCCCGCCGCGCCGGTACAGATCGAGAATGCGCTGCACATCGCGCTCGACGCGCGGCAGGGTATAGACCATGCGCGATTTAAGCTGCACTTCCTTTTCCAGATCATCCTTGGAAATGGCATCGTTGCCTTCGAAAGTCACGCGGTTGAGGATCGGGTTTTCTTCGACCTTGGCGACCAGCGTATGGCCTTCCATATATAACGTCACGTTATGGAACAGCCCGGTGGCATACAGCGCCTTGAGCGCGGCATCGAGTTTGCCCGGGGTGGCGGCGTCGCCTTTGTTAAGGCTGAGATAGGAAATGACGGTATCTGGTTCGAGGCGTTCGGTGCCGGTGACGCGGAAACTCTCGATGGTGACCGCCGAAGACTGGCTTACGCCGGGATCGGGCTGCGGTTGCGGCTGCGCCGTGGCCACCTGCATGAAAGCGAGGGCTGGAGACGAGGCCACGCAAAGCAACAAACCGCTGGTAGCCAGCAGGCGGAGGGGGGAAGGGCGGCGAAGCGGCATGAATTTCATGGAAAAGGGTGGGAATCGTGAATTGAATCGATCTGCGCGACAGGCTAAGAGATTAAAGAATCCCGCACAAGGTAAAAAAGGGGGTCAAGAATGTCGGAACCTGTTCAGAATCTTTTTAGGCCGCGGCGAAAATTGGGGTTTTTTGCATTTTTTCGCGCAGCGTATTTGACATACGTGAGCAGAGAAAATGCAAAAAAGCGTGATTTGCAGCCCGGCATACAAAGATTATGAACAGGTTCGAACGCCCCATTGAGATAGCGGCCTTCCTCGAGCAACAGGGCTGGGGCGAAGCCGTGGCCGAAGCTCTGGACGGCGATTTTTCGCCGCGCCGCTATGCCCGCCTGATTCGCGCCGACGCCGCCCGCGCCATATTGATGGATGCCGACCCCAGCCAGAAAACCGCCGCTTTCGTCGGGCTGGCGGGGCTGCTGCGCGGCATCGGCATCGAAGCGCCCGAGATTTACGCCGCCGCGCCCGAACAAGGTTTGGTTCTGATGCAGGATCTGGGCTCGCGCAATGTCGGCGCCCTGATCGACGGGGGAACGGCGATGAAGCCGTTTTTGCTGCGCGGCGCGCAAATCCTCGCCCGCATTCACGGCACCTTCGACCGCGTGCGGGCCTCCGCTCTCGATATCCCGCTTTATAATGCCGATCTGTTCGTGGCGCAGGCCGATCTTTTTCTCGACGCTTATCTGCCTTTCGCCGGACAGGAAATAACCGAAGAACAAAGGCAGGATTTCCGCGCGGCATGGCGTGCGGTTTTGCGCCCCATCGACATCCAGCCGAAAAGCCTGTTGCTGCGCGATTTCATGCCGGACAATATGATGGATCTGCCGGACGGAAAACTGGGCGTGCTGGATTTTCAGGATGCGGGCATCGGCCCCGTCGCTTACGACCTTGCCTCACTATGCGAAGAAGTACGGCGCGACGGCGCCTTCGCGTTTCTGCCGGAAGTGGTCGCGCATTATCACGCGGCGGCGCAAAGCCCGGTGCCGCAGGCCGATCTGCTGCGGGCAGCGACCATTCTTTCGGCCCTGCGCCATACGCGCATCCTCGGCATCGTGGCCCAGCTGGCGCTGAAAACCGGACGGCGCGAGAAACTGGCCTACATCCCCTGCATTCAGCAGCATCTGCGTCATGTTCTAACGGCGCCCTATTTGCAGCCGGTGCAGGAATGGATGCAACAGGTCGAAAGCATGAAAATATGACGCGGCGTTTTTCCGATACGGCGATGGTTCTGGCCGCAGGGCTGGGCCAGCGCATGCGGCCTTTGACGCTGACCAAACCCAAGCCGCTGCAGCTGGTGGGCGGGCGCACGATGCTCGACCATGCGCTCGACAAACTGGTCGACGCGGACATCAAACGCGCCGTGGTCAACACATTTTATCTCGCCGAACAGATCGAAACCCACCTGCAAACCCGCACGGATATCGAGATTGTCATCTCGCGCGAAAGCGAATTGCTCGATACGGGAGGCGGCATCGCCAATGCGCTGCGTCATTTCGGCGGTCTGCCTTTCTTCGCGCTCAATGCCGATTTGCCCTGGATGGACGGAACCACACCCAGCCTCCTTCGCATGAAGGACAAATGGGATGCGGCGAAAATGGACGCCCTCCTTCTCCTCATGAAGCGCGACAAAGCGCGCGGCTTCGGCGCGGACGGCGATTTTATGATGGAGGCCAGCCCCGACGGCTTCGGCCGCATCTGGCGCAAGGATATGCGTCATATCCGCCCTTATGTGATGATCTCGGCGCAGATTCTCAAACCCGAACTCTTCGCCAATCCGCCCGCCAAGATATTCTCGAACAACCGCATCTGGAACAATGCCGAGGCGCGCAACCGCCTCTATGGCATCGAGCATGACGGCAGTTGCTATCATATCGGCACGCCCGAAGATTTGCGCATGGCCAATGAATTGCTGGAATCCGGGCGCGGGTGGGAAATTTAATTTGAAAAACGTTTTCACTATAGAACCCAACGCGGCGTTTCTCGATACGCTGGCAGAGGAACTGTGGCGGCGCGCGGACGGCGACGGCCTTCAATTGTCGCAGAATCTGGTGCTGTTGCCGACCCGCCGCGCCTGCCGTTATCTGGGCGCGTCCTTCGCGCGTCTGGCGGGCGACAGGCCGGTTCTGCTGCCGCGTTTGCGCCCGCTCGGCGACAGCGACGAAGATGAAATGGCGTTTGCCGACGATACGATTATCGATCTGCCGCCCGCCATAGCACCTTTGAAACGCCTGATGCTGCTGACGCAGCAGGTGCAGAAACGCGACCCCGCAATGTCGTGCGATCAGGCGGCGCAGGCGGCGGAAGCGCTCGCCAAATTCCTCGACCAGATTCAGATCGAACGCTGCGACATCGGCAAGCTGCCCACCCTCGTCGCCAAGGCCGATCTCGCCCAGCATTGGCAGCAGACGCTGCATTTCCTCGATATCGTCACGCGCTTCTGGCCCGCGATTGTGCGCGAACAGGGCTGCATCGACCCGCAGGAACGCCGCAACACCGTGCTGACGGCGCAGGCGGCGATATGGCGGCAAACACCACCGCCCTACCCCGTCATCGCCGCCGGTTCGACCGGTTCCGTCCCCGCCACCGCCGAACTGCTCGACGTGATCGCCGCGATGCCGCAGGGCGCCGTCATCCTGCCCGGTCTCGACCGCGCGATGGATAATCTCTCATGGGATGAAATAACCGACACGCATCCGCAGCACGGGCTCAAAAAACTGCTGGAAAAAATTGGCGTCGATCGCGCCGATGTGCGGGATTTCGGCGCGCCCACTCCTGCCTCGGCCCGCGCCCAGCTTATCCGCGAATCCATGCGCCCCGCCAAAACCGCGCAAGGCTGGCGCGAGTTGCGCGGCATCCTGACCGGCGAATGCGCGCGCGGCCTGACCCGCCTTACCCTCGATCATCCGCAGGAAGAGGCGCAGGTGATCGCGCTGCGCCTGCGCGCATTTCTCGAAACGCCCGACAAAACCGCCGCCTTCATCACCGCCGATCGCGGCCTTGCCATGCGCGTGGCGGCGTTGCTG
>JARLJC010000299.1 GCA_031291435.1 Alphaproteobacteria bacterium | reverse complement strand
GCCTCTCGGCGCGGCGTGTCGCGCATTTCGATCGGACGCCCGAATTTGATCGCCATTTGATGTTCGCTCCTGAGGCCGGCCAATTGTCCGATTATGATAGCACTTTGTGTGGCTTCCGTCACCGCGGGCCTTGAGCTGCCGCAAGGGCCGATTGATTTTGTCGCGCCAAGGGGCCATGAGTGACGCCAAGAGGCGTATTCCAGGTCACGAGTGGCATTTTCCGATGTCTGAGAGCCCAACGCGCGACGCATCGCGAGACCATGCCATTTCGGTGGAAGCGATTTCGTCGGAACGCATCGAATCCGACGATAATGCGTGGACCCGCCGGCTGGTATTCTTCCTGCGCATCATGGCCGTCGTCTCCGTCGCCAAGGGCCTTTATCACTGGGCGCAGGTCACGGGCTTCGTCGGCAACGAAGAGGAAGCTTTCGAAAACCAGCCGCTGGCGTGGCAAACCGCCACCGTCTATTTCGCCGTCATCGAGCTCGTCGCCGCAGTCGGGCTTTGGCTGGCGACGCCATGGGGCGCGGTGGTGTGGCTGACCACAGTGGTTTCGATGGCGGTGATCGAGCTGATGTTTCCGGCAATCTACGGCGGCAGCCTGATGGTGGTGGCGGGCGAGGCGTTGATGCTTTCGGCCTATCTCGCGCTGGCGTGGATGGCGGCGCGCGAACGGCCGCCATAGTGAGACGAATTCCGCGACAGGTCTGCTATCTCGGAACGTTGCATTAAATTTTTGGCCCCTTTTGCGGTAACCTTTAAGTCACCTTAAGCGCGACCGCCACACCTGTTACGCAGGCGTATCCAAATTCAACCGTGCTGTTCCCAAATGCGACAAGGGGGGCAGACGAAGCGTGAACAGGGCGTTGCCACCGTCAATGAAAGGTTGCGAAAAACCCTTATATCGTAGGCTTAATCTGCGATTCACTCTCTAAAATTCATGATCTCTTTATTCTCTTATTTAAGCTGATCTTCAAACGCTCCCCCTAAGTTGACGCTATCAGGCGGGACAAAAGTTTCGTCGAATAAGTCGTAAAAACGACAACAGGGGAAGTGTCATGATGAAAGCCGTTGCTACGG
>JARLJC010000298.1 GCA_031291435.1 Alphaproteobacteria bacterium | reverse complement strand
TGCGCCTGCCGACGAGGTGATCCCGCTCGACGCCGCGTTGAAGGCGGCCACAATGGGGCCGGCGTGGCAACTCGGCATGGAACATGATGTCGGCTCGATCGAGGTGGGCAAACTCGCCGACCTTGTCGTCATGGAAAGGAACCTGTTCGAGGTCGCCTCGCATGAGGTCCACAAGACCAAGGTTCTCATGACCGTAATGAACGGAAAGGTTGTGCACGAACAGCAAGCCTGAGACCGTTCGATGGCCGCAAAAGCCATCCAGGAATGACCGGTACGGCCTGCTGCGGACAATGAAAAGCTGCGGCAATGACGCTTCCGGGTCCGTGACGAGACGGTCGCCGATCCGATCAGGAAGGTCTCAAATAAGCCGATTGCTGAAGGCTGCGCCGAACTCGCATCGCCAGGCTTGAAACGAAAGAGCGCGCCGCCGGGTCGGCGCTCACTTGCCGCCATTCCGAGCGATGTGTGCTCACGCCAAGGATGCGGGGGGGCCGCAGTTGCCGCCTCCAGCCTGGAGCTTAACTTGTGGGCCTAGGAGAGACCGACGCTGACTGGTTCGATTCACGCTGCGGCCACTCAATTTCGACCGTCACGAAAATGTGATGTTCCCCAATTCTGCGTTTATTTCACCCCAATTTCGCCGCGGAATCCAATGAATCTCTAACTGCGCCTTAGAAAGAATGCAGCTGCGGGCCGTTCCACCGCACGAACGAGGGAGAATGTCTCATGTTCAAGGGGGCGGCCTACAAGGCACAAAAACCTTCTTTCGGCCACGCCGCCGTGTTCGACCTTGACGTTGTAAGGCGTCCTCTCAAAGCGCCGTCGCGGCGTGTGGTTCATAGCATTGCCGTGACGACTGCTAACACGGCGGTTCATTCCTCTGAATTTCTTTCGACACCCGAACTAAATTCGGTTCAATCCTTTCGATGGCGCGATGCAAACTGGGGCTTGATCGGCTGCCTTCTATTCGGTTCGCTTTTCTGGTTGGCCTTTTTCAGATTTGCGCTCCCGACCCTCACCTCAATGCTTCATTTTTTGTTCAATCGCTGGGCCGTGTAATCCAGCACGAAAAGCGGTTGCGCGGGGTAGATTTTTCGGATTCCGAATGCAAGGGCTTCGAGGGCGTCGGTGTGACCTGCCGCGATTGTCGGCGGTCTGAGTCGGTCGCCTTCGATGTGGTCGCGCTGCCGGACGAAACGCTGTTTCCGAACATCATGAAGCTACGCCGGTTCAAGTGCGCAGACTGCGGATCGAGAGCGGGCGCTGCGAATTTCATGGAAGCGCCGGCGATGGTCGCCCATGCGAACGATCGGACGGCGAAGCGCGCCACGACGCCGTCAGTCCGCGACGATCCGCCGAAAAGCGTCAAATCCGGTGAAAAGATGGACGCCAAACCCGAGCGCTTGCGCCGCCTCGACGTTTTCGGCGCGGTCGTCGACGAACAGGCATTGCTCAGGTTGGCGCCCATGCGCTTGCGCCGCCAAAAGGTAGATCTCGGGGCTTGGCTTTTCGCAGCCGCATTCGTGCGACAGGATCGCCGCTTCGGCAAGCTGATCAAGCTGATAGAGACGATTGAGATAATCCCAATGCGCGGCGTTGGTGTTGGAGCAGAGGACGACAGGCCGCGTCGCCTTGATTTTGGTCAAGAGATCATAGACGTCCGCCTTGAGCGCGAAATGGCAGGTCCAGGCCTCCAGAAAAGCCCCCTGCCCGGCCGTCGATCCGTAGCGCGCCGACATTTGCTCGAACAGGCCTTCGGC
>JARLJC010000297.1 GCA_031291435.1 Alphaproteobacteria bacterium | reverse complement strand
GCCGAAGGCGGGCGTCCCGCGACCCAGAATGGTGTCGATCGCCGCGCCGTCATACAGCATCAGGATCACGATGCGCGTTTGCGCGAACAGATCGGCGGGATTGGCGGCGATCCTGGCGCCTGCCGTGCGCAAAGGTCCGGTTCGATCGGCGGACCGGTTCCAGACGGTGAGCTTTGTTCCGGCCCGGACAAGATTGAGTGCCATGGGCTGTCCCATGACGCCGAGACCGATGAAACCCATGTCCATGACGCCCTCCCGGCGCGGCCGCCGCGCGCTTCGCACAAAGCATAATCCATATTGCCGCAGGCAGGGCAGGCGGTCGTGCAGGCCGGTGCCGCGTCCGGTGCATGCCATGGTGCGCGGGCGGTTGATCGATATCCGGCGCGCGGATAAGGAACATGCGCATTTGAAGAAAGAGCCCAGGCGATCATGCGATGACTGTCATTTATGGAATCAAGAATTGCGACACCATGAAGAAGGCGCGCGCCTGGCTCGATGCGCATGGCATCGCTTACCAGTTTCACGATTATAAAGCCGCCGGCATCGAAAGGGCCCGGCTTGAATATTGGGTATCGCAGCTGGGCTGGGAGGCGCTCCTCAATCGCGCCGGCACCACATTCCGCAAACTGCCTGAGGCCGATCGGCTGGATCTCACGGAAAAGAAAGCCATCGCCTTGATGCTGGCCCAGCCTTCCATGATCAAGCGGCCGGTCCTGGAATCGGACGGCAACATCGCCGCCGACTTTCGCCCCGGACAGTATGAAAAGTTACAGCTGAGACGCTAGATTCGGGTCCGCAAGCGGGCCTAGACTTTGCCCGCAACGCATTGGGACTAACGCATGGCGCGTATTCATATTGGCGTCGGCGGGTGGGTGTTCGAGGAATGGCGGGACAATTTCTATCCCAAAGGCCTGAGCCAGAAGCGAGAGCTGGAATATGCCAGCCGCCAACTCACCGCCATTGAGGTCAACGGAACATATTATGGGTCGCAAAAGCCGGAGAGTTTCGCCCGCTGGCACGACGAGACGCCGGCGGATTTCGTCTTCACCCTGAAAGGGCCGCGCTTCGCCACCAACCGGCGCGTGCTGGCGGAGGCCGGCGACTCGATCGGGAAATTCGTCGAAAGCGGCATCACCCGTTTGAAAGCGAAGCTGGGGCCGATCAACTGGCAATTCATGGCGACCAAGAAATTCGATGCAAAGGATTTCGCCGCCTTTCTTTCGCTTCTGCCGGAAAAGCAGGACGGTTTGGCGCTGCGTCATGCCGTCGAGGTGCGCCATCCCAGTTTTGCCTGCGCCGAATTCGTGGCGCTCTGCCGCGCCCATAACGTCGCGATCATCACCTCCGGCGACAGCG
>JARLJC010000296.1 GCA_031291435.1 Alphaproteobacteria bacterium | reverse complement strand
GGTTCTTCAAACAACCAGCTTCAATGCGTCACGCTGTTGATGAAATCTCCGAAGGCTTTGGAAACATCGTCGGTCACGGCGCCTGCCCCGCTGATAACGCTGTCGATCACGCCGCCGCCGGTATTGAGCGCGACTTCGGGCAGCCCGGCCTCGGCCTCGGCCATATAATTGCGCCACAGCTCGGCTGGTAACGTCCCGCCGGTCACGCGCTTCATCGGCGCGTTGCTGTCATTGCCCATCCACACCACGGTGGTGTAATCGCCGGTAAAGCCCGCGAACCAGGCGTCGCGATAATCCGACGTGGTGCCGGTCTTGCCTGCCACTGGGCGCGACCCCAGCGCCGCCGCTTTGCCGGTGCCGACATGCACGACATCTTCCATCATGCCGGTCAGCGTCGCGACAGCACCGGCATCGACCACCTGCGGCGGGGTGACATTATTATGCCGGTACAGAACCTGCCCGGTGCGGTTATCGATTTCCTCAATCGCGAAAGGCGTCACCGCCCGCCCGCCCGCCGCCAGCGACGCATAAACCGTCGCCAGTTCCAGCGGCGTTACTTCGCTGGCCCCCAGCGCCAGCGCCGCGTTGCGTTCGAGCGGCGACGAAATCCCCAGATCATGCGCGGTCTCGATCACTTTGTCCGCCCCTACCCGCGCGAACAGCCGCACCGCCACGGTGTTGATGGATTCCTCCAGCGCCTCGCGCGCCGTTACCTGTCCACGATATCTGCCGTCATAATTGCTGGGCGAATAATTGCCGAGCGTCACAGGCTCATCGACAATCACATCTTCCGGCTTCAGTCCGCCTTCGATAGCCGCGAGATAAACAATCGGCTTGAAGGCCGAACCCGGTTGCCGCATCGCCTGCGTGGCGCGGTTAAACTGGCTGAGATGATAATCGCGCCCGCCGGTCAGAGCGCGCACCGCGCCGTCGGGAGCCAGCGTCACCAAAGCCACCTCGCTGACATTCTTGGCCCCGCCCTGCTTGGCGATAATTGTATCGACCTGTCTTTCGGCGGCGCGTTCCAGCCGCAAATCCAGAGTGGTCTTCACGATCATATCCTGCTCGGTATCCTCGACCAGAGGCCCGATTTGGTCATAAATCCAGTCGGCGAAATAACGCCCGTCGCCGCCCATGCCAGGTTTATGCGTCGGCGTCGGCAAGCTGGCGATAGCGACGCGGCGCTGCGCATCGGTGATGTAACCTTCCTCGACCATGGCCTGCATGACAACCTTGGCGCGGTCGAAAGCCTGCAACGGATCATGCATCGGCGAGAAACGCGACGGCGCGCGCAGCAACCCGGCGATAATCGCGGCCTCGCGAATGGTGAGATCATGCGCCGATTTGCCGAAGTAAGTCCGCGCCGCGGCATCAACGCCATAAGCGCCGCTGCCCAGATAAACGCGATTGAGATAGGCGGTAAGGATTTGGTCCTTGGTATAAGTATGCTCGAGCCACAAGGCCAGCAGCATCTCCTGCACCTTGCGCTTCATCGTGCGTTCGGGCGACAGGAACAGATTTTTGGCCAACTGCTGCGTGAGGGTCGAACCGCCCTGCACCGTATGCCCGGCCACGATATTGCGGGTCAGCGCGCGCAGCACGCCCCAGACATCAACCCCGAAATGGTGATAAAACCGCCTGTCCTCGATAGCGATGATCGCCTGCGGCACATAAACCGGCACATCGCTCAGGCTGACATGATCGCCGACCAGATCGCCATAACGCGCGAAAACGGTATCATCGGCGGCCTCGACCGTCACCGAAGGGCGGCGCGGCGGCTGGGTCACTTCATGGATATCGGGCAGCCCGAGGGCACAATAACCGACATAAAGCCCGACCGCGAGGCCGCCCCAGATCGCCCCCAGCAGGCAAAAATGCAGCAAAAACCGGCCAAAGCCCCGGGATGAGCGATTTACAGAAGCGCGCCTTGGAGTCTGCGCGCGGCGTTTCGGGGGAGCCATACATCACCGGAAGGGACAACTGAGGCCAGACAATGACGTTGGATTATGGAAAGACAAGGGCAAAGATGGGGGCAAAAGAAGGGTAAATTCAGGGTCGATCCGCATGCCACCTTAACGCAGCCGCCCTACTTCCCCTTTACTTTAGCGCGTTTTTCTTTATTTTACCGCCCTTGCGCCGGGGTTTTGGCCCCTGCGCCGTGACGTAACTTTTAAAGGAGCATTTCCATAGCACCACCTCCCCCTAATCGCAGCCGCAACGCCGAACCGCCGCGCCGCGAAAAAGACGATGGCCCCCGTGTCAATGCCGGCATCACCGCGCGCCAGGTGCGCGTCGTCGACGCCGCAGGCGAAATGCGCGGCGTTATGGCCATTCGCGATGCTATCGTGCTGGCCGAAGAATCCGGCCTTGATCTCGTGGAAATTTCGCCCAACGCCGAACCGCCCGTTTGCAAGGTTCTGGATTACGGCAAATACAAATACGAATTGCAGAAGAAGGCCAACGAGGCCCGCAAGAAGCAGAAGATCATCGAGCTGAAGGAAATCAAGCTGCGCCCGACCATCGACGATCACGACTTCGCCATCAAGATGAAGGCGGCCAATGCCTTCCTCAAAGACGGCGACAAGGTCAAAGTGACGATGCGTTTCCGCGGCCGCGAAATGGCGCATCAGGAAATCGCCCATCAGGTGTTCATCAAGGTCAAAGCCCAGCTCGACGAATTCGGCAAAGTCGAATCCGAACCGAGCTTCGAAGGCCGCCAGATGATTATGATTATGAGCGCCAAATAGGCTTGTTGCCAGCTTTTACTTTCATGGACTCCATGCAATGGTAGCGTTTGGCATTTGACATCTATTACAGCGGAGTCATTTGATGGCGATTGTAATCGAAAATCAGGATACTCAGGCGCTTGTCCAAATCCATAATGATGCGGTTTTTGTGGCTCGAAAAGCCAAGGCGGCATCACAATTCAAAATCGCAGCTCTTATTGCAGCCGGGGCCCTACACGATAGAATTCCCGGCACGGCTCATTTTTTTGAACACCTCCCCTTCGAAAAAACAGCCCATTTTCAGGATGGGGGGATTCATCCCTTTTTTGTGGACAGGGGTGGATATATCAATGCCTATACTAATTATGATACGACCGTATATCACGCATCAGTTCTTAATAAGAATTTTCGCGAAGGAATATATGGCGTTGCTGATTTGGTTTGCCATCCGATTCTTGAGGCGCACAGGGTGACGAGGGAAGCACAAACCATAACCACCGAGTGGGCTATGGGAGAAATGCAACAAGGGCGCAGCCGATTTAGACAATTCCTGCGTACAACTCTTGGAAATCATAATCCACATCCAGTTGTCGGCTTTCCGGAATCAATTACCTCTATAACAGTCGCTGATCTCGATTCTTTTTATAGGGCTCATTACACAATGGGAAATCTGATCGTGTATATGCAAGGCGATGGCGATCAGAAAGAAATGATCGATACGGCAATTGAGCAATTCTCCCTCCCACCGGGAAACCGCAATCTCTTGGGGCCACAATATTCGTTTCAATCCGCTACATCTTTTGTTCAGCTTTCCCATGTAGTCGCCACGCATATGGCGATCCTTTTCCCTTCTTTCACTGCCGGCGCGGCAGCAAAGACGAACATAGGCTCGCAATTCTCTCACCTCATGCTTCAGGCAATGGATGGCCCCCTGATGCGCGAAGCCCGTCAGGAAAAAAGATTAGTCTATGGAGTTACGGTAGGTAGTGACCGTAATACACGCTATGGCATGGACAGCATAGAGGTGGACGCATTTCCTGAGAAAACTCCGGAAATATGCGAAGTTATTATGCGTCAGACGTCTGCTATGGCGGAGACACCTGATGAATCTCTCTTTGACAAGCTCAAAAAAAATCGGGTGGCGAATTTCACCGATTATATTGCAAAAAACGATGAAAACACCCCCTCTGACGAAGCTCGAAATATAATGCTTACTCATGTGGTAGAAGCAAGAGACACCCTGCTGAAAAATACCATCGCAGCAACAATTGATGATGTGGCCGCCTATATGGGTGAATATTATGCGCAAGGGCCTGTTGCAGTCTTATATGAAGGAAAAATCGATGATCGCTTTCCCGATCACGAGGCCCTTATAGCTATGCGGCAACCTGTTCGGACAATGGGCACCGATAAACGCGCGATACCGACGGCGCCAGACGGCAAAGAGCCGTCTTAGCTTAAAGCAAGCTTTGTTATTGACAAAGCATGAGAACCAAAGTAGAACGTTCATGTATCGTTCTTTTGAGGTTCCCCCATGCTCACGCGCAAACAAAAAGAATTGCTGCTGCTGATCCGTGACCGGCTCGCGATTGATGGCGTGCCGCCTTCCTTCGATGAGATGAAAGAAGCGCTGGGCCTGAAATCGAAATCGGGCATTCACCGGCTGATCACAGGGCTTGAAGAACGCGGCTTTATCAAGCGCCTGCCCCATCGCGCCCGCGCCCTCGAAATCCTGCGCATGCCAGAAGGAGCCGAAGCCAAAGTCGCCGTTAAAAAAACCCGCGCCGAAGTGCCGCGCGATTTGCCGATGCCCAGCATGGGCGCGATTGCCGCGCAAAGCATTTCTCTCCCTCTCTATGGCCGCATCGCAGCCGGCACGCCTATCGAAGCGTTGCGCGACCCCAATGGCAGCATCGACATTCCCGCCGGATTGCTGGCCTCCAGCCGTGGGCGCGCCAATGCAGGCGACCATTATGCCCTCGAAATTTCCGGGGATTCGATGATCGATGCCGGAATTCTCGACGGCGATCGCGTCATCATCCGCACCTGCGATACCGCCGATAACGGCGCGATTGTCGTGGCTCTGATTGACGGACAGGAAGCGACGCTCAAATACCTGAAACGCGAAGGGTCGCAGATCGCGCTCGAACCCGCCAACCGCAATTACGAAACCCGCCGCCTGCCCGCCTCGCGCGTCAAGGTGCAAGGCAAACTGGTCGGGCTTCTGCGTAATTACTGAGTCAGTCGTCATCCCGGCGCAAGCCGGGATCCAGTCCCGCCCCTTCCGTTCATCCCCATGTCCGGATACTTCTATATCCTCGCCAGCAAAAAGAACGGCACGCTTTATTGCGGCGTTACTAACGATATTGTCCGCCGGATAGCCGACATCGGAGCGGAGCCATCAAAGGGTTTACCCAGAAATACCGGGTTTTCACGCTGGTTTATTATGAGTTCGCCTATGATATTTCCGACGCCATCAACCGCGAAAAATGCGTCAAGGAATGGCAGAGAAAATGGAAACTGGAAATCATCGAGAAATTCAATCCAGGATGGCGTGATTTATACGCGGATATTTGCCAAATGTAGGGTACGGGACTGGATCCCGGCTTACGCCGGGATGACGACCTTGGCCAATGACGGCCCTCTTATTGCACTTACCCAGCGATCTTCTGCAGCACGGCGGTGATTTCCCCGGCATTGCTGACATGCGGCTGCAAGGCACTCCCGGTCATCTGCTCGTATAGATCTAGATAACGTTCCCCGGCGGCAATGCTCAATTCATCGGTCATAAACTGCTTGGGGTCGGAGGCGGCATTCTTCACATCATACCCATTCTTGATAATCATCCGCCGCACGAATTCCTTGTCCAGACTTTCCGGCTCCTCGCCCGCCGCCAGCCGCGCTTCATAACTCCCCGCCATCCAGTAGCGCGAAGAATCCGGCGTATGCGCCTCATCAACGACGATAAGCTCGCCCGCTTCGGTCAAACCCATCTCATATTTGGTATCCACCAAAATCAACCCGCGTTCTTTCGCCACGCGCTGCCCGAGATCGAACATTTGCAAGGCATAACGCTCGGCTTTATCCAAAACATCTTCGGCCACCAGCCTCTGCGCCAAAATATCCGCGCGCGAGATATTGATATCGTGCCCTTCGGTCGGCTTGGTGCTTGGCGTCACGATGGGTTTCAGAAACGCTTCGTTCTTCTTCATCCCCGCAGGCATTTCGATGCCGCAGATCATGCGGTTGTGATTTTGATAGGCATACCAGGACGAAGTCGTGGTGGTGCCGGTCAGATAGCCGCGCACCACAATCTCGATCGGCAAGGGCCGCGCCACTTTCACCACCGAAACATTCGGATGCGGCACATCGACCAGATGATGCGGCACGCCAATCGCGCCGATCTGCCGGAACCACCACGCCGCCAGTTGATTGAGCACTTCGCCTTTGTGCGGAATGGCGCCGATCTTGTAATCGAACACCGAAATGCGATCGGTGACGACAATCGCCATCTTGCCGTTCGGGAAAATGAAGGTCTCGCGCACCTTGCCGGAGAAACGCTTCGCCTCGCCCGGAAACGCGACGCTCTCGATGGTGTGGCCGAGCCCGGCCCGCAGAATGTCCCGGGTCGCCGCTGAAGAAGCCGAAGATGCCGTCATAAAACCCCGCTGGTGAGGAGAAAAAAGACCGTTGGTTTCAATCGCATGCCGCTTTTATAAATGCAATCGCGGCTCTTTTTTGCAACCATTACTTTCACGGAATAATGTGTGACTCATACAACACGTTGCGTAGCAAACAGTATTTAAGGGCCTGCTTTTGATTCATATTCGTGAATTTATCCTTAACTGAAAGTATTTCCTGCGGTACAAGAGAACGGCAAATCACTCTCTCATGCGTTGAATCTCACCACCTCACCGCGAATCGAATCCTTAAACTTTCATCGCAAGGACCTGTCTGTGAATCCTGGGGATAAATCCGGATATCAACTTGCAGTTGATTCTCGCAGCGCAGCGAGGACGGCATGAATTTGCGCCAGAAGCCCGCGAATGACGATCTGCATACGGATGACGGCATAGGCCTGTCGGCACGCAGCCCGCGCCTGCTCGAATGGCTGTCGCGCCTGACGCAACCCGGTTTCGCGCTCGATCTCCTCAATGCCCCCATCGAAAAAGCCAAGGCGACGACACCAAGCGACCCCGCCCACCGCGACGATTGGCAGGCCGTCGCCCATATCTGCGGCTACAGCCAGCAGGATTTCGCCAGCGCCGAAGCGCCTTTGCCGCTCAGCGCCGCCGCCATCGATTTCTTCCGCCGCAATCATCGCGGCACCGAACATCACGCCAGCCGCGATTTTCTGACCGCGCGCTGCGATTTGCCCTCGCCCCTCGCCGAACTTTACGGCCTCTACCTCCACCGCGCGCGGCTCGACGCCGAATCCGCCTTGTTCCTCGCGCAATCGACCGGATCGACCCGCGTCGCCCGCATGATGGCCGATCTGCTCGCCATCGGCGGGTTCGCCAACGGCCTCGAATTTGTCGGCTATCTCGGCATCACTTATTCGGTGCCCGCCGCTTTCGATACGTCGGCCCAGATCGACCGCGCCAATCACGAAGCCTTGCGCCGCATGGCTCTGCCCGCCGATCACCCCTCGCATCTTCTGAAACTGACGCCCGATGAAATCGGCGTGCTGGCTTCTTCGATCGCCGAGAAAAACGCCCTCGACCCCGCCGATTTCCTCGAGAAAGCCAATCTGCTGTCGGAATCGCGGCAGGATGTCACCCGCCTGCCCCCCAGCCAGCAATTCGCCACCGCCGTGATCGAACGCGACCTGCCGCTGGTTACCTCATGGGCGCTGCGCCTCGCGGAAGCCTATGCGCGCGTTTTCCCGGCCTGGGTCGCGGGCTTGCCGGAAGTGCAATCGGTTATTCACTAAGCGGTTTTGCCGAGTTCGTAGGCCGCGAGGCGGCGCGCCTCGGCG
>JARLJC010000295.1 GCA_031291435.1 Alphaproteobacteria bacterium | reverse complement strand
CGTGAATTTCTTCGGACCCAAGGACGGCCTCGTCCATGTCAGCGAATTGGCCGCCAGCCGCGTCGCCAAGCCGTCCGACGTGGTCAAGGAAGGCCAGGCCGTGAAGGTGAAGCTCCTGGGCTTCGACGATCGCGGCAAGGTGCGCCTGTCGATGAAGCAGGTCGACCAGACCACAGGCGAGGATCTGTCGAAGAAACAGGCCGATCCGACGGTGGACGCCCCGCAGGCCTAATCCGCGCAGTCTAGCGTTTTGAAATCGCCGCCCGTCGCCCCGGAGCATTTCCGGAAAAGCCGCGGGCGGCTTTTTCGTGAAATGCGACCATAGAGGAAAGCGTGCTGGCGGGCGTTTTTCTTTGCGTGGGACGCACCCTCCGCGTTAGGTTTCGCCGCATTTCTTGAAGAGGCCCCGCGCTTTGACGGTTCTGATGCGGCTGATCGCCCTGGCGATGATCGTGACCGCGCTGGTGCTTCTGGGCGCCGACGCGCTCACCTCCCTGGAAAAGGGCGGCGATATCACGGTGCGCTCGCTGGGCCTGATCTGGTCGATCGTCAATCCCGGGTCATTGGCTGCCTTCAAGGACTGGGCGCAGCATCATGCGCCGTTCCTGGCCCAGACCATCTATTCCGCGCTGGCGATGCCCGGCTGGGGATTAATCGGCGTTGTCGGTGTTCTGATCGCGTTCATCTTCGGCCGCAAGCACGGCACGGAATAAAGGCAAATTCTTTTGAGCCCTGGCGTTGTCGGGCGTGGTCAAGTGCTAACGCACGCCCGCGGACATTGGATGGTGCGCGGCCTACTGGGATGGTCGTTAGACTCGCAACCTGTTAATGCGATTTGAAAGTGCGCGGCGGTTGCTGCTGCCTTACCCAGAAAGGGCGGCCCGTGCCCAGCCCGAGCCTGCCGGCTCGTTGAAACTTATGAAGACTACCTAGTTCCGGTTGCGTTTTACCGATACAAAAAAAGTCCAAAATAGTGATAATATGCTAGCCAAATGATAGCCAACACGACATTCAAAAATATCCCTGCCCACACCTGAGTGCGAGGTACATAATCCCTATCCTCACCTAAATCTCTAATTCTTATCCGCTGCTGCCTGAAGGCGCGCCTCGTGTCCCCGGGGTGAATATAAGAGCTGCCGAATCCACGCAGAAAAAGGAAAATAAAAACAATAATAATGATAGTTCCAGAGCCAATCTGAACGAGGGCAAATATAAAATCCAAGACCTCAATTCCTTATATCGACCAGTTGGCGTGGACAGTCCGGATTTTAGATATCAGCCCTCTAAGGCTTAGAGCCCGCCCCTGGAGACTTGGAAAGGGTTTCAAACCACTTTTCGACCTCTGAAATTCCTTCCGGTAAATCCTGATTGCTTCAACTGCCTTTTTCCAAAGCGTCGATAAAAACTACTGCGGACTCCTGCACGAGGCTCGTTATGATGCCCCAGAATCGACGTGCCGGATCAGAGTTGTCGGTTTTTACCCTTCCGGCGCAGCCTTCGCTCCCGCTCAGACTTCGAGCCAGATTGTAACTCTCGCGTGTCGCGCCCGGAACCCACAGCACATCGCCCATGCCTTCATTGTTGGCGGCGCGAGCCATCACGAACAGGTGATCCGAAAGACGGTTGGCATAATGGATGGCGGCAGGATTGATCGTTTCCTTTGCCGCCAGTTCCACAATCGCACGCTCGGCGCGGCGCGCGATGGCGCGGGCCAGATGCAGATGCGCCGCCAGCGCCGTGCCGCCCGGCAGGACGAATGAGGAGAGCGGCTCCAGGCGGGCGTTCATCGCGTCTATCTCCCGCTCCAGCCGGTCCACCTGGACGGGCGCGATGCGCAGGCGTTCTCCAGGCTTGCCGTCCTCCGGCATGCTGAGGTCGGCGCCCAGGTCGAACAGGTCGTTCTGGATCCGGGCCAGCATGGCATCCGCATCATCTTCGGCGTCCAGCCGCGCTATGCCGACGGCGCTGTTGGTTTCGTCCACCGCGCCGATCGCTATGATCCGCGCCGAGAATTTGGCCACCCGGCTGCCGTCGCTGAGGCCGGTCTGCCCGGAATCGCCCGTCTTTGTGTAGATCTTGTTGAGCTTCACCATGCGCCAAACCTAGCCTCTTGCCGCTCAAATCGTAAGGACTATGATCCGGCCGTTTCCGCCCAAAAGCCCATCCAAAAGAGAATGCCATGCCGGTCGAAGTGCCCGAAATCATTGAAGTCGATTCCACGCGCGTCGCCTGCGACGGGATTGGGGGCGGCCTGGGCCATCCGCGCGTCTATCTGGAAAT
>JARLJC010000294.1 GCA_031291435.1 Alphaproteobacteria bacterium | reverse complement strand
TGGCGGTCGAAAGGCGGGACGCGCGCGTGCGCTACAGCGGCGCCGGGTTCGACCTCGCCTTCGATCCCGGCGACGTCGCCGCGACCGTCAGCGGCGCCGCCGACCGACCGGTCGACTTCACCCGGCTGCGCATGATGCTGCCGATGCTCGAGGCGATCGTCGCGCCGGAAGCGATGAACTATGTCAGCGCCGGATTGCGCGCCGCGGGCGCCTGAGGCGGGCGCCGATTTCCGGTCGCCGCACAAGGTTTTCAGGCGCTTGCGCGGCGGATAATTTCCCTGGACGGTAGTTGGCGGGCGACGGCGCTTGGCTTCAGCGCCGCCCCGTCAAGTTTGGCGAGGGCTTCGTCAAGCGGCGTCAAGTTTTGTCAAGTTTCGTCAAGCGACGTCAAGCTTCGTCAACGGTTTCCTTGACAATGCCTCGAATCATTTCAAATACTTACGCTATTCGTGACTTGATAAACGGGCCTCTGCATAAATCTCTTGTCAAGTGACGGCTGTCGCCTCGGACCAAACCGCTTCGTCGACCTTAAATTCATGATAGGCCGAGTTCGGCAATTGGCAAGACTTTGTCGCGCTGGCGACGACGCGGGGCAGCGAACCGCCGACGCGAATTCCTCAGGCGCTGGCGCTATGCTGTGTTTCCGCCAGGAGATGAGCGCCGATCGACGTTGCAAGTTCTCAAAGCGATTAATCTCAGTGGGGCATGGTTTTGGCGCGCGATTGCGGACTATTTGAGCGCGCTGCCGACTTCCGCAAACTCACTGCTGAGCTTCTTGCCGAGATTGGTCAACGCCGGAATGATAGCGATTGCGATCAGAGAAACAATAAGCGCGTACTCTATCGCCGTTGCGCCTGAATCATCCGAAATGAAAGAACTTATGATTCTGTTCATGACTTCGCTCCTCAATAGGACAATTATCGCAAGAAGCCGCGGGTCTGGTCATCATCGAGAACAAGAGCGACAAGGTCCAGCGACTTCATTAGCGAAAATTATGGCATTGAAGATCGAGGCGGCATATTGGGATTTTCACCGATACAGGGCGACTGCCGGTCGGCTTGGTTACTTTGGTCTTAGCGCCAGACGCATCAAATGCGAGATGGATCGCGCGTCGAATTTCCTGAACACCGCCGCCCGATGATGTTCCGCCGTGCGCGCCGTCATTCCCAACTGGGAGGCGATCGCCTTGGTCGAAAGTCCCTCCACCAGCAAGTCGAACACTTCGCCTTCGCGCGGCGTGAGTTGGCCGCGACGCGCCCTAAATTCGCGCGCCTCGGCCTGAAGATCATGAATTGTCGCGGCGCGAGACAAAGCCTCCTCGACGATATCGAGCAAGCCTTGCGAGTCGAAGGGCTTCTCAACAAAATGGAACGCTCCCAATTTCATCGCCAGGACGGCCGTCGGCACGTCGCCGTGCCCTGTCATCATGATCACGGCCGCTTCGCTTTGGGCCTCAGAAAATCGCTTGAGCAATTCGAGTCCGCTCAATCCCGGCAGACGGTTATCAAGAAGAACGCAGGCGGGTTCGTTGATGGAGACCTCGGCGAGATATTCCTCCGCCAATCCATAGACCCGCGTTTCAATCCCCGCGGCGCGCAACATCAGCGCCAGGGCGCGACGAATGTCCGGTTCGTCATCGACAACGTGCACGATGCGCATGGTCGGCATTTTATTCCGGCCCTTGAATGGGCAAGTCGATCGAGAATCTCACCCCTTGAGGCTCCAAGGCGCGCCAAGTCAGGTTGCCGGAATGCCGACGGGCGATCTGGAGCGCCAGAGGAAGCCCCAGGCCCATGCCATCGGGCTTCGTCGTCTCAAATGTCTCAAACAAGGTCCCAGCGACCTCCGGGGCGACGCCGGCGCCATTGTCGTCAACGTCGAGGACGACACGGTCGCCGCTTCGAGACAGTCGGACGACCACGCCGGCCAACGAGTCTTTGCGCTCGGACGCGGACTCGATGGCGTTTCTGATGAGGTTGTTGAGGGCCTGTTCAATAGCGATCCGATCAGCTCGGACATGAGGAACGTCGCCGACGGATTCGATGCGCAGCGCCACGCCGCGATCCCTGGCCTCTTCTCCACTCAGCCGGCTGATCTTCTGAACGAGTTGCATGAGATCGAGCGACTCAATCGCCAACTTGCCGCCCGCCACAAAATCGCGAACGCGTTGGATAATGGCCCGGGTCCGCTGTCCTTGAGCCTCGGCTTCGGCGAGCGCGGCTCGCGCCTCGGCGATGGATGGCGTCATCTGTCCGGCATCGAGAATAAGGCGCGCGCTATGAACGAAGGCGGACATAGCGGAAAGGGGCTGACTTATTTCGTGAGCGACCGTCGCGGCCATTGCGCCGGCGGCCGCCCGCGCGCCCACCCGCGCCAGTTCGGCGTGCTGGTCCCGCACCGTTCGCTCGGCCTGCTCGCGCTCGGTCATCGCAACGCCGAGCAACAACCCCGCTGCTGATAATATAAACATAAGTATCTGGAACACACCAAATTGGCTATC
Source organism: Alphaproteobacteria bacterium (assembly GCA_031291435.1). Classification (GTDB taxonomy): domain Bacteria; phylum Pseudomonadota; class Alphaproteobacteria; order UBA9219; family UBA9219; genus CAIXLI01. Next base: position 1,201 of record JARLJC010000294.1, on the reverse strand, counting down.
ATTGACCTCATAATAAGTTAGCGCAGTAATAACGAATATTTGTGTCGCAAGCAGAGCCAAGGCTGCGCCCACGTAGCCATATTTTATCCCGATCCATATTATGGGCAGAAACAACAGGTAAAACAGATGATGATTTTCGACCGAAGAAGCGCTGGCAAAAGAAAATACGCATAGGCTAATTATTAGAAATGAGAACGCGACGTAGTCTTTAAGCGGAATAACTGTTCGCCATCTGGCGAAATTTATCACATCGAAAATGGCAATCGCCGCGGGAATTACGACAAGCATACCAACGGTGTCGCCTAACCAGAACTGATAGGCGGCGACGCTGACCAGATTGATGGGAATGGCGCCACTCAGATATAATATACCGCAGTACAATGTCATCGTGAAGGCCGCCGCGGCGGGCAACGTCGCCAGCAATGCCAAGATATTATCGAACTTTATTTCTCTAAAACTGAATTTGAATATATCGCGCAATACGATTGCGACGACAAAATAACCCAACGCTAATGCCGTTTCACAGCCAGTTATAATAATAATGTGATTTTGGACGTGATGAATAAATAAATCCGCGATCACATCGCCAATTATAACCACCGGTATGAATAAAAATGAGTCAATTATGAGAAGCAGGCTTAGGCCGTTATCTGGACTCCACAGCGTAATGCCAGACTTGGAAAACTGATGCGAGGTCGTTATCGTATTCAGCACGAGGTAGACGATCAAATACGCCGCCGCGACGACCCAAAAAGCCGGCTTGGTTGGTCGTAGAGCGCCGGCGCCAAAGAACGGCGCGGGAGTGGCCGCAACACCCAACATCTTCCCGGTAGTCTCCAAGATCGGGACCGTGCCGAAGATCGAGTCGCGGGCCGATGATAGCCGAGACCCGGGCCAGCGCCCAACGCGAGTTCGAAATAGACCGACGCAAACGCGCGCCTTCGCGGCGCCCCCCATCCGGCCCTTCGGGCGACCTTTTCCCGAACGGGAGAAGGGACGCGCTCGCCGCCGTCACCCGCCGCGCTTCACGCCCGCAGCGGGCTCGTCAGCGTCCGCCCCGGGAACGGCTGCGGCACGATCAGCGCGCCGTGGTCGAGCACGCGAGCCCCATGAATCCACACCATGTCGATGCCGGCGGGACGGATCGACGGGTCGAGGTAGTCGTTGCGCTCGCCGACGCTCGCCGGATCGAACAGGGTCA
>JARLJC010000293.1 GCA_031291435.1 Alphaproteobacteria bacterium | reverse complement strand
CAGAGATGCGCGTTCGGTGGCGGCGGCAAGATCGATCGTTTCGGATTCTTCCACCAGAGGGCAGACCCAGTAGACCTGCGCGCCGCTGGCGATCTGCCGTTTCACCCCGTCGATGACTTCGGCGAGGCGCGCCATATCGATGAGGCTGGTATCGATTTTCTGCCGTCCCGCCGGTTTATCCATTACGCGCGAGACATCCATATCGCCATAGGCGGTGAGGGTAAGGGTGCGCGGAATGGGCGTGGCGGTCATGGTCAGAATATCGACGCCGCGCCCTTTATCCGAAAGCAGCAAACGCTGATTGACGCCGAAGCGGTGCTGCTCATCGATGACGGCCAGCCCCAGATCGGCGAATTCGATATCCTGCTGGAACAAGGCATGCGTGCCGACCACCAGTTTCATGTCGCCGCTGGCCAAGGCCTCCAAGGTAGCGGCGCGGTTGCCGCCGCGCCCGCGCCCGACCAGCAAACCGATCTCGATCCCCAGCGGCTTCAGAAAACCAGACAGCCGCGCATGATGCTGCTTGGCGAGAATTTCGGTGGGGGCCATCAGGGCCGCCTGCACGCCGGATTCAACCGCATGCAGCATCGCCATCAAGGCGACAATCGTTTTGCCTGCGCCGACATCGCCCTGCAGCAGCCGCAGCATGCGTTTGTTCGCCTTCATGTCGCCGAATATTTCGGCAATCGCCTGCCTCTGCCCGCCGGTGAGGGAAAAGGGCAGGGACTTCTCAAGCTTCCCGGTCAGTTTGCCGGTGCCCACGAAACTGCGCCCTTTCACGCCGCGATGATGGGCGCGGATGATCGTCAGCGACAATTGATCGGCCAGCAATTCATCGTAAGCCAGCCGCCGCCGTGCGGGCAAAGTCGCCTCGGCATTTTCCGGCAAAGGCTGATGCGCCGCCAGTATCGCTGTCTTCCATGCGGGCCAGCCCTCGCGCTTCATCAAGGCGGCGTCGTTCCATTCCGGCAATTCCGGCGCGCGGGCCAGAGCCTGCCGCACCAGTTTGCCGAGCATCTTGCCGCTGATCCCGGCGGTCAGCGGATAGACCGGTTCAAAGCGGGGAATTTCGTCGCGGCGTTCGGGCGGCACCGCGTAATCCGGATGGTTCATCACCCAGCGGTCGCGGTAACGTTCGATCAACCCGCTGACGATCACCTTGCCGCCGACGGGGTAAATCTTTTCCAGATAATCGCTTTTCGCGTTGAAGTAAGTCAGGGCGATTTCCGCCCCGCCGCTGGTGCCGATGATGCGATAGGGCAAATGGCGTTTGGCCGGAACCTCATGCTTGGCAATCGTGACTTCCAGAGTCGCGATTGTCCCGCTCTCGGCATGGCGCAGTTCCGGCATCGCGCTGCGGTCGATGACACCTGCGGGCAGATGCCACAGCAGATCGACGACATAATCGCCGCACAGCTTGCGGTACAGCCCGACCAGCTTTGGCCCCACACCCTTGAGGGACGAAAGGCTGGCAAAAAGGGGATAAAGGACGCTCGGGCGCATAGTTTCTGGCTTTGGGCTGCGATTTATTATAGACAATGCCGTAATTCACGAGGTTTGGAAATGAGTGATGCTAATCGCCAAGCAGAAAGGCGTGGGCGCCTGCGTTTCCGCAGCTGGCACCGCGGCACCCGCGAGATGGATTTGCTGATGGGCAGTTTCGCCGACGCCCATATCGGCACCTTCACGCCCGCTCAACTGGGGCTGTACGAGGCTGTTTTGGAGCTTTCCGACCCCGATTTGTATAACTGGATAGCGGGAATCGAGCCTTTGCCCCCCGAAAACGACAATGAAGTGATGCAAATGCTCTGCGCGCATCGTTTTGCAAAACCAGATTAAGTTATGTTCACAAGCAATTGGAAAATAGAGGAAAAGACAAAAACCCTGCTGGCAGGTGCGCCGGAAGGGCACGATGCGCGCGTTTTGGCCGAAATCGCCTCGCGGGCGGCTGGGCCGGTCATTCATGTGGCTTTGGACGATACCCGTGCCGCCATTCTCGCCGATGCGCTGGCTTTCTTCGCGCCGGGTTGCGAGGTGGTGCCATTTCCGGCCTGGGATTGCCTGCCCTATGACCGCGTTTCTCCGCATACCGATATCGTCGCGCAACGCATCGCGGCATTGAGCAGGCTGCGCGGCGCTTTCAAAAATCCCTGCATCGTTCTGACGACGATCAACGCGATTGTGCAGAAAACTTTGCCGCCCGATATTCTGGAACATGCGAGTTTGCATGCCGAAGTCGGCGCGACTTTGCCGGTGGAAAAACTCCGCGCATTCCTTGCCGAAAACGGTTACGTCAATGCAGGCACGGTGCGTGAGGCCGGTGAATTCGCGGTGCGCGGCGGCATCGTCGATTTGTTCCCGCCGGGTTATGACGCGCCTTTGCGCCTCGATTATTTCGGCGACGATATCGATAGTATCCGCATCTTCGATCCTCTGACGCAAACCACGACCGATAAAATTGATCGTTTTCATCTCGGCCCGATTGCCGAGGCCATCCTCAGCGAAGCGGCGATCGCCCATTTCCGGTCGCGTTACCGCACTTTGTTCGGCGCGGTCACCGATAACGACGCGCTTTATGAAGCGGTGACGCAGGGCCAGAAATTCCCTGGCGTCGAACATTGGCTGGGGCTGTTTTATCCGCGCCTGTACAGCCTGTTCGATTATGTACCCGATGCGCCGGTGACGTTCGATTATCAGTCCGAAGAAGCGATCACCTCGCGCCTTCAACAGGTCGAGGATTTCTATCAATCGCGCCAGTCGATGTTCGAAGCCGCGAAGCGCGCCAAAAAGAAAGACGGCGTGGTGCCGTATAAACCCGCGCCGGTCGATAGTTTGTATCTGCCGCAGGCGGCGCTCGATGAAATTCTGGCGGGCAGGGCTGTTGCGCATCTGTCGCCTTTCGCGGCGGTGGGCGGCGATGCTATAGACTGCCGGGGCCAGCGCGGCCGCGATTTCGCCGACGCCCGCGCCACCCAGCATGAAGGCGATCTTTATACCGCGTTGCAGGCGCATGTGGTGGATCAGCAAAAACAGAACCGCCGCGTGGCGCTGGCCTGCTATTCGCAAGGTTCGGCCGACCGCATGGCCGGATTGCTGCGCAGCCACGGCGTTTCGGCGCAGGAGAAAATCGCCGATTACGACGCGCTCCACAAACTCGACACGAAACTGGTCGGCATCGTCATTCTCGGCCTCGAACATGGATTCGTGTCGCCCGACCTCACGCTCATTACCGAGCAGGATATCCTCGGCGACCGTCTGGTGCGCGCGCCGCGCAAACGCCGCGCTGCCAAACAGTTCCAGATCGAACTCGGTTCCCTCAATCCCGGCGATTTCGTCGTGCATAACGAACATGGCATTGGGCGTTATGAAGGGCTGGAAGCCGTTACCGTTCTCGGTACCTCGCATGATTGTGTGAAATTGATTTATGACGGCGGCGACAAATTATTCGTGCCGGTGGAAAAACTTGATCTGCTGACGCGCTATGGCAGCGCGGAGTCCGGTGCGGTGCTCGACAAACTGGGCGGATTGGGCTGGCAAACCCGCAAATCGCGCGTCAAGAAACGCCTGAAAGACATGGCCGACGCGCTGATGAAAATCGCCGCCGAACGCGAGATTAAAAAAGGCGAAGTGATCGAAGTCCCCGAAGGCGTTTATCAGGAATTCGCCGCGCGTTTCCCCTATGCCGAAACCGAAGATCAGGAACGCGCCATTGGGGAAGTGCTGGGCGATCTTGCCAGCGGCAAGCCGATGGACAGGCTGGTTTGCGGGGATGTCGGTTTCGGCAAAACCGAAGTGGCGTTGCGCGCTGCCTTCGCTACCGTGCAGGCGGGATTGCAGGTCGCGGTCGTGGTTCCGACCACCTTGCTGGCGCGCCAGCATTTCAATAATTTTACCGCGCGTTTCCACGGTTTCCCGGTGCGGGTGCGGCAATTGTCGCGCATGGTTCCTGTCGCCGAGGCCACGCAGACCAAACTCGACCTCAAGGAAGGCCGCGCCGAAATCGTCGTCGGCACGCATGCGCTGCTCGGCAAGGAAGTCGCCTTCAGCAATCTCGGTCTGATGATCATCGACGAGGAGCAGCATTTCGGCGTCAAACAGAAAGAACGGCTGAAAGAACTACGCGCCGAAGTGCATGTGTTGACCCTGACCGCGACGCCGATTCCGCGCACGCTGCAACTGGCGCTCGCGGGGGTGCGCGAACTCAGCCTGATCGCCACACCGCCGTTGGATCGTTTGTCGGTGCGGACTTTCGTTCTGCCTTACGATCCTCTCGTGATCCGCGAGGCGCTGATGCGCGAACATTATCGCGGCGGACAGTCATTCTATGTCTGCCCTTATATCGAAGACCTCGATGGCGTGGCGGCGGCCCTTCGCGAACTGACGCCCGAACTCAAAATCGTTATGGCCCATGGGCGCATGAATCCTTCGCAGCTCGAAGACATCATGACCGCGTTTGACGCGCGGCAATTCGACATTCTGCTCGCCACCAACATCATCGAATCCGGGTTGGATATTCCCAACGCCAACACTATCGTGCTGCATCGTTCCGACCGTTTTGGCCTTGCCGGGCTTTATCAGCTGCGCGGGGGGGTCGGGCGCGGCAAATTGCGGGGTTTTGCCTATCTGACCTATCCGCCCGAACTCGCCCTCACCCAAACCGCGCAGCAACGGCTCGAAGTTATCCAAACGCTCGAACAATTGGGGGCGGGGTTCCAGCTCGCCAGCCACGATATGGATATTCGTGGCTCCGGCAATTTGCTGGGCGAAGAACAATCCGGCCATGTCCGCGAAGTCGGCGTCGAGCTTTATCAGCAGATGCTGGAAGACGCGGTCGAACTTGCCCGCGCCGGGGGCAACGCCGATTCCGCGCCCGACCGCTTTACGCCGCAAATCAATCTCGGCCTGTCGGTGCTTATCCCCGAAACCTATGTCACCGATCTCAATGTCCGCCTCGGCCTCTATCGCCGCCTCGCCGACATAGCGGACGGTGCCGAAATCGAGCCGATTGCCGCCGAGATGATCGACCGTTTCGGCCCTCTGCCGCCCGAAGTCGAAAATCTGCTGCAAACCGTGGCGATCAAGCAAGCCTGCCGCAAGGCCGGTATCGCCAAACTCGACGCCGCCGACAAAGGCGCGGTCATCGCCTTTTACAAAGACCGCTTCGCCAAGCCCGACCGCCTTGTGGCCTGGATAGCGAACCAGTCCGGTACGGTCAAAGTCCGCCCCGACCAGAAGATAGTGATTATGCGGGCATGGATGGATGCCGATCAGCGTCTGCAGGGCGTCAAAAAGATTCTCGACGATTTCGTGCGAATGGCTGCATAATCCGCGAAACCCCTGTTGCGGAGTCGCTTATGTCGTTACGCGCCTGGCTGCCCAAATCCATCGAGACTTTGCGCGAAGGTTATGACAGCGCCAAATTTACCAAGGACGTGCTGGCCGGTTTGACCGTCGCCATCGTTGCGCTTCCTTTATCTATGGCGCTCGCTATCGCCAGCGGTGCGACGCCAGATAAAGGCCTTATCACCGCCGTCGTCGCCGGATTCCTCATTTCTGCCTTGGGCGGCACGCGATTCCAGATTGGCGGTCCCACCGGCGCGTTCGTGGTCGTGGTGTTTAACGTCATCGCGCAGCACGGTTATGACGGATTGCTGCAGGCGACGGTGATGGCGGGTGCGATTCTGATCGTCGCGGCGCTGGCGCGGTTCGGCGCGGTGATCCGTTATATGCCGCAGCCTGTCGTCACCGGTTTCACCTCCGGCATCGCACTCATCATCTTTTCCAGTCAGGTGAAGGATTTCTTCGGCCTTGCTGTCCCGAAACCGCCCGCCGACTTTATTCCGAAATGGGTGGCCTATGCCGAGAATGCCGCCACGCTTGACCCGGCCACCTTTGCCGTCGGCGCGGGCTCGCTCGTGCTTATTCTTCTTGCGCGCCGTTATTCGCCGCGCCTGCCGGGTTTCCTGCTTGCGGTCGTAGCGGGGTCTGCCGCCGTCGCCGCCTGCCATCTGCATATCGAAACCATTGGTTCGCGTTTCGGCGATTTGCCTAACACGCTGCCCGTGCCCGCTTTGCCGCATATGGAATGGGGTAGGGTGCGCGAATTATTCCCCAGCGCTTTCACGATTGCTTTTCTGGCAGGGATTGAGTCGCTGCTCTCCGCCGTGGTCGCCGACAGCCTTGCCGGAACGCGCCACCGCTCCAACGGCGAATTACTGGCGCAGGGGATTGCCAACTGCGCCTCGGCCTTGTTCGGCGGATTGCCTGCTACGGGGGCTATCGCCCGCACCGCCACCAATATCCGCTCCGGCGCCTATTCGCCGGTGGCGGGCATGCTGCATGCCATTTTCCTGTTCGCCTTCATGTATTTCTTTGCCCCGCTGGCGCGCTACATCCCGCTCGCCAGCCTTGCCGCCGTGCTTATCGTCGTGGCATGGAATATGAGCGAGATCGAACGCTTCCGCCACCTGCTGCGTGGGCCGCGCGGCGATGGGCTCGTGCTGCTCTCCACTTTCCTTCTTACCGCTCTGGTCGATCTGACCGTCGCTATCGAAGTCGGCATCGTTCTGGCCTGCCTGCTCTTCATGCATCGTATGACGCAGGCGGTCGAAATTCAGAGTGGCCGTCATGCGGCGGATGCCGCCGCTTTGCGCCGCGATCTGCCCAAGGATGTCGAGAGCGTGCATTTCGACGGCCCGTTTTTCTTCGGCGTGGTGTCGCATCTGACCGACGTGCTCGAACAGATCGATGGAAGCCCGCGCGCTTATATTCTCGATATGGAAGACGTGCCGATGATGGATGCCTCGGGCGCGTCGGCGCTGGCCGGGTTCGTCGCCCATTGCCGCAAGCATAACGCGCAAGTGCTGATTGCCGGATTGCGCGGCCAGCCCCGCGAGCTTGCCAGAAGAATGGGCGTTTCCGACGGCCACGATCATGTGCGCCTGTTCGCGACTTATGCCGAAGCCGTGGCCGCCGTTAAAGCCTGATTATTTACGATTTTGCGCCGCGCCGATTTTATCGGCCTTGGCGGCGTCGGCCCACCAGGCATCGGTGATCGCCCCCTGCGGCGCATATTTCGGCAACCCGGGCGGCATGCCGAATTTATCCCAATAGGCGATGCGGTAAGTGCCGATATGCCATTGCGGCACGACATAATGGTTCCATAGCAGCACGCGATCGAGCGCGCGGCAGGCGGTGACGAGATCCTCGCGGCTGTCGGCATGCACCAGCCTGTCGAGCAACGCATCGACGACAGGGTTTTTAATGCCGATCAGATTACGGCTGCCCTTGATATCGGCCTTGGATGAGGCCCAGTAATCGAACTGCTCGTTCCCGGGCGAGAGCGATTGCTGGAACACCGAAATCGTAATATCGAAATCAAAATCGTCGAGCCGGTTCTGATATTGCGATGAATCCACGGTGCGCAAAGTGGCGTGAATGCCAAGCCTTTCGAGATTGCGCAGATAAGGTTCGATCCAGCGTTCGAACATCGGCTCGTCGATGATGATTTCGAAGGTGAAGGGCTTGCCCTGCTTGTCGGTCAGGATGCCATTTTTCAGTTCCCATCCAGCGTCCTTTAACAAAGCCGCCGCCTTGCGCAGATTGTCGCGGTTATTGCCGCTGCCGTCCGTCGTCGGTTCCTTATATTCCTGCGTGAACACCTCAGGCGGCAATTGCGCCCGATAGGGTTCCAGCAATTTCAGCTCGGCGGGCGAAGGCAACCCCGTCGCCGCCAGTTCGGAATTATCGAAATAACTTTGCGTGCGGGTGTAAGACCCATAGGCGAAATTCTTGTTGGCCCATTCGAAATCGAAGGCGTCGTCAAGCGCCTCGCGCACCCGCACATCCTGAAACAAAGGACGGCGCATATTAAGCACGAAGGCCTGCATGCCCGCCGGCAATTCGTTCTTCAATTCTTGCCTTTTAATCAAGCCCTGCTGAATAGCGGGCGTGTTGTAATCGAGCGCCCAATGTTTGGCGATATTCTCGAACCGGTAATCGTAACGCCCAGCGAAGAACGCCTCCAGCGCCACGGTGGCGTCGCGGTAATAATCGTAAGTCACGCGGTCGAAATTATAACGCCCGACATTCACAGGCAGTTTCGCGCCCCACCAGTTTTTGTCGCGCACGAAGGTAATAGTGCGGCCCTGCACCATGCTTTCGACCTTATACGGCCCGCTGCCGATAATGGGAGTCAGAGTCGTGGCGGCGAAATCCTTGGACTCTTTATTTGGGCGCGACTGCTCTGCGCCCGCCGCTTGCGCGCCGGTCGCAACCGCGACTGCGCCGACCCAGTCGCTTTTCTCGAACACAGGCAATTGCCCCATGATGAGCGGCAATTCGGTATTGGTGGCATCGCGGAAAGTGAAACGCACGTCATGCGGCCCGTTTTTCTCGGCCTTGACGACATCGGTATAATAACTGCGATAGAAAGGATGGCCCTTGGCGCGCAAAGTCTCGAACGAGAAAATCACGTCGTCGGGCGTTACCGGATGCCCGTCGCTGAACCGCGCTTCGGGGCGGAGTTTATAGGCGACCCATGTTTTATCGGGCGCGACGGTGACGCTTTCCGCCAGCCAGCCATATTGGGTGAAAGGCTCGTCGAGCGCGCCCGCCATCAAGGTTTCGAACACCGCGCCTGCGCCGTCCGCCGCCATGCCCTTCAGCGTATAGGGATTGATAGTGTCGAAGGTGCCGAGCGCCGATAGATGCAGCGTACCCCCCTTGGGCGCGTCGGGATTGACATAATCGAAATGCGCGAAACCGTCCGGGTATTTAGGATCGCCGTGGAGAGCGATGCCGTTGGCCGCGAGGGCAGGCGAGAACCAGCAAAAAAGAAACGCTATCGTAAGCGCAATAAAAGTGCTGCACTTCCCGCTAGCGTCATCCCCGCGCCCGCGGGGCTCCCTAGTGGGCGCCAAGCGAAAGATCATGGATACCCCCCTGGGCGGGGTTGTCCCCCGTTATTGCGGGGACGTCTCTTTTTATCCCGGAT
>JARLJC010000292.1 GCA_031291435.1 Alphaproteobacteria bacterium | reverse complement strand
TTCAGCACCTCGCTCATATCCTTAACTCCACACCCAGAAAATGCCTTGGCTTCAAAACCCCCGCCGAGGTATTCTCCTCCCACCTCCAACTGTTGCACTTCAAATGTGAATCCACCTCCCGGCTTGCGCCGGGATGACGGCGTTTTTTCTGCACCGACTTTTCCACAACCCCTCTTGACGCCGATTTTCTCTCCGCGTATATGTTATGTTATAACATTGTAAACGGAGGGGATATGAAACGCCTTTTGCTCGCCGCCCTGCTCGTCTCCACCCCCGCCTGGGCCGCGTCCGTTGCCGTTGACGGCACCCTGCAGGACGAAACCGGCAAGCCGGCCTCGGGCAAGGAAGTCAAATTGCAAAACGGGCAAGGCGCTATCGTCCAGACCACCGTCAGCGACGCCAAAGGCCATTACGCCTTCGCCGCCGTGCCAACCGGCAGTTACGTTCTGCTGGCGGCGCAGGAAGATCATGTTCTCGGCTCGGCGCAATTGTCGGTCGCCGACGCGCCGGTGCATAAGGACATCAGCCTGTCGCAGAGCGCGCCGATGAATATCGTGGTCGCCAGACGGCGCGAAATGCGTAACAGCCTGTCGCCTACCACCGGCACCAACCAGTATAAATTCGACGCCGACTCCATAGCATCCTTGCCGCAGGGCGCCGACACCTCGCTCGACAAAGTTCTGCTGCAAGCCCCCGGCGTGGCGGAAGATTCATTGGCCAGCGGCGGCCTGCATATCCGCGGCGAACACGCCGATCTGCAATACCGGCTCAACGGCATCCTGCTGCCCGAAGGCATCAGCGGTTTCGGCGATACGCTCGACACCCATATCATTGAACGCGCCTCGCTACTCGACGGGGCACTACCCGCGCAGTACGGCTACCGCACGGCGGGCGTGGTCGATATCGACACCAAGACCGGATTCCAGAATGGCGGCACCGCCGAAATGATGGGCGGCTCGAACGGCACGCTCGCCCCCTCGATCAGCTATGGCGGCACGGCGGGCAACACCGATTATTTCGTTTCGGCCAGCCATTTATCCTCCGATCTCGGCATCGAAAACCCTACCCCCTCAGCCAGCGCCATTCACGACCATACCGAGCAGAACAAACAATTCGGCTATGCGTCCTATATGCTCAACCCGATGCAGCGCGTCGAAATGATCGCGGGCAATTCGATCAGTTATTTCCAGATTCCCAACAACCCCAATCAGGCGACCGGCGGTTATCAGCTTAACGGCAGCACCACTTTCGATTCATCCGCGCTTAACGAGCGCCAGTTCGAAAGCAACCAGTATCTGACCGCCGCCTGGCAAGGCCGCGCCGACAATGTCGATATCCAGATCGCGCCCTTCATCCGCAGTTCGGAAACCCATTTCCGGCCTGACATCACCGGCGATTTGATGTTCAACGGCGTGGCCTCGGACGTGCAATATAAAGATCTCGCCACCGGTTTGCAGAACGACAATAGCTGGAAACTCAACGCCGAACATACGCTGCGCGCCGGATTCTCGCTGCAGAACGACCATATCGACAACAACAGCACATCTTACGCGTTTGAAACCGATGGCAGCGGCAACCAGCAGTTCGATGGCGCGGGCAACAATATCGTCACCGGCCCCATCACCAGCAACCACACCAAGGACGGCCAGCTTTACGGACTCTATCTGCAAGACGAATGGAAACTCAGCGATCAGGTCACCGTCAATTACGGCGCGCGCTTCGACCAGATGGAGCAATATGTCAGCGAAAACCAGTTAAGCCCGCGCCTCAATATCGTCTATAAACCGACCAACACCACCACCTTGCATGCTGGCTATGCACGTTATTTCACGCCGCCGCCGATGGAGCTGGTCTCGAATAGCGATCTCGCCGCCTTCGCCAATACGACCAACGCGCCCTCGACCACGCTTAATGCGCCGGTCAAGCCCGAGCGTTCGCATAATTTCGATATCGGTGCCTCGCAGAAAATCGGCGAACGCTGGCAGGTCGATGTCGATGCCTATTACAAGCTGGTGCATGATCTGCTCGACGAAGGCCAGTTTGGCCCGGCATTGATTCTGACGCCATTCAATTACGAGCATGGCTATATCTACGGCTCGGAAATTTCGGCGACCTATACGGGCGATAAACTGAAAGCCTACGCCAATTTCGCCTTCTCGCGCGCGATGGGCGAGAATGTGGTGTCGGCGCAGTTCAATTTCGACGATCCTTCGGAACTGGCCTATATTCAGAACCATTACGTCCATCTCGACCACGACCAGACTTATACTTTGTCGGGCGGCGTGTCGTATGATGTGCTTCCGGAAACAACCCTCGGCCTCGACGGCAATTTCGGCAGCGGGTTGCGCGACGGTTTCGCCAATACCAGCCATTTGCGCCCCTATGCCGTCTTCAACGCCAGCATCGAACAGAAACTGGATTTGTTCCCGCATGACGAAACTGCTCTGCGCCTGTCGGTCGATAACATCTTCAACAGCCAGTATGAACTGCGCGACGGCACCGGCATCGGCGTCGGCGCCCCGCAATATGGCGCGCGGCGCGGCGTATTCGCGGCGGTTATTCAGAAGTTTTAGAAAGCCCTCGCCCGCAAGCGTCATTCCCGCGCAGGCGGGAATCCAGGGGTAAACAGGGCAAGCGGTTGTTCTTGTGGCTCTGGATTCCCGCCTGCGCGGGAATGACGCGGCACGGGTAACTC
>JARLJC010000291.1 GCA_031291435.1 Alphaproteobacteria bacterium | reverse complement strand
CCGCGCTCAACCGGCGGATGATGATGGCCAATGTGATCGCCGCCCTGCGAGGCCAGATCGCCAAGCCGTTCGAGGCCGAGTTGGAGGCGGTGAACTGCCATCACAACTATGTGACGCGCGAGAACCATTTTGGCGAAAACGTGCTGATCACCCGCAAGGGGGCGGTGCGCGCGGCCAAGGGTGTGCTGGGGATCATTCCCGGCTCGATGGGGGCCAAAAGCTTCATCGTGCGCGGGCTGGGCAATGCGGAGAGCTTTCACAGCTGTTCGCATGGCGCGGGCCGCGTGATGAGCCGCAACGAAGCCAAGCGTCAGGTCAGCCTTGCGGATCACATCGCCGATACGGCGGGCGTGGAATGCCGCAAAGATGTGGGCGTGATCGATGAAACGCCCCGCGCCTATAAGCCGATCGAAGCCGTGATGGCCGCCCAGGCCGATCTGGTCGAAATCGTCCATACCTTGAAACAGGTTGTCTGCGTGAAGGGGTGATACCCCTTTGCGCAGACCAAATTGAGAAGAACACATGATCATTATTGACGGTTCGGAAGGCGAAGGCGGTGGCCAGATGGTGCGCAATTCTTGCGCGCTCTCGCTGGTCACCGGCCAACCTTTCCGTATCACCAACATCCGCGCCAAGCGTTCCAAGCCGGGCCTGATGCGCCAGCATGTGACGGCGGTCGAGGCTGCCTGCGTGATCTCCGGCGCGGAATGCAGTGGGCTTGGCGTCGGTTCATCTGATCTGACGTTCCGTCCCGGCAAAGTTACGCCTGGCGAATACCATTTTGCTGTTGGCACGGCAGGCAGCACGGGGCTGGTGTTGCAAACGGTTCTGATGCCGTTGGTGCTGACCGACAAGCCCTCGCGCCTCGTGCTCGAAGGGGGCACGCACAACATGCTGGCACCGCCGTTCGATTTTATCGAGCGCTGCTTCCTGCCTGTGATCAATCGCATGGGGCCGCATGTTTCGGCGCGTCTGGTCAAACACGGCTTTTACCCGCGGGGCGGCGGCCGGATCGAAGTGGATATCACGCCCGCACCGCTGCAGCCCATCACCTGCATCGATCGCGGCGAGCGGCTTGCTGTTACCGCGCAAGCCCTGTCTGCGGCCCTGCCTTTCGATATCGTGCAGCGCATGCTCGACCGTGGGCGCAAAGGTCTGCCCGATTGGCCGGAAGAAGCGTTCGTTGCGCGCGAATTGCCTGCAGATCAGGGGCCAGGCGTAATCCTGCTACTTGAGGCGCGCTTCACCGATGCCACCGAAATCGTCAGCGGTTTCGGGCAACTTGGCGTGCCCGCCGAACGGCTCGCCAAGTCATCCGCT
>JARLJC010000290.1 GCA_031291435.1 Alphaproteobacteria bacterium | reverse complement strand
AGCAAAATCCGTTACTTCCCGCAGTTCGCTGGTTTCCCGCTGGAAGGGTGGCCGAGTGGTTAATGGCAGCAGACTGTAAATCTGCCCTCTCACGAGTACACAGGTTCGAATCCTGTCCCTTCCACCATTTAAAAGGCCCCCTCTTGAAGGGGGCTTTTTTAATGGTGGAAAGGATGCGGTGAATGGCCTGTCGGTTCGACCCAAGGGTCCTTTCCCCAACCTGAAATCTGGTTAGCTTCTTTTGGGCTTATCGGAACGATCCTGATGCGGGCGCGGCGCGGGCTTCCGGGGGCGCGCCCTCTCGCCGCCTCCGTAAACCCGCGAAATATGTTGATCATGCCAGCCTTCATCCTCTTTCGCGGACGAATGCGGCATCGACGGTGTGTTGGCGGGAGCGCTGAATTTGAGCGTCCGCCATTCCGCCAGCAGCAGCAACGCGTCATGATGCAACGGTTTATCGGGGCTGCAGATATGGCCGTGTTCGGCGGTCAGGCTGTGCAGCCGTTCCTTCAGAATCGGGTTTGCCTGCAACATGTCGGGATGCAGTTCGCTCATGAATTTGACGGTCGTCAGAATGCTCCTGCCGATCGAATAAGGCGATTGCGGCGATCTATGCGGGCCTTCATTGAGCAGTAGATGCTGCGACAACAGATTGAGCATCAGCGAAAAGTTCCCGAGATTGATAAGCGTCGGGTCGCGCTTGACCGCCGACCTTACGGCAGCGAGGTTATGCTTGATGCTTCTGGCGTAATGGGTCAGCGATTTTTTGTTGCACGAGTCGGCAACGCGGCGCGCCACCAGCAAAAGATCCTGCGGCGTTTTGATGGCGTCGGCCTTTTCCTCGGCGGGCGCGGGTTCGTTCGGGTTTGACGCCGCGCGCGCGGTCACGTCGCGGCCCGCTTTCTTTGCGGTTTCGACAGGGGGCGCAGGCGGCTCTGGCGGCGGAGCGGGCGGTTCGGGCGGCGGGGGAGGCGTGTCTTCCTGCCGCGTTTCGTCCGCTGCGGGTTCGTTTGCCGGTTCGGTCTTGGGCTTCGGCTGCCTGCCGCGCCTGGGCTTGGTTGTTGCGGTGGCGGCCGCGATAATCGCTGTCTCGACTTTGGGCGCGGGCGGCGGCGTAAACCAGTTCTGGATTTTCCTGGCGATCGAACGATAGTCGCTCAGCAGCTTGATCGAGACTTCGATCGCGGCCTCATTGAGGCTTTTCCCATCGCCGGGCGTGTCGAACGCCGCGATGAAGGTGCGCAGCATTTTTCTGTCGCCGGCGTCGAGCCTCGCGACCATGGCGCGCCACATCTCGCCGGTGAATCCGTTCAGGCTCAGATGAATTTGCAGCGGCGCGGCAACCGGTTTTTCGAACCGGTGCGGGAACCAGCTAGCGATCTTTTTGGGCGCGGCGCCCGATAAAGAAGCGCTCACGGTTTCGGCGACGGCTTTCTGAATATCGAAATCCCGCGCCTGCCGCGACGCCTGCGCCGCTTCGGCATGATAGGCTTCGATGAAGGCCTCCAGAATCTCGCGGTCGCGCGGCGCCGAAAGCGACGCCTTCAGCGCTTCGAATTCGGTGCTGTCGATAAGCGGAAGGGCGGAATCGTCCTGCCAATAATTTTTCGGGTCGATGCTCATAACAAATGCCTCAATATACCAAATTTAAATATGTACTTACTGAAATTAGCATAAACAGGGGGCTGCTTCTATCGCCAATAATAATTGCGCTCGCGCCTGGATCGACAAAATACTTATACATATCAATGTATTGACAAAATTCGCGGGCTTTTTTGCGCAGTTGCCCGTATTTCATGTTAAACAGGGGCCATGGCGCTGCTTCCCTACACATTGATTGACCCCACGGGCGAACCGTCGCCCTTCATCATCGGTTCGCCGCATAGCGGGCGGATTTACCCTGCCGATTTCGACTATGCCTGCCCGCTGCCTTTGCTGCGGCAGGCCGAGGACGCCTATGTCGATGAACTGGTGACGGGCGCTTCACAAGCGGGTGCCACCGTGGTCATGGCCGAATTCCCGCGCAGCATGATCGACGTCAATCGCGCGGAAACAGATATCGACCCCGCCGCGATCGATGGTGCGTGGCCCGTGCCGCTCGCGCCCGATGCCATGACGCTGCGGGGCTTTGGCCTTGTTCGCCGCCTGTGCCGCAATGGGGTGCTGCTTTATCGCGCCCCCCTCAAGGCCGCCGAGGCCATGCGCCGCATCGAAACCTATTACCGGCCTTATCACGAAGGGCTGCGTTCCCTCGTGCAGATGCGTCTCGCGCAACAGGGCGTTTGTTATCTGCTCGACATGCATTCGATGTCCGACCGTTTTGAGAACGGCATCTCGCGCCCCGATTTTGTTCTCGGCGACCGCGACGGCACCAGTTGCGACCCGGCTTTTACCCGCCGTGTGCAAAGGATCCTGCAGGATATGGGCTATCGCGTGGTGCTGAACGATCCCTACAAAGGCCGTGAAATTATGCGGCGCTACGGCGCAACCGGCGCCCCGGGGACTGGCGGCGCGCAGGCGCTGCAGATCGAAATCAACCGCAAGCTTTATCTCGACGAAATCAATATCGAGAAAAGTAGCGGCTTTGCGCGGCTGCGCGAGGATCTGACCGAGTTTTTCCGTCTGGTGTCCGCATCTGTGGTCACGGACAGCGCCGCCCAACTGGCGGCGGAATAAGAATAGTTTGATTTTTCCCTTGCCGTCATCCCGGCTTGCGCCGGGATGACGGCTCTTTCCGTTAATGGGGCTAACCGTGCCGTATCTTGTCGAGGAACGACTTGATCTCGCTTTGCAGCCGTTCCGACTGCTGGAACAGTTTGTGCGAATCCTGAACCACTTCTTCGGATGCGGCGAGGGAATCCACCGCGTCCTTGGTGACGTCGGCGATGCTGACGGATATTTTATCGGTGCCCAGCGAAGCCTGCTGCACATTGGCGGAAATTTTCTGCGCCGCGGCGGTCTGCTGCACAATGGCGGTCGAAATGGTGCTGGCGATCTCGCTGGTGCGGTCGATGGTTCTGCCGATGCCGCGAATGGCGGTAACCGAATTGGCTGAGACGCTTTGAATGGTGGCGATCTTGCTGGCGATTTCCTCGGTGGCGCTGGCGGTCTGCGTGGCCAGGTTCTTGACCTCGCTGGCGACCACGGCGAAACCCTTGCCCGCTTCACCCGCGCGCGCCGCCTCGATGGTGGCGTTGAGCGCCAGCAGATTGGTCTGTCCGGCGATTTCCTGAATCAGCTTGACGACGTCGCCGATCTGCATCGCCGCTTCGGAAAGAGTCGAAATGGTGGTGTCGGCATTGCGAACTTCGGCCACCGCTTCGCTGTTGATCTTGGCGGATTCGGCGACCTGTCCATTGATCTGGCCGATGGCCTGCGACAATTCGTCGACGGCGGCGGCCACGGTCTGCACGCTTGAAATGGTTTGCTCGGTGGCGGTGGCCACGGTGCCGGATTGCTGGCTGGTCTTGCCTGCCATCGCGACCAGACTTTCGGCGTTGGCCTGCATGTCGCCCGCGGCGGAGGCCACGATTTCGACCACCGAAAGAATGGTGCCTTCAAAATTTTTGGCCAGGTCCTGCATCGTGCGCTTTTTTTCTTCCTGAGATTCCGCGGCCGACCGGCTCTGCTGTTCCTCAAGATGCTTCTTGTCGATGGCGTTCTGTTTGAAGATGGCGACCTTGCGCGCCATGCTGCCGACTTCGGTGCCCTGTTTCGTATAGGGCACCTCAATGGCGGTGTCGCCTTCGGTCAGGGCGCGCATGACTTCGCCCAGAACCCGCACCGGCTTCGTGGCGATCTGATAAATAATATAGGCCGCGCCGATATTAAAAATAAGAGCGATGGCGATCTGCCATTCCAGATCGTAGAACAGCGACATGCTTTTTTCCGCGCCCAGCAGATCGTAATTATGGATATAGCCGCGCACGCCGAACGAAACGCCAACCAGCGACAGCACAATGGTCGTAAGTTGCAAACGGAACGAAAGGCTGTGCAGAAGGCGGGAGGAGGAAGGCGGCTTTGTGGGCATGCGGGGGGCACCTAAGCGGTTGCTCTTGTGCCCTGATCATATAGGTGTATTCGGTTAACGATTGGTGAATATCTCTATCCGGCGCGTTGTGACCGCGACTGGAAACTAGCTGCGTTCCAGCGGTTTATATTTGATTCGATGCGGCTGATCGGCGTCGGAGCCGAGACGGCGATGGCGGTCGGCTTCATAATCCGCATAATTGCCTTCGAACCACACGACCTGGCTATCGCCCTCGAACGCCAGAATGTGGGTGGCGACGCGATCCATGAACCAGCGGTCATGGGTAATGACCACGACGCAGCCGGGGAACGCAACAATCGCGTCTTCGAGCGCGCGCAAGGTATCGACATCCAAATCGTTCGACGGTTCATCGAGCAGCAGAACATTCGCACCCGATTTCAGCATCTTGGCCATATGCACGCGGTTGCGCTCGCCGCCTGACAGAATGCCGACTTTCTTCTGTTGATCGACGCCCTTGAATCCGAAGGCGGCGACATAAGCGCGGCTCGGCATCGTCTTTTTGCCGAGATCGATGACGTCGAGCCCGTCGGAGATTTCCTCCCACACGGTTTTTTCGGCATGGAGACTGTCGCGGCTTTGATCGACATAGCCGAGTTTCACCGTGTCGCCGATTTTGATATCGCCGCTGTCGGGTTTTTCCTGCCCGGTGATCATGCGGAACAAGGTCGATTTACCGGCGCCGTTCGGGCCCAGAATGCCGACAATGCCGCCCGGCGGCAGTTTGAAGTTCAGATCGTCGATCAGTAATCGTTCGCCGTACGATTTCTTCAGATGGTCGGCTTCGATGACGATATTGCCGAGGCGCGGCGGGGCCGGGATGATGATTTGCGCGCCGTCCGATAATTCCTCGCCGCTCTGCGCCAGCAATTGTTCATAGGAATTGATGCGCGCCTTGCTCTTGGCCTGACGGGCTTTGGGCGACTGGCGGATCCATTCCAGTTCCTTGGCCAGAACTTTCTGCCGCCCGGTTTCTTCGCGCGATTCCTGCATCAACCGCTTCTGTTTCTGCTCCAACCACGCCGAATAATTGCCTTCGTAGGGAATGCCCTTGGAACGGTCGAGTTCGAGAATCCAGCCGGTGACATTGTCGAGGAAGTAACGATCATGGGTGATCATCACAACCGCGCCGGTGTAAGCGGCGAGATAGGTTTGCAGCCATGCAATCGATTCCGCATCGAGATGGTTGGTCGGCTCGTCGAGCAGGAGAAGATCGGGTTTTTGCAGCAGCAGCCGGCATAAAGCCACGCGGCGTTTTTCGCCGCCGGAAAGATTGGTCACCTCGGCATCGCCGGGCGGGCAGCGCAGCGCATCGAGCGCAATATCGATCGACCGTTGCAAATCCCATAGATTCCCGGCGTCGATTTTTTCCTGCAGCACCGCCTGTTCGTCGATCAGCTTCTGCATCTCATCGGGGTCTTCAACTTCGCCGAGTTTGTTATTCACTTCGTCGAAGCGGTCGAGCAGGGCTTTTTTCTCGCCCAGCCCCGACATGACATTACCCATGACGGTGAGTTTGGGGTCGAGTTGCGGCTCCTGCGGCAGATAGCCGACGACAGCACCGTCTGCTACCCACGCTTCACCGGAATAATCGGTATCGAGGCCAGCCATGATTTTCAGCAAAGTCGATTTGCCCGCGCCGTTCGGCCCCAGCACGCCGATCTTGGCATCCGGGTAAAAGGACAGCCACACATCGTCGAGGACTTTCTTCCCGCCTGGCCACGCCTTCGACAGGCCCTTCATGACATAGATATATTGGTGATGCGTGGCCATGACGATTTTCCGATGATTGTGGGTTCGTGAGGGTTTTAGTCCAATAAGCCCCATCATTGCAAGTTGGGTGCTATCCGTGCCGCGTCATTCCCGCGCAGGCGGGAATCCAGAGCCAAACAGGGCAAGCATCCATCCCTATAAGGGATGCGGCGAAGCCATTTCAAGTAATCTCATTTTTTCTTCGGGCGTCTTCGGCAAATTAGCGGCAATTTTCTTCAGATCGGCAACGACCTGCGCCTGTCTTTTAAAATAGTTTGGCTCTTCGGGTTGTGGCGGCCCAAGATGTGCCGCATCGCCTTTGAATATATCAATGTGAGGCATGCGTTTGTTCCGCTGCAAAAGTTAAGTCAGTAGTTGTTGCTAACATGAAATTGTAACCCATACAAACAGCGGAACGCTAAAAGGCTGGGCGCCTTTTTAGGCCTAATTCAAATTCTTAAAAACCGCATACCCAATCGCTGCAATCAGCACGACAATCCCGAACCAGCCATTCTTACCGCCCGCCTTGCCCGACTTCTCCTGATAGGAAAGCCCGCTGCCCGGCAACCCGACCGTCTCGCGCGAACCCTTGGTCCCGATATTATAAGTCATGCCCGGCCCGCCCACCGAAACGCTGGGCCCGGACTTGCTGAGATTGATCTTAACGCCGGGAATAATCGAAAAAGACTTGCGGAAACGAATTCCCATAAGAGTACCCAATGCCGGAGGAGGGGCTTAATGAATGCCACCGGCCTTCCTGCAATTCAATCGGTTTTGGAAATATCAGGAAGCCGGTGCCAGGTAGCGTGTCGAGGCAAAGCCCCGTTGCGGGCGGCCATTGTCAAGGGTCATTTCCACGCCTTGCCAGTCGCTATTGACGACATCTCCATCAAGCGTGACGCGCGTGCCTTTATCCATTTTGGCGATGACGTCACACGTTATATCGGCGCAGCTACGCAGATTGACGCGATCGGCGGTGACGACGGCGGTCTGGGGCATGGCAGGAGCCGTCGGCGCAGAGAGCGGAGCTGTAGAAACCGGCATGACGGGCTGCGAAGCCGTCGCCTGCTGCTGCGCGTGGTCGAACCATTCGCTGTAATCGGGGGTGCCGACGGTCGTGACGCCCTGATTGCTCCCGATGAATTCAAAAATGCGGGTGATTGGGTCGTACGGCATGTCAAGAGGGTCGCGCCGGATGCGCTCATCCGGCATGAATTCGGCATAGCGGCCGGCCGAGAAGAAAACATTCATGACCATATTGGTCGGGCCGGCGATTTCTGCATTCAGGGCGGCGGACATTTTCCGGTAATAAGCGGTTTGATCCGGCGACAGGTTCGAGAAAGCATCAAAACCGACGAATGTTATGCGCTTGGCAATCTGGTGGCCGTTTTCCTGCTGGATCGAAAGGAGTTTGTCGAGAAAATCCGTGATCCTTACCTTCAGGCCCGAGCCTCCATTCGGATAAAAAACGCCGCCGGAACCGGTTGATGTGACAATGAGTTCGTCGAAAGTTTTCGGGGCAAGATCGGCGACATAGTAGGCAAGGTTTTTGGCGCTTGCAAATTGATCGCTGCTTACGTCCACGGCATTGGCATCGTGGAAATAGAGCGTGCGCCCGATTTTTTCCCAGAACCCGTCTGAATCCTTGGAAATGAGGAGCATCCTGTTCTGCGGCTGCGGCTGCGGCTGAGGCGCGGCGTCATTACTGTTGCCGAGCGCTATCCTGCGTTCGATATACTCCGTACCTATCAAACACATGACGATAAGCATGCCTGCAGTCCGAATGTAGCCTGCGGGAGAGCCGCCAGAGCTGCTTTTTGGCGCAGGGGCGGCTTCGCCATCATCCGGGTCGGATGAAACGTTGGGGGGCCGGGTGCTGGATTGGCTCGTGGTTGCCATAATCGTCATTATACTCGACTTTTATGCAAGTAATTTGATTGATTGGGGAGACTGGCGCGGTATAATCACCCTATGAAGATCGGCATTAACCATGGAAACGCCTTCCCGGCTGCGCCCGCAGTCGCGTTTACCTACGGTTGGTTTTACTGGTTCCGGTAACCCCGGAACATTTGCACGCGACCTCACCCACAATTTGACATATCCCTTTGCCCCGGCCAGAACCGGAGGCGCAACTTATGATTAAGGCGGCAGACATGACCGACACGAAAAACTGGACTCCCGAAAGCTGGAGAAGCAAACCGGCGAAACAGATGCCGGCCTATCTCGACGCCGCCAAATTGCAGGAAGCCGAAACCCGCCTCGCCAAACTCCCGCCGCTGGTTTTTGCAGGCGAAGCGCGCAAGCTGCAAAAGAAGCTCGCCAAAGTCGCGGCAGGCGAGGCCTTTCTGTTTCAGGGCGGCGACTGTGCCGAAAGCTTCGCCGAATTCTCCGCCAACAATATCCGCGATACCTTCCGCATGATGCTGCAAATGGCCGTCATCCTGACCTTCGGCGGCGGCATCCCGGTGGTCAAGGTCGGCCGCATGGCGGGACAATTCGCCAAGCCGCGCTCCGATGAATCCGAAACCCGCGACGGCGTGACCCTGCCCAGCTATCGCGGCGACATCATCAACGGCATCGACTTCACCGCCGAAGCCCGCCGTGCCGACCCCGACCGTATGATTCAGGTTTATAACCAGTCCGCCTCGACGCTCAATCTCCTGCGTGCTTTCATTCAGGGCGGCTATGCCGACCTGCATCGAGTGCATCAATGGAATCTCGGCTTTGTCGACAGCAGTTTGCAGGGCGAGCGATATCGCGACCTCGCCTCGCGCATCGACGAAACGCTGGGCTTCATGGCCGCCTGCAACATCAACGCCGAAACCTCGGCACAAATCCGCGAGACGGAATTCTACACCTCGCACGAAGCGCTCTTATTGCCTTACGAGCAGGCTATGACGCGCATCGACAGCACCAGCGGCGACTGGTACGACGTCTCCGCCCATATGCTGTGGATAGGAGAGCGCACGCGTCAACCCGATGGCGCGCATGTCGAATTCCTGCGCGGCGTGAAAAATCCGCTGGGATTAAAGTGCGGCCCGAACATGAGCGCCGACGACCTCATGCGGCTCATCGACATCCTCAACCCCGCCAACGAACCGGGCCGTTTGACGCTGATTGCCCGCATGGGCGACGATAAAATCGCCAAATCTTTGCCGCCTCTTTTGCGGGTGACGAAGAAAGCCGGACGCATGGAGGTCTGGTGCAGCGACCCCATGCATGGCAACACGCAGGTGTCGGCCAGCGGTTATAAGACCCGCGAATTTAGCCGTATCCTTGCCGAAGTGCGCGGCTTCTTCGATGTCTGTCGGGCCGAAGGCGTGCATCCCGGCGGTGTGCATCTCGAAATGACGGGGCAGGAAGTGACCGAATGCACCGGCGGCGTTTCGGCGGTCACCGATGCAGGCCTGTCGGCGCGTTACGAAACCCATTGCGACCCGCGCCTCAATGCGACGCAGGCGCTCGAACTCGCGTTCCTGATCGCGGATTACGTCAAGAAAGACCGCGTGAAGCCGGTTGAAACCGTTTAGTAAGCGCCGTCGCGCTTGAATACTGCAGGGATGGTCTTGCAGATGATGGCGATATCGTGCCACAGCGACCAGTTGCGGACATACCAGCTATCCATGCGCACGCGCTGGGCATAGGAAACATCGTTGCGGCCGCTGACCTGCCACAGCCCGGTGATGCCGGGGCGCACGCGGTAATAATGGCTGATGTCGTTGTCGTATTTCTGCGTCTCGGCGACAATGATCGGGCGCGGGCCGACGATGCTCATATCGCCGCGCAGGACGTTGATAAGCTGCGGCAATTCATCGATGCTGGTGCGGCGCAGGAATTTGCCGATCGGCGTTACGCGCGGATCGTTGCGCAGTTTGTGATCGCGTTCCCATTCTTCGCGGGCTTCCGCACTTTCTTCCAGTAATTTTTTCAAAGCCACGTCGCTGTTGACGGCCATGGAGCGGAATTTCAGGCACGGGAATGATTTGCCGAGCATGCCGAGGCGGCGATGTCCGAACAAAGCCGGGCCGCCGTCTTTCCGCACAATAAAGGCGACGGTTAGCAAGACCGGGCTCAGCGCCAGCAGGGCCAGCGACGACACCACGATATCGAATGTCCGTTTCATGGTGCGCGGGAAACGCTGATTGAGCCCGTGATTATGGGTCAGCAGCATGACGTCGTGATTGAAGAAATACTGCGGCACCATCCCGAACACCGGCACATTATGCATGGGCGGCGAAACCGAGAACGGCACATCTTCGCGCATCAATTGCGCGAAGGCCTGTTCGGCCTTCATCAGGTCGGCGCCGTCGAGGGCGATAACCACATAATCCGTATCATAATGGGCGCACAGATTCTGCCACGAACGTCCGGCGGCCTCGAACGCGGCGGGCAGATTGTCGATCTGCGCGGCGATATCGAAGCCAAGGCCGGTTTCCTCGGCTACGGCGCGGCGCGTTTCGTTGGCGGTTTCGCCTTTGCCGACCAGCAGGGCGCGCACTTTCCATTTGCCCTTGTTGTTCGCATTGCGGCGCCACAGGGAACGAAAACCGATCATGACCAGCCCGCCGATCATCCAGCCCGACACTAGCCACAGGCGCGAAAAATCCTGCTTGGCGAGCGAATGAAAGAAGGTATCGGCCAGCATGGCGAAAGTCATGGCCTCGACGATCTGTTTGGTCTCGGTCCAGAACGGCATGCGCATGCGGTAATGGCCTTTATGCGTGAACCAGACAATGACGCAGGAGCCGAGCAGAATAATCTGGCTCGCTTTGATCAGGAAGCGTGTGGTCGCATGATGCTCCAGATCGTGACGCCCAAAAAACACGGCGTTAATCGTTATGGCCAGAATCCACGCGCAGGAAAAGCCGACCGCCAGAGCCAGCGCGTCGGTCATGCGATAACCGCGCAACACGCGCGCGACGCTGTAACGGAAAGGAAGAATGCGCGGGAAAAAATCTGGTTCGCTTTGAATTTCGTTGAGAAGATGACCGAGCTGCGCCGTCGCCTGTTCCACGTTTTTGGTCGGGATAGGTGCGCTTAGCGTTTGCTCTTCAGCCGTTTGTATCGGGGCCGTCATGATAATCCTTCGCTGCCAAATATAAGTAACCGCTATATTCTGCTCTTGCTTGACATGAGTGTATAAACGATCAGGCCGAACTGTATAGAGTTGTTTTGGTTAACGAAAGCTGGCCATTAGTTTCATAATGAAAAATTTATAATAAACAGAGGGATAAAATACAATCTTCGGGTTGTTTCCGAGGTTTTATATTACCAGTCGGCGGTACAGATCGCGGTATTTGGCCGCCATAATATCGGCCGTGAAGAGGGAGGATTGCTGCAATGCGGCATCGGCCATCAGACGCCGCTGCGCCGCATTCGCATCAAGATAATGCCTTATTTTGGTCGCCAGAGCCGCTGTCGAAAAATCGCGCGCCGCGAAACCGGTGCGTCCTTCGATGATTGCTTCCTCGCATCCGCCGATCGGTGTGGTCACGATCGGCACGCCCGCATGCAGGCATTCGAGAAACGAAATCGGCAGCGTTTCGAAATCGCTGCTGCCAATCAGGCAGTCGAAACCGGGAATGAGGTCGCGCGCTTGCCGCATGCCCGGCAGATCGATACGCGTCTGCATGCCGAGCCTGTCGCGCTCAGCTTTCGCCGCGTCGAATAGACTGCCATCGCCCAACATGACGAAACGCGCGTTGGGAAAATCGGCGGCGGCCTGTGCAAACGCGTCAATGGCGCGCATAGGGTTCTTCTGCGGTTCCATGCGTCCGATAAAGCCGAATAAAACCGTTTCTTCATCGACGCCAAGTTTCCGCCGTGCTTCCTCACGCGTCGCGGTAAAACGCGGCGAAGCGCCGTTGGGAATGAGAAACAGTTTTCGCGACGCGATGCCCAGTTGCTCGCTATGCCGGAATTCGCCCAGCGATACGCTGACCACGGCGGGGCCCAGCCAGCTCAGCAGCCATTCAATCCAGCCATAATAAGCGGGCGTTCCCGGCATCATCGAATAAAAACCGTGCGGCGTATAAATCACCTTGCCGGGCAGGAACAATCCGGCAACGCGCGTCAAAGCCCCCGCCTTGGAACTATGTCCGTGGATGATGTCGAACGGGCCGTTCTGTTTCAGCAGCCGGTAGAGTTTCCATCCGTCGGCCACATCGCGCGGCCCGATTTTGCGCTGCATCGGGCTGGCCAGCATACGCACACCCGGCAGAGCCGACAGGCGCGCGATAGTCCCGGCATCGGCGCGGTCGGGCGCGTAAATCACGGTGACAGCGTCGCCTTGTTCAAGGCCATAGCGCACCAGTTCATGTACCACTTGCGCGCTGCCGCCGCCGGAAGTTTCGAGAACGTGGCAGATACGCATGGCGGCCCTCAACCGGAAATGATGTCGTTGAGCCGCGTGGCCGCCCGCGCCCAAGTCCATGCCTTGGCGCGTTTCAGCCCTGCCGCGCGCAGCTCATCACGCGCCGTGCGGCTGCCGAGCAGGGTGGCGAGCTGCCGCGCAATATCGCCGCTGTCATGCGGATTGCAGTAAGCCGCAGCCGCGCCGCAAGTCTCCGGCAACGATGTCGTGTTCGATGTCAGAACCGGACAGCCGCAGGACATCGCTTCGAGAGGCGGCAATCCAAATCCTTCATAGAGCGAAGGATAAACGAAGCACGCCGCGCGCTCATAGAGAGCCCGCAATTGCGCGTCGCTGACATAGCCGGTTTCAATGGCGCCTTTGGCGTCGAGCGCCCCGGCGTTGAAAACCCGCGCATCGCGCCCGCCGACAATCACGAATTTGAAGGGCAGCGGCGGCAGTTGCGCGACGGCTTCCAGAATGCCGCAGAAATTCTTGGTCGGCGCGTGGCTGCTGACGGCGAGGAAATAACCGTCTTGTTCCAGCCCGAATTTGTCATGCAAACTGTAATCCGGCGTCTGGCGCAGAATGTGCTCGCCGGATTCGGGGATGATCTCGATATGCCCGCGCGGAATGCCGAAGCAGCGCGCCATTTCATCCGCCGAGAAAGTAGAAACGGTCGCCAGTTTGGCCGCGCGTCGCGCATAACTGCGGATCAGAACCTGGTACCAGGCGCGAAACGCCAAAGTGAAATTCTGCGCGTTGGCGGCCACGGCGGCGTCATGCAGAACCACCAGTTGCTGCGTCTTAAAAGCCGGGGCGGTATTGCAAAGATTGATCAGAAAATCATCCGCCGCCGCACGCGGCAGGTCGATCTGTTCCCAGACATGGCCGTGGCGCGATCCCGTCTGCCGCACTTCCAGCCCGTGAAAATCGCGGGGCAGGGCGGCATCGCGTGGCGCCAGCAGAACTGGCTTGCCTAGCAGCCCCATATTCGCCGTTGCGCCGGTAATCTCGCGCGCAAAGCGTTGGACCCCCGTCACGCGCTGGGTCAGGAAGCGGGCATTGATGAACATGGAAAGCCGTCCCAATTAAGCAAGAATCTGCATTCCTAGCTCTAGCACCCTGCCGTCAAAAGAAAAACGTCCTATTCGCCCGTTGCCCGCCAGCCGCGGAGCATGATAGGTCTTAACATGTATGAGCAAAGCCGCAGCCCTTCCCCCGACTCTCCAGACCCTGCAAGCCGGGCGCGGCCTTGCCGCCCTCATCGTCGTGCTGTTTCACCTTAACGGCTCGATCTTCGGGCTCGATAAATATTTCCCGCAGCAGATCTGGCAGGGCTTCATGTTCGGCCATGCCGGGGTCGAATATTTCTTCGTCCTCAGCGGATTTATCATCGCCCATATTCATTGGAAGGATATCGGCCTGCCGTCGCGCCTGCGTTCTTTCGCTGCCAAGCGTTTCGTCCGCATTTATCCGGTTTACTGGCTGGTGCTGGCTGTCCTTCTGCCGATTTATTTTTTCGTACCTGCTTTTGCCAAGGATGCGCCGCACGGCTTCATTCATCTCTTCGGCGATCTCAGCCTTTTGCCGACGCCGACCGGAACCACGCTGGTCGTCGCCTGGACTTTGAAACATGAAATCCTGTTTTATGCGGGCTTTGCCTGCCTGATCGCCGCACCGCGCTTCGGCATCGCCTTGATGGCCGTCGATCTTCTCGGTGCGGCATGGGTTTTCGCGGGCAATAGCGTGCTTCCGCCCGAGGGCGGCGTTCCCACCGTATCGCTGCTGCCGGTGATTTTCAGCCCGCTGCATTTTCTCTTTCTCTATGGCGCGCTCTGCGCGTGGGCGGTCAGGCATGGGCGCGTCGAACATCCGTGGGTGCCCGCGCTGGCGGGGATCGGCATCTTCCTTGCCACCGGGATGTATGAATCTTTCGCACTCAACGGGGAATGGACTTTGTGGGGCAGCCAGCTTTACGGCCTCGGCAGCGCGCTGGCTTTGCTCGGTTTCATCGAGCTTGAACGCAGCGGGCACATCAAGGTTCCGGCTTTCCTTATTCTTCTGGGGGATGCTTCCTATGGGCTTTATCTCATCCATTTCCCGCTGCTTTCCCTGCTGGCAAAAATCGTCATTGCCGCGCATCTGCCGGACTTCCTGCCGCCGGGACTGATCTTTGTCATCATGGCGGCGGTTGCGGTTGCGGCCGGTATCGTTTTTCATCTTCTGTTCGAGAAACCGATTTTGCGGAAACTCAAACCTGCTTCGCGGCGCAAGAGCCCCGCATGAAAATCCTCGTTCTCTGCATCCTGCTTTTATTGTCCGAAGCTTCGGCCCGCGCCGCGCAACCCGCATTGCCGGTACCGCCGATCCCGCAATCTTTCGGCGTCAATATCCATTTCCTCGACAAAGACCTCGACGCCAACATGGCCTATCTTAAAAAAGCGGGCTTTGGCTGGGTGCGGCAGGACATGTTCTGGGAAACGGTCGAGCGTATTCAGGGAGATTACGATTTCTCCGCCTATGATCGCCTCGCCGCCGCGGCGCAGGCCGCCAATATCCGCGTTCTTTTCATCCTTGATTACAGCAACCCGCTTTACGATCACGATCAGTCGCCCGCTTCGCCCGAGGCCCGCGCCGCCTTCGCTGACTTCGCTGCCGCTGCCGCCGACCATTTCGCCGGGCAGAATGTCGCGTGGGAAATTTATAACGAGCCCAACTGGGGCTTCTGGCGGCCGGAAGCGAATGTCGATCAGTACATTGCCCTTGCCAACGCCGCCACATTCGCCATTCGCAAGGCCGATCCCGCCGCGCTTGTCATGGGGCCTGCGCTGGCCGGGCCGACGCGCGACGCCAAGCTGGTTCCCGCCGCCCTTGATTTCCTCGACAAGGTTCTGCATTCGCGCGCGGCGCATCAATGGAACGCCATAACCATCCATCCCTATCGCGGCAACGACGCGCCCGAAAGCATCGAGCCGCAGCTGGCAACCATCCGCCGCATGATGCAAAGCGACGGCATCGACCCCGCCCGCATACCGCTGATCGCCGGGGAATGGGGCTACAGCACCTGGCTGCGCGGCGTCGACGAAGAAACCCAGGCTGCCTATGTCGTCCGCGCTCTGCTCGAAGGAACGGCGGCGCGCATGCCTTTTACCATCTGGTACGACTGGCAGGATGACGGCCCCAATATTTTCGACCGCGAATTTAAATTCGGCCTGCTGCGGCAGGGTTCGCTGGCCGACGCCGAGGCCGAAGACATCGAAAAGCCCGCCTTCCTCGCGATCCAGGAGTTAGCGGGGCTCCTGCGCGGCTATCGCTTCGATTCCGTCATCGCCCGCGACGATCATCATGTTTTTCTGGCTTTCAAAGGAAAGGCGGATCGAGCCTATGTTCTGTGGACGGCCGAGGGCGAGCACACCCTCGATATAACCCTGCCGCCGGGCAAGTGGACGGCGACCCGCTTGCTGGGCGGCACAGAACAGGTACAATCAGCGAAAGGGCGCGCGACCTCGATTCTGGCGGATATCATGCCGACAATCGTGAAACCGGCCGCCCAGGGAAATGCAAGACCATGAACGCGCCTGCCGCTACGCCTCCTCATGCCGCTCCGCCCGATGCCATCGCCAGGATCGTCGCATGGACGGCCATTTTTGCGTTTTTCTATAATGTGTTCGGCGGCCTCGTGCGCTATCTGCTGGCCGATGTTGGCGCGCTTTATGTCAGCAATATCCCCAGCGTTCTGGCGGTGTTTTATTTTATTATTTACTGGACGCGCCTCGGCGCGCGCCGCCCCATCGAACCTTTCATGGGGGTTCTACTGGTCTGGATCGGCGTGTTCCTGTTCCACGCTGTCATCGGTCCCTTTGTACCGATGCAGAGTGTGTTCGGCTTTTATATCTGGGCGTTCTTCCTGCTGGGGGCTCTGGTCGTCGTTTATGAGCAGGAAGATTTCGTCCTCCGTTTCATGCCGCTGATCTGGCTGTGTTCGGTCACCGGCATCTTCATCAATTCTGTCGTGTCGTTTCCGTGGGTGGGGCTCAGCTACGAAGCGCACGGCCTGCATATGAGCATGGGCATCCAATGGTGGGCGTCAAACGGCGTCGACCGTCTGCCGGGTTTCAGCCGCGCCAGTTATTCGGTCGCGGGGGGCATTCTCTTTTCCTACGCCTATATCCTCGCTTCGCGCCGCTATCATTGGACGGTCAAAGCCGCCTGTTTCGTGGTCTCCGGTGTGGCGCTTTATCTTACTACCAATAAAACCGAAATCGTCGCGCTGGCGGTCCTGCCGATGATCGTCGCCGTCTATACCTACATGAAGGCATCTTCGCCGCAATCGCTCGTGCCTTATTACTGGGCGCAGGCCTGCCAGATGGCCCTGGCGGTGCTGATTGTTTTCTTGCCGTTGACGCTCGGCGCGCATGCTTTGTTCGCCATTCCCGATGCCGGATTTTTTACTTCCAGCTCGATCATCGATCGCATCCTCGATGTGTGGCCGGCTTCGTTCCAGCTTCTGCAGCAAAGCGGCAACGATCTGTTCGGGCGCGGCATCGGCGGCGTCGGCATGGGGCAGATGGTGGGCGAGCCGCTGATCTGGTCGCCCGCCGACAATCTTTTCGTCTATCTGTTCGTGACCGGCGGGCTGTTTCTGGTCGTTCCGTTCTTCTTCTCTTTTTTCCGCAGCCAGAAGCCGGTCTATCTCACCGATCCCGCGACTTTCGAACCCATGGCGCTGATCAATTTCTGCGCGCTGGCGGTGGGCATTACCGACAGCCTGATCGAGGATTCTTTGTTCGCGATTATCGTCGGCATGGCCGTCACGCGCGGTTTTGTGCGGCCCTATACCGCGCGCGTCAAAGCCGCGCTTACGCCGCCGGCAGTTTCCTGACCAGATCGACGATCTGTTTGCCCAGATAATCCTGATCGAACCGCCTTGTGTCCGCCAGCGCGTAAGCGCGCCAGTTTTCAAGCAGGGCTGGTTCGCGCGTCACTTTTTCGAGGGCTGCGCGCAAGGCCTCCTGGTCGCCGGGGGCGACCAGTAATCCGTTTTTGCCGTCACTCACCAGTTCGGGAATGCCGCCGATGTCGCTGCCGATCACCGGCAGACCTAGCGTCAAAGCATGCACCGCAGATCCCCCCAGCGACTCGGCCACTAGCGAGGGCATGACCAGTACATCGCTGCCGATCATCAGGTTGCTGATTTCCGTTTGCGGCAGGAACCCGGCAAAATGGCACCATTCGGCATCGCCATATTGGGCGCGCAAAGCCTCTTCGTCCGGGCCCGCGCCCGCCACGGTCACGGTAAGGGGAGATGTCTTCGCCAGTTCCGCAGCCGCCGCCAGCAGCACCTGTATTCCCTTGGTGTGATGTAGCCGCCCGACATAAAGGATGCGCAACCTATCGCTTTCCGTCCGCGCGACGGTCGCCGCCGGATATTTATTGGCATTGAATATCGCCGTATGCGGTCTTGCCTTGACCGGGAAATAGCGCACGAGTTTTTCCAGATGCGTGCGCGAGGGCGCACAATAAGCCAGATGCGGAATCTTTGCCGCCACGCTTGCCTTGTATGCCGATGAAATTTTGCATGCGCCGCATTGCGCCGTACATTCCGCGCCGCCCTTGAACATTGTCGTGCGCAGGCAGGCAAGGCTTAAATCATGGGTGAAATAAACGACCGGAATATTCCGCCGCCCGATTTCCTTCAGCACATTGTAGCCGAGGCCCTGCAATACATGCACCAGCGCGTAATCGGGCTGGAAGGCATCCAGCACTTTCGCCGCCAGCCACCGGTTGCGCGGGTCGAGATGATCCTGCAAATGCCACAGCGGTTTCTGCCAGAATTTCGCCGCGGCAAAAAAGAACATGGGATAGGGGCGCGGTGCCCACACCCGCCATACTTTCAATCCGTTTTCCATTTTGCCCGCGCAAACTTCGTCGCGGTTTTTGGCTGTGGTCAATACACCGACTTCCGCGCCGTTTTTAGCGAGCCACAGGGCCTGTTCGGCGGCGGTCATTTCCGCGCCGCCCAGCACATCGGGGGGAAACAAAGCAGAAACGATCAGAAATTTTTTGCCGCGCAGAAATCCGGCTGTATTCGCATCGGCGCTCATATTTCCTCCGCCGCGTCGAAGGAGGGGCGCAGAAGATCGCCGCCGCCCTGCGTCGGCTTGGCGGTTTTCAGAACCCACAGCCGCATCGCGATCAGGCAGGAATGGGTGACGATAACGCTGACCCCCGCGCCCACTAGCCCCATCGCACGGATGCTGACGACGCTAAACACAAAGGCCAGCGCGATGCCGCCCATATTGATGAGCGCCCATGGCTTGTCGAGCCTGCGGCAGGTCAGTTCGATATCGATGGAATCGCCTAAAATACGTACACATACGCCCGCCAGTATGACCCAGAATACAGGGGCCTGCGCGGCGATATCAGCCTTGCCCATCAGCGTCAGAACGGGCGGAAAGCACAGCCCCGTCACCGCCGCCAGCCCAACGCCCATGCATACCGCTTTGATCCGCATGCCGCGCACCAGCTTGCGCCCGGATGCCAGATCGCCGCGATTGAACACCGCCACCAGTTTCGGATACAGAATCTGGATGATGCCGGTATCGACCAGCAGATACATCGAATTGGCGACCGACCAGTAAAGCGTGAACACGCCGGTCGAACTCAGCCCGAGGAAATGATCGACCACATAGCGGTCGAGGAACATGGTGCCGATGATGCCGAGATCGCTCAGATAAACCAGCCAGCCCCGGCGAATGGTTTTGAGCATCCATTTCATATCGACGGGCATCGTCATAATGCGGCCCATGGGCCATCCGCGCAGCACCCAGATCATGGCGACGAATGAGGTGAGCAATCCCCCCAGCCACCAGCTGAAAACAAAGGCGAGCGTGCGGTGCTCGGGGTAAAGAATGCCGATAATCGCCGCCGGAAAAACCCACAGGGCCGAACGCACGAACAAAAGCGTGTTGGCCGCTAGCGGATGCCCGAGGCTGACTAGCGCGCCATGCAGATCGAACAGCACGCATTCGAGGATGATGATCGCCAGCGCCAGCAGGGCCAGAGTGGCGTTGGGCAGAACATGGAAACCGATCACGAACGGCGCCGCCACCGCTAGCAAAACGGCGAGGCTGACAAAGGTAACAGCCAGCCGGTCGCGGATCAATCGCCCGCTGACCAACTTGGATTTATCGATGATTTCGCGATTGACGAAATAGCTCAGCCCCCATCCCGCCAGCGACGGCATCATGTTGGTCACGCCGGTAATCAGCCCGAACATGCCGAGGTCGGCCAGCGTCAGATATTTGGCGAGATAAAGCGAAAGGCCGAAACGCCCGGCCAGGGATATGGCGCGCACCAGCACATTGAGGACCGGCAGCATCAGGGAGCCGGGATTGTAAATCTTTTTAAGCATCTGTTTTATCTCGGGAAGGCCATCCATTGGGATGGACTACAAGCCACTTATAGCCGCATTTCAAGCATGTAGCCGCCTTATAAATGGTAAAGAAAGAGGACCGGAATAGTCCGGGGGAATTTCATTGTATCCGGGCAGAAAATCGCTAAAACTCCCTTCTTACTTACTGGAATTGCTTAAAAATGACGCTCAAACGTTTTTTTCTTGCGGCGTTGCCGCTTGATGTCGTGGCTGACAGCGCTGCTATTTGCGCGCTGCTGCAGGGCAGGGTTTTCCCCCAGTCGGTTGCTTTTGCCGCGCCCCGCGCGTGGGAACTGGCGCAAAAAGATCCTTCTTATGCAGGGATGCTCGGCCAGATGTCGCTGGTTATTGCCGATGGGCGTGGTGTTTCCGTCGCCGCGCGCCTTGCCTGCGGCGAAGCCTGCGCCCCCATCGGGTTTGAGAGTGTCGGTTTTTTCAACGCCTTCTTCGAAACCATCGCGAACAATAATCTGACCGTCGGCCTCGTCGGCGGGCCGCCCGGCAATGACGAGGAAGTGCAGAATAAACTGGTGACCGCCTATCCCGGCCTGAAGATCGTCACCACCATGCATGGTTATGGCGATAGTGCTGCCAAGATCGAAAAACTGATGCTGGCCGCGCCGGATGTCATTCTGGTCGGAATGGAATCGCCGCGTCAGGAATCTTTCCTCCTGGCGCTGCGGGCGGCGGGGTACAAAGGTTTCGCGATTGCGACCGGCGATTTCTTCAGCCATTACCCGAATGGCTGGGCGCAGGCCGGTTGCCCCGCATGGATGCGGCGCTATCACGTTGATTTTCTCTATCGCTTATGCCGCGAACCCAAGCGTCTCTGGCGGCGTTATCTGGTCGAATACCCGCTCTTTTATATCCGGGTGCTGCAGTCGCTGGCGCAAAAGGCGCGCGCCGCGGCCAGGGCCTGACACTCACATCATCAATCCGCTGGCTCTGAATTTATTGCGTCCGGCGTCCCAGGCATAAGTCAGCAGATTGGCGTGCCGCGCCATTTTCAGCGCTTGCAGAATATGGCCTTCGCGCAGATGCTGGCGGAATTCCCTCCATACGATCTCGCGGCTGCAGCGCCTCTTGCGCCGTTGCAGCGCCGCCAGCAATTTCACATCGCCGTGGGCCTCGCGCCGCACCATTTCCATCAGGATCCCGTTCGCTTCGATGATCGCCAGCCAGCCGGTTTTGCCGTAATCGGTGCGCGAGGTTTGCTTTTCCTTGGGTGCCTTGACGCCGAAGGGGATGGTGTAGATGTAGCCGGTTTTTTCGAACATGAATCCGCGCGCGCCTTTGAACAAAAGCGTGAAGAGCAGGCCGAAATCCTCGGCATGCCGGAAGGCCGGGTCGTAAATCGTCACGCCGCTTTGCGTCATAAAGGCGCGCCGGATAAAAGGTTTCAGGAGTCCGCAGCTGAAAAGGCGCGGCGGCGCGTCATTGTCGGTAATCCGTTCGGCGGTCAGCGGCAGGCAGTCGATGCCACCCAGCGTATAGGCCTTTTCGCGCACGACGCGCCCCAGGGCCTCGTCGAAATAAATCTGGTTGTCGGCAACGATGTCGGCCCGCCGCGCCTGTGCTTCATTATATAAAAATTCCAGCCTGTCGGGCGTATATTGGTCGTCGGCGTCGAGGATCGTTATCCATGTGCCGCGCGCCTCGCCGAGCCCCGCATTCCGCGCGATGGCGCAGCCTCTATTTGTGTCGGCGCGGAGATAGCGAATACGTGCATCCTGCGCCGCCAAGGCTTCGGTTACGCCTTGCGTGTCGTCGCTGGAGCAATCATCAATAACGATAAGTTCCCAATCGCCGAAAGTCTGGGCCTGCAGGCTGGCAATCGCCCTGCCGATAAAAGCCTCGGCGTTGTAGGCGCTCATAATGACGCTTACAGCGGGGGTGGGGGACATTAGGCGCCCGCTCTGTCGGCGACGGGCGGCTTTTCAAAAAACACTTCGTAATCGTTGAGATACTGGGCGCGGAATGAAAAAGGCGGGAAATAGCTATAGGTGCAATCTTCGCCGACCAGATGGGGGAACTGCGACCGGTAGGCTTCCATCGCCGCGCGCTTCCTGCGCGTATAGGCTCTGGTTTTGACGTAGCGCAACTGGCGCGCACGTTCGGGATGCGTGATCATGGCCAGCGCGTGATGCAGCCAGAACCAGACCGGATATTCGAAAATACGCCGCGTGCCCGGAACTTTCCGGCAGGCTTTTTCCATGGCTTCGGCCACCGCGCGGTGATCGGGATGCTCGTCGATGCCGTAAGGCGAGAAAATCAGGCGAGGCTGTATGGTTTCGATTTGCCGTGCCAGACCCTCCTCGATTTGCGCGATATGTTGCGCCGCGTTGCCGTCCGGAACTTCAAGAAACACGACATCTTCCGCGCCGACGCCCAGGATTTGAATCGCCGCCAAAGCTTCGTCGCGGCGCATCGCCGCGACCTGATCGGGGGTCGTCGGTGGTTTGTATCCGGAGGCCCTGCCGTCGGTTACGATGACGACGCGCACTTTTTGCCCGAGTTCGCGCGCCTTGGCGATGGAGGCGCCGCAGCCCAGCGTTTCGTCGTCGGGATGGGGGGCGATCACCAGAATGGGGCCGGTCGCGATGATGTTCGTATCGTCATGCCCCAGCAGGTAAAAACAGCCCTGAATGGCGAACACGATCACGGACTTGATCGCATCCTTGATGAATCTTTTGCCTTTGTTAAGCATGCCGACGCTGTTCATTAACTTTCTGGCGCCGACTGTAATTTACGGACAGGTGAATTGCAACCCGCACTCTGTCCAGGGCCGGCAGAATTTGTGAACCAGCCCTGGGAATGGGGATAAAACGTGTCTTTTCTCTTTTATTTCTTGGTTTTCTGGCTAGCGGGGGATAAGTTTCCTGCGGGCCGTTTTCGCGCATACTCCGAAAGCCGTGAGGCCGCGCGTGGCAGGCAGTAACAGCAACCTATGTACTTATGACCGTTTCCAAGAGCAAGACGCCGCAGGGCGAATGGCCGTTTCTCGATCTTCTGCGCGCGGTGGCGGCGTTTCTCGTCCTGATCGGTCATGCCCGCAATTATTACTTTGCCCCTATCGGATCGCTCGATCACCCGGGGCCGCTCTTGAAACTGTTTTGGTTTGTCACCGTGTTGCATCACGAAGCGGTGGTGGTCTTTTTCATCCTTAGCGGCTTTCTGGTAGGCGGCAGCGTCGTCAACGCGATGCGGGCAGGCCGGTTTAACCTGCGCGATTATCTGATCGCCCGCTTTGCCCGCATTTATCCGGTGCTGCTTCCGGCGCTCGCGGTGACCGCGCTGATTTTCTGGCTGGGATCGACGTTCTTCGCCGACCCGGGCGGCGGCGAAGAAATCATCCGCCCGCTTTTTTCTGACCGCCAGACGGATTTCGGCGGGGCGGCGCTTTTATGCCATCTCGTCAATATTCAGGGCTATGCCTGCGCGACCTGGACGGAGGATTCGCCTTTATGGTCGCTGGGCTATGAATGGGTTCTTTATCTGTTCGCGCCGATGGTGATCGGCCTCGTGCTGGGCCGCATGCCGGTGGCGACGCGGGCGATAGGCCTGGCTCTCGTGATCGGCCTTGCCGTCAGCCTTGCCGCCAAATGGGACGATTGCCTGTTCTGGTTTTCGGTGTGGTTTCTCGGCGTCGCCGCGTCGCAGATCGCGCAATCCCGGCGTCTTCCGCTGGCTGCGGGCGTGGCGGGCTGCGCGCTGGCGGTTGCGGCGATGGTGGTTTCGCGTTTCAAGATATTTCCGGTTATGGAAACCGATACGGTCATCGCGCTCGGCATGGCGCTGGCTGTCTCATGCCGTTCTCTTATCGCGCTTCGGCTGCTGCCGCGTTTCTTCCATTGGGCGGCGGGTTTTTCTTATTCGCTTTATGCCATCCATTTGCCAATCCTGTTTCTGGTCATCGCCCTTTTCCAGAAACTGGGCCTGCCCGCCGTTAAAATGCCGCCTGCGCCGCGAACTTTCGCGGTTTTTGGCGCGACGGTTGCGGTGGCGCTGGTCGGCGGCTATGTCTTTTCGCTGGCGACCGAGAAGCAGACCCGGCATCTGCGCGCCTATCTAAGCGGTCGCGTTCCCAGCAAAGGCGGGTGAGGCGATGGCTTTTCCCGAGCCCGGTTTGCCGCCCGATAGCCGCCTCTATGCGATTGGCGACATCCATGGCTGCCTGCCGCTGCTGAAAGATTTGCTGCAGAAAATCGACGACGAATGCCGCGCCGCCAATGTGACGGCGCGTAAAATTTTCCTCGGCGATTATATCGACCGCGGCCTTTACAGCCGCCAGACCATCGATTTTCTGCTCGATTACGCTGTTCGCGAACCCGTGGCCCCGGTTTTTCTGCTCGGCAATCACGAACAGGTCATGCGCGCCATTCTTGACGAAGAGGATACCGAGGCCCTGACCGACTGGCTGCGTTTCGGTGGCCGCGAAACTATGCAGAGCTATGGCGTGCCGCCTTCGGCTTTCGCCAAAGATTTACCCGAACTGATCGCCGAACTCGCCGCCAAGGTTCCTACCGCGCATCGCGATTTTCTGCGCAATCTGCGTCTGTCGGAAAGCGCGGGCGATTATTTCTTTTGTCATGCGGGAGTGCGCCCCGGCGTCACGCTCGACGCGCAGGCCGAGGCCGATCTGGTCTGGATCAGGCAGGCTTTCCTCGGCCACAAAGACTGGTTTGGCAAAATGGTCGTCCACGGGCATACTATAGGGCGCGACGTCGATTTTCATCCCAACCGCATCGGCATCGATACAGGGGCCTATGCCACGGGCCGGTTGACGGCGCTGGCGCTGGAAGGAAACAAACGATGGCTGATTCAAACAGCATAAATTTGGCCCGCATCGATTTGCCGCGGGCGGCATTCTGGCTATTCGCCGCCAGCATTGTTTTGCTGCCCATCGGCCTTGGCGGCGACCGTCCTTTTTCGCTGGGCCTCGGCCAATGCGGCCTCGCGCTCAGTTGCGCCCTGCTGGCCGCCGATAAAGACATCTGGCGCGAGACGGTTTTTTTCACGCGCATTCGCTGGGCGCTCGGCCTGCTGGGCATCGTCCTCGTCTGGGCCTTTGTGCAAACGCTCGGTTTCGTTCCGGTTTCGTGGATGCATCCGCTTTGGCAGGAAACCGCCGCCACGCTGGGGCAGCCGCTGCATGGTTCGATCTCCGTTGCGCCCGAAGACAGTCTCAAGGGGTTGACGCGACTTCTCACTTATATCGTGGCCGGGTTGCTCGGCTATGTGCTGGGGCAGGAAACATTGCGGGCGCGGCGTCTGGTCGAGGTGCTGTGGGGCGTGGGGTCGCTGATCTGCCTTTACGGGCTCATCGTGCAAGCCGCCGGGATCGACCGGGTTTTATGGTTCGCCAAGACCGCCTATATCGGCGATCTCACCGCCACTTTCATCAATCATAATCACTTCGCTATCTATGCCGGGCTTGTCCTCGTCTCCGGTCTCGCCCTTACTATGCAGTCATGGCGCGAGCATATCGTGGGCGCGCGCCCGCATCAGAAGGTCGCCCTCATCCGCCAATGGCTGCTGAAGCAGGGGCTGCCGCGTTTCTTCGTGCTGGCGCTGATCCTAACCGCGATCATCCTCAGCCATTCCCGCGCGGGCCTTGTGATATCGCTGTTCGGCGTCGGGCTGTATCTTTTCTTTTATCAGGTCTATCTGCATGCGTGGCGGCGCGCCTGGATGATCGGCCTTGCGATGACGGCCGTGATCGTCCTGTTCATCGTTGTCGCCGCCAGCGTCTCCGACCATTTCGCGTCGCTGTTCGCCGACAGTTCCTCGATCGACCGCGCCAAGATTTACGATCTCGGCTGGCATGTGCTGCAGGATAATCCGTGGCTGGGATATGGCCTCAACGGGTTCGAACCGGAGTACAGGCTGTATCAGCCCGGCATGGTGCCTGAATTCAACCATCTTCATAATGATATTCTGGAATCGCTGATCGATCTCGGCGTGGCGGGCGGGCTTATTTTGTGGGCGGCGGTCGCGCTGCTGCTTTCGGGGCTGTGGCACGGCATCATGCGCCGCCGCCAGAACGGGCTCTATCCGACCCTCGCGCTGACGGTCAGTTTCATGGTTCTCGCCCATGCGCTGGTCGATTTCGATCTGCAGATTCCGGGCGTGGCGATGACATGGACGGCATTGCTGGGAACCGGTCTTGCCCAAAGCTGGCGGCGCGCGGAGAAACGCGCGCTTTAAGGCGTTTCCGGATCCGGCTCTGAATCCATATCCGCATCGGAATCTGAATCCGGCTCGGCTTCCGGTTTAGAGGAAGCGGCTGGCTTATGTTTAGCCCTGGCAGATTTGGAGGCCGGTTTGGGTGCGGGCGGTGATACCGGTATAGCCGGAGGAGCGGCTGCGGGCGGCCCCGTGGGAGCTACGGCGGAGGGCGGCGAGGCGGACAACGGTGCTGGCTGCGGCGCAGCAGGTAGGGCAGGTGGTGCTGCGGGCGGCGGCGCATCGCTGATGCCGGCCTCGGCCATGTGAATTTTCCAGTCGCCATACAAAGTCATATCCCGGGCCGCGAGAGATTCCGCGACCTCTTTCGCGATGCCGTGCTGAATGGCCATTTCCCAAGTATCGCCGGGTTCGAGGATATAGGCTTTAGCCCACAGCTCGTCCTGATAGGCCTGCTGGGCCGGCGTTTCGACATCGTGGAAACTGCGCCATGTGTAAGCCCGTTCGGGCAATTGCGGCGCTTCATAGGGGCTGACCAGATCCGACATGCGCAAAGCGGCGAAGGCCGTTTGCTTGTCGCTGCCTTCCGCGAGCCGCAGATAAGACAGCCGCGCCCAGCCATAAGGTTCCGAGGGTTTTTGCGCCAGCGCCTTGGCCTGCGCATAAGCGAGGGCGTTGTAAGTGTCGAGGCGTTTGGCGGGCGGCAAATTCTGGGCTCCGTCCAGATCGGCGTAAATTTTTTCGTTGCGCGCCGCCACGGGCGTGAAAGTCGAAAACAGGTTGATCGCGGCAATAACCGCCAGTATCGCGCCTGCCGCGCCAAAAGCCACCTTTGCGGCGGCCTTTGTCGTCTCAGTTGGCATAATAGGCTTTGTATTGGCCATAATAATGGCTGTAATCATCGAAGCCATATTGCTTATGGTCGGTGAGATCGACCTGCGACAGTACCATGCCCGCCATCCGGACGTTGAACTTGGCCATCTGCTTGAGCCCTTCGCCGATGACTTCGCGCGGCGTCGAGGCCCAGCGCGCCACATAAACGGTGGTGTCGGCTTTTTGCCCGATCAGGGCGGCGTCGGCCACCGCCATAATCGGCGGCGTGTCGATCACGATCATTTCATACTTTTCGCGCAAGGAGGCCAGCAGTTTTTCCATCTGGTGCGAGTTCAGCAGGTCCTGCGGATTGGGAGCCTTGGCGTAAGAAATCAGCACGTCGGCGCCGCTGGCGTCTTTCTGAATGGCTTCGGCCAAAGTCGCTTCGCCTGCCAGAACCGCGGCAAGGCCGGGTTTCGTTTTATCGAGGCTGAGGGTGCTATAGACACGCGGGCGCCGCAGATCGGCGTCGATCAGCATGACCTTGTGGCCCGAGGCCGCCATCAATCGCGCCAGCGAGATCGAGAATATCGTCTTGCCTTCGTTGGGGAAGGAACTGGTGACGGCAATCAC
Organism: Alphaproteobacteria bacterium; assembly: GCA_031291435.1. GTDB lineage: Bacteria > Pseudomonadota > Alphaproteobacteria > UBA9219 > UBA9219 > CAIXLI01. The sequence continues at coordinate 39,682 of JARLJC010000290.1, read as the reverse complement.
CTTGGGCGGGTTATCGACATTCGAAAAATGGATCGAGGCACGGATCGACCGGATCGACTCCGCGTAAACCGACAGGGGCTTTTCGAGAATATAATCGGTCACCAGCTGACCCGGCGCCACATCGGCGATGGGGGTGATGCCGAGGGGCGAAATCCCGTAAATCTGCTCCGCTGTGCTGAGCGAACGCAGGCCGCGGTCGAGATGCTCCAGCACCAAAGCGATAACGAGACCCAGAATCCCGCCCAGTACCGCGCCCAATGCCAGGAACATTTTGAAATTGGGGAAATAGGGTGTGACCGGGAGGGTGGCGCGGGCGATGATGCGCGAATCCGAAATCTGCAGATCCTGCTGCGCCGCCACTTCCTTGAAGCGGTTGAGGAAACTTTCATAGAGGCTGCGGTCGGCCGCGGCTTCGCGCTGCAACTGGCGCAGCGTGACCATATCCTGATTGCCCTGACCGGCTTCGGCCTTGAGCTTGGTCAACTGGTCTTCGAGGCTGTCGACCTTGCTTTGCGCGATATCGTTATCGTTGCGCACGCCGGCGATGGTCTTGGCGACTTCCTCGCCGATTTTGTCTTCGATGCTGCGCAGCTCGTTACGCGCGTCGATCATCAAAGGATGGCGATCGCCGTAACGGGTGGAAAGATCGGCTTCCTTGCGCCGCACTTCGGCTTCCTGCTGCTTGAGTTGCTGAATGAGCGGCGAAGCAATGACGATGGGGGCGGATTCAAGTCGTGATCCTGTCACGCCCTGCACGCTTTGCAACCGCGCCTGCGTCTGCGAAAGGCTGGCGCGGGCTTCGATCAATTGCGCATTGATATCGCCGAGCTGCTGCTCGGTCAGCGTTTCGTCGCCGACTTCGACCAGATTATGATCGTTCTTGAATTTTTCGACCGCTTCCTCGGCGATTTTGACCTTGCCGCGCAGATCGTCCATGCGCCGCGACAGCCATTCATCGATGCGGCGTGCCAGTTCCAATTTCACTTCATACTGGTCGGCCAGATATTGATCGGCGAAGGCGTTGGCGAGTTCCGCCGATTGGGCCGGGTTAGTGCTGTGATAGACGATGGCGATGCTGTAAGAACGGCCGTCATTGCTGACATCGAGGCCCGACAGAAGCTTGCGCGCGATATTGTCGCGCGTCGCGATTTTCTTGATTTCCCTTGTCTGCGGCGTGTCGCGGCTGAACAGATCGAAGAAACGGTTGGTGGCCGACAGGCCGTTATTGAAATGCGGGTCGTCCAGCAGGTTCAACTGGTCGATGACGCGGTCGATCACCGAGCGCGAACGCATGATGTCGATTTCGCTGCGGATGGCCGGGCTTTCCGACGGCATGCTCGACAGCACGGCTTCCATATTGGTGGCGTTGGTCTTGCGCGGGTCGAGCATGATCAGCGCTTCGCTCGAAAAACGCGCGGGCAATGTCATTGCGAGAACGAAAGCCAGCGCCATGCCAGCCAGAGCCACGCCGCCCACCAGTCGCGCATTGCGCCGCGCGAACAGATACAGCTTGCGGACTTCGTCCATCGCCGTCGATTGGTTCTGGGGCTGGGCGATCGGATAGTGGGTCATGAATCCTGCTTTTCAGGCAAAAGTGAACAGGCCGGGCGCGGCATCGTGATGCCGCTACTCCCGTATCAGAAATAGCGTTCCGGCACGTTGATAACATCGCCCGGCAACACGGTCGTGGTTTCTTTCACGGTCTCTTCCTTGGCGTCGGAACCGGCATGCTTGACGCTGATATCGTCCTTGTCGGCGCGATAGGTGTAACCGCCCGCCAGCGCCACCGCTGTTATCACACTCATGCCATTGACGTAATTATAGCTGCCCGGCTTCATCACTTCGCCGAGGATAAAGAAGGGCCGGTAATTGGCGACTTCGACGCTGACATGCGGGTTACGCATATAGCCGTTGCCGAGTTTCTGCGCGATGGTGTCCTGCACTTCGGCCACGGTGTGATGCGCGGCCTGCACATCGCCGATCAGCGGCATTGAAACGATGCCGGTTGAGGATACTTCGAACTCGCCCGACAGATCTTTTTCATTGAAAACGGTGATGTTCAGTTTGTCGCCGACACCCAGAACGTAATCGCGAACGCCCGAAGTGGCGATAGCCGCCGAGGAAGCCGCCGCCGCGTGTGCCGGTTTGGCCGGAGCGGGCAACGGACGCGCCACGCCGGTCGGCACGTCGGCGGTTGCGTCCGCATCGTCGTTGCCGGTATCAGGGGCCACCACGCCGACGCTCGCGCCATTTTCCGCAGCCGGAGCCGAACCGGCGGCACCGGCAAAAACCGGAGTCGCCAGCAGGAGAACGGCAAAGCATGCAGCCACGAAGGCCGGGCTGTTTTTCAGCGGGAACGTCAACATCGGGCTACTCTGTTAGTATTGCAGGCCGACCCGGACCAGAGCGACGTTGCGATCGAAGTTATTGCTCGAATCGCTCGACGTGCGGCGCTGGAAGTCATAGGTCAGATCGGTATAGACGTTGCGGTTCAGGTAGTAACGCACGCCGGTGCCCGCGTCATATTGGTCGTCGTGACGCGGCACGAGTTGAAAGTCGAACGCGGTGTAGTTCACGCTCGCTTGCAGCACGATGTCGCGGCGGAGTTCATGCGAAACCTGCACCGAACCCTGGCTCGCCAAGGCCGAAGGCTGGCCGATGGTCGCGGTTTCCTGAATGCTGCGGCTCGCTTTGCCTTCGACCGAGGTCAGCGGCGTCACGTTCCACAGGACATCGGCACCGAAATCAAACGCATCGGTCGTGCCATTGGCGTAGTTGAAATAGTTCTGCGCGATGTAACCGGCATAGAGATTGGCCGTGGTCACGCCGCCGAAATCGAGCATCGCGCCGGTATCGACCTGATAACCTTCCGAGGAATTCACGCCGCTCGACGAGTAATTGCGCCAGTTGTAATGGCCGCTGACATAAGGCTGGAAGTTCTTGGTGACTTCATAGCCGACCTTGGCCCCGGTTTCGTTTTCGGTGCGATCGCGGCTGCTCTGGCTGTCGACGCCGCCGCCGATCAGATCGATATTTTTGTAGTCATAGTAACGGGTGTTGAAATCGCCCGTGATCTTGATCCTGCCGACGCCGCGATAGGCGGTAGCGCCGCCGGTGAACAGATCATAGGCGCTCGGCCCGATGGCATTGCCGGGGGTGTCGAGGCCGCCGCGTGGTTCGACCACGCGCTGGTATCCGGCCACGCCCGCCAGCCAGGTTTCTTCGGCGATGTCGTAGCGGCCTTCGGCCTGCAACGCGCCGGCGTTGTAATCCTGCTTGGTCTGATTGGTGTTGTAGTTGAAATCGCCGAGGCCGGTGAAGACGAGGGCATTGCGGCCCCAGTTCGACGCCAGCGTCGCGGTCGGATTGACTTTCCACACCAGATCGTCGGTCTCGTTGCTGGGGGTGGCGAAAATGTTGCTGTCGTAATAGGCGCCGAGGTTAAGGGCCGGGAACAACTGGAACGAGCCGACCGGAACGGGAACCGGATCGAAATCGGGGCGGGCTCGGTCAAGAACCGACTGCCCGCGGATGGGGTTGTCCTGCTCGGTGGTTGAGCGGCGCATCGCGAGCGAGGCGTCGATCTGTTGCTGGTTGACGTCAAACAGGCTGACATCGGCTCGGGCGGAAGTCGAAGCGCACAAACCCGCGGTTAAAACGGCCGCGATAACAGCACCTTTTTTCATCGTCAATCTCCACAAACTCTGGTTTTCTCAAGGAATTGCCACGGCAGAGAACCCGCCGTGGCATTGGAAATCACAAGCTAACTACTGCAAGCGGCAGCATTCTCAACTTATTCCGGGCTCGGGGTCAGAACGCCATGGGGGCCGAGCGGCGGCGGCGAGCCGACCTGCAAGGCCAGATTGATATGGTCATCCAGATCCTTCTTGTCGGGATCATTCTGGGCGTACTTGTCGCCGAAATCTTCAGCCGCAGCGACCACAAAGTTATGCAGGCCGGGACGAACGGTGGCGATCGGGCTGTCGCTGCTCATGGTCAAAGCGGCCGTGAACACTTGATGCGCGCCCTTCGGATCCTTGTGCTGGAGTTCGGGGTTGCCGGCAAGACCAACCAAAGCCACAATCGCCGTGCTGGCAGGCAGAGCCTGGCTGGGCGACAATTGATCGGCAAATGGCGTCGCGAGCGTGAACAGCTTGATCGCCGTGCCGTCATGCGAACCAACGTCATTCTTCGCGGCGGTCAACAGCGCCAGCGCGATGCCGCCCTGATCGTTGGGGTTATTCGCGGCGATGACGTTGATTTCAGCGAAGTTGTTCGAGTTGATCGCTGCCTGCAAATCGCTCGACCAGTCGGCGCGCGCCAATGAGGGGCTCGCCACAATGGCGGAAATCGCAAGCATAAGAAGTGTTTTTTTCATGTTACCGCTCCATATTCATACGCACGATGTCCGTCACAACGACTCCATCGGCATCAATTCAGGTGCGACGTTCTTATATGGTATTTTAAATGGGTGCGCTAGCCAGTAATGGTTTCATGATACTGGAAAAACACATTTCTACGGCCCCCGCACGCCGAATTTGGCGGTTTTAGGGCAGGCGTTTATTATATAAGGGATTGATATGACTGTTTTTTGCCCCGAAGGGGGCAGGGGTGATGCGCGAATACATCACCGCAAGGGAGTTTTACCCAAAAGGGGCAATATCAATCGCCGTCGCCGTCGCCGCTATTGGCGTTGCTGCAGGAGGAAATGTTGTCGATCCATTCCTGCGTGACCAGCGGCTCTTCGCCATGCTGTTTAAGCCATTCATTTTGCAGCATATAGGCTTCGCGTTCCTTGGCGGCGCCGCACGGATAGACCCGGCGACTCACTAATTGCGCGTGATGCACCAGCTCATGCACCAGATAGCTCTGGGCCCGGATCGAATCGGGATCCCACACCGCGTTACTGATAAGAATGCGGCCGGGCAGATAGGCCGCCGCCGCGCGCGCTTTTTGCACGCCTTCCATGGCCAGCGCGGACTGCAGTTTTTCCGTGCTGGCGATGGTGCGCGGCAAAGCCTGCATATGAACGCCGGTCGCATGCTCGACCCACCCCGCCAGCGGCGTCACCGTCGCCGCGTCGATAATGTCGCCGTCCTCGGCGCGCGCGCCGCCGCACAAAGCGATAAGGCCAAGAACAGCCGCACTATATTTCAAAATATGCATGTCGATGAACCCGAAAAATAATTTCTCGTAATGGGTTCATCTTAGGTTGGTAAGGATAACGGCCCTTTAATCATGCATACAGTTGCACTCTTAATTGTCTAAAATTTTAGATAAATCGCAAAAATACCCTTTGATTTGCCACAATTTTCCGCGGCCGCAGCGTGCATGTCCGCATGGTTGGGCAAAATAATTTTTGCGGCGCGAAATTTTTTGGAAAAAAGATGTGCAAAAAACAGAGTCGTTTCGACCCGAACAGGCATTATTGCGGCGGCGTTGCTCTGAAGCCTGCGATGCATTAGAATCACGCATGCGAAATATTGGCCCCGGTTCGCTTGCCCTTGCGGTTCTTCTTTGCCCGTTCCTCACAGCCTGCAGCACGGATCATTTGCCGCGCAGTCCCGCACCTGTTGAAGAGGCCTATCAAGCGCGCCTCTCTCCGCCGCCGGGCTATGCGCGCATTTACATATTACCCGCACATTATAAAGCGCTATTGAACGAGGGAGATCATGGCGGCCAGGTTTTCGCCGGCCCGTCGCAGGAGAATGCGCCGCTCGCGGGTGAAGTCACCGCCCGCCAGTTTGTCGCTTTCGATGCCGTGCCCGGCAGATTGTTCATCCGCTTTGTACCGGATGTCGATGATTATTTCACCACATCGCAGGCGTTTGACGTGACCGCCGGCGAGACGCTTATGCTGCGCCCCATTCTGCATGATACCGGCCTGGGCTTCGGCAATTATGGATTGATCGGCGTGATGGCCGGCGGCGCCATTTATCTTGGCAACAGCCGCGACCCGGCCTTCGAGCAGCTCGACGCCGCCTCAGCTTTGCCGCGCATCCGCGCCGATCATTTATCGTCGCTCGCGCCGGAGGCGTCGTCTTCTATCCGTCAGTAATCGATGCGCCGCAGGCCACCAGATTAACCGGGGCTGGGAGCCACGACATTTTCCGCCGGTTTGGTGAATGCGCCTAATGAGCGGATCGTTATCTGGGGAACAAAACTTTCATCCAGATAATTATCGGCGGAGAAGTTAAAGTAGTCGACGTTGACGCCCGCATCCGCGAGGAAGCTGTCTTTCGCGAAGCTGTATCCGCCGCCGGCTTCGCCCTGCACCTGGCTGTTGCCGTAGAGGTAATTGACTGAGACTTTCTTGAACGAAAACCCGTCGACAAATCCGAACGTCGCGGCTACATCGGCGCCCTGAGTTTGGCCGTCGGAATGAACAACAGCCGTCGCCACGCCCGCGACCAGAGAGGGCGCATAGCCTTCGCCAAATGTCCAGGAGAGCCCCGCGTAAGGCCGCACTTCCGTTGTGCTCGTCGCCGAGTATGTATTCGATACGGGAGGAGATGCGTTGGACGCCAGAGGCATGCCCATTCCCAGCAGGGCGCAGGTCAGAAGCAGGCGGTTCTTGAATGTTTTATCCATCGCTATCCTCATGGAGATTCGAGAGTAAGCGTCGATCATTACTTTGCGATCGTGAATGAATAATTAACTGCGAGAATCTTCGGGCTCTTTGTTTGAAGCGGTGTCGAGCTTCCGTTCACACGATCGTGTGCGTGTCGTTTTTGTTGGAGGCGCGCTCTTTCAGAACGGCCACGATGACTGGATAACGGCATGAGCGCCGAGTATTGCCGCCCAAACAATGACCACGGCAAGAACCGACACTAAAAAGCCAAGGGCGACAGCCAACCCGTCATGCTGAATAAGCCCCAGCGCGAATAAGGAAACGGCAACGCCGGGAACGACATTTCCAAAAGGAACAGGAAGCGCAATCATCGCTGCCATGATAGTGCAGGCGATGCCTATCGGAACGACTGCCCATTTTCCACATAACCACACGGCGCGCGGTTTGAGGATCAGCTCAAGGCGCTTCAGGATGGGGACGACGCGCCTCACGATGGCTGCGAATTGGGCGCGGGAAATGGTTTTGCGCGCAAGCCATGCGGGAAACCAGACTTGACGATTCCCCATGATGAGCTGCGCCGAAATAAAAATAAGCGGTACGCCGAAAATCGCCGAAAGGCCGGGGGTGGGCACGGGCAATGCCATGGGCAAGGCGAAAAGGAGCAGCAACGCACCTAGTGAGCGGTTTTCAAGAAGCCGGACGATATCCTCCAGCGATACGCGGTCATTTGGCGCCGCCGCCGCGTAATTCGCGAGCAGATCGGAGAGACGGTTTTTTTCCGTGGGCTTCGGGTCGTTCATGCCGCGCACTTTACCTGAGAAAGCGTGAGTAATGCTCTGGAAAGTTCACATAAGAAATCTGGCGTGCCACACAGGATAAATCTGGGCACTGGTCTATAAGGACGAATTGGTGAAGTCCTTTGATAAAATCAGGCAAACTACCGAGTGCAACTATGAAGTTGGTGTTTTGAGCAGGTTTTGGGATTGCGTCGTCCGATGTAACGATGCCACCGCCGCCCTCGCCGATAGCACATTACTCGTTGCAGAATCGGCACACAATCGTTAACTAGATGTTAATCGTCCTTAATCAATTCTTTATCCAAGATTCTCTCTTGCCCGAACACGCGGGTTCGTCATAGAAACCCAAATGTTCTCATTTTGTTCTAATCGAGGAAAGGCGCACCGAATGAAGATAGTTTCTCTTTTTTCCGGCGCTGGGGGATTAGACCTTGGCCTCATTCAGGCGGGACACGAAGTTGTGTGGGCGAATGATTTTGATGCTGACGCTGTTGCGACTTACAAAAAGAATATCGGGAATCATATAATTCTTGGAAGCATAGAGGATATTCCTTCTTCTCAAATTCCCTCCTGCGATGTTGTTGTTGGCGGTTTCCCCTGCCAAGGTTTTTCTCAAGCCAACCTGTTGCGATTTGAAAAAGATAAACGCAATCGCCTTTACCTAGAATTCAAACGGATAATCACAGACAAGAAACCGAAGTATTTTCTTGCAGAAAATGTGCGCGGAATACTTAGCCTTGCAAACGGGCGTGCAATCGAAAAAATCGAGAAGGATTTTGCGGCGGCAGGGTATCGCGTAAAAAAGAAACTTTTTAATGTCGCAAATTTTGGCGTCCCACAAAGCAGGTGGAGGGTTGTTATCGCGGGAACCCGTAATGATTTGCCTGAAACAGCAGATTTTTGTTTTCCTGTCGAAACCCATACCAATCCCAGTAAAGCAAAAAAAATGGGTCTAAAGGCATGGTCACAAATCGGCAAAGCCCTCGCTAAGATTCCAGAACCTGATGAAAAGCATTCTCTGCCTAACCATGTTTGTTCACAATACAAGGTAACCAACAGAAATTTTACAGGGCATCGGTGGACGGACGCAGAAAAACCATCTCCAACTATTCTTGCGCGGGGCAATGGCAAGGGCGGCGTATGTGCAATACAACACCCCAATAATCATAGAAGGATGTCCATTCGTGAGTCTGCAACGATACAAACATTCCCCCTAGATTTCGAGTTTGTTGGCAAAATGAATTCTTGTTATCGACAAGTTGGAAATGCGGTTCCCGTTCTTTTTGCCTATCACTTGGGATTGCAGCTTGGCTCCCAAAACCAGTCCATGAAAGAGGCGGCTTAATGAAAATCGTATCACTTTTCTCCGGTGCTGGGGGGCTTGACCTTGGGTTGCAATGGGCGGGGCATGATATTGTCTGGGCAAATGATATTTTTGATGCCGCCATAGATACCTATAAAGCGAACATTGGTGACCACATCAACAACCAAGATATATGTAAAGTTAAACTGTCCAGCATTCCCGACTGTGATGCTGTTGTCGGTGGATTTCCCTGCCAAGGATTTTCTATGGCTAACATGGGACGAACGCTAGGCGACCCAAGGAACCAACTGTACAGGCAAATGGTACGGATTGTCCGTGAAAAACAACCCCGTTTTTTTGTTGGGGAAAATGTTAAGGGGCTTCTATCCCTCGGCAAAGGGAAAGCCCTTGAAGAAATCAAACACAATTTTGCACAAGCTGGGTACCGAGTTCACCACCACGTTGTTAATGCGGCAGACTATGGCGTGCCCCAGTCACGCATGAGGCTCCTAATCATTGGGATAAGAGAAGATATTGCAAATGTGTCAGACATTCTTCCGATACAGACACACGCCGACCCAGCCATAGCTTTTAAGTTAAAACTGAAACCGTGGATTACTGTTGGAGAAGCCCTCGCTCACTTTCCTGAACCGACTGATGATGGCGAGATTCCCAATCACCAATGCTCCCAATATAAATTACGATTTAATGGTCACTTGGGGCATAGGTACATTGACCCCAATCGCCCAGCACCAACTGTGACGGGTCGGGGAGATGAGCGCGGCGGCGTAGTTGTTCTTCATCATCCCAACAATCGTAGGCGTATGACTGCACGCGAGTTGGCGGCAGTTCAATCTTTTCCTGATGACTTTGTATTCTCTGGCGCAAAAACCACGGCATATCGTCAAATTGCTAATGCCGTCCCGCCTCTGCTCGGAAAAGCGATTGGACTTATGCTCGCCAAAGCCAATGCCTCGGTTAAACTGAAGAAGAGAAAAGCCGCATGATCGGCACGCCTCAAAAACCATTTGATACATATAAATGGAGATGGTTGAGCGTTCAGCCAAGCGAAGGGCTGTTACAAGTTCCTGTGTTTCTTGGGGTGTTGCGAGCACTTAATCTTTTTGAAGGAAACGCTTTTAGTTCCCCTGAACTGAAAAACGCGCTTGCTGTTGTGCAGGAAGAAACCCAATCGAGCGTTACTTTGGCGCGAGATGAGGCGCGAAATCTTTTTAGAAACTCAGGGCAGTATTGGCGGGGAACTGGCCTACTTGCTCCAGACGAAGGGAGAATTCATCTCACTCCTTTCGGACAGCAAGTAGCAAAAGGGCAAGTTACTAAAGGTGAATTTGTTGCGGTCATGATTCAGCAGACCGTGTTGCCCAATCCTTGGACTTACAAGCAGCAAGAAATCGCAAAATGGCGGGCGGCTAATTTAGAAATCAGACCATTCAAACTGATACTGGAAATTATTGAAGAACTTGGGCGTCAGCATGGCGGCGCGTCATCAGCCTTTCTTAACAATCGTGAGTTGGTCAAAGTTGTCATTCCTCTCGCTGGGATTAAAGCGACAGCAGCAGAGATTGCGCGACATGTCTTTCTTTATCGGAATGACAGGCTTGATGTTTCGGGTTGGCCAAATTGTGCGCCTATGGATAACGACAAGCGTCTTGCACAAGAATTTCTCCTTTTTCTATCAAATTTTGGCATTCTCCGATTTGAAAAAACTGGTTTAAAAGACGACTGGAAATTCTATCTCGATGAATTGTTTGATGTGGATGCCGTTACCGCCCCCATAGACCATTCTATCTTTGGAAACACATCAAGCGCGGTGAGAGCCGTTGAGGAAATAAGACATTCTCCGCTTCCGTCGATTGTCGAAAGACAAAGAACCGCCTCAACCGTTTTGGTGCGCTCGGGACAATCCAAATTCAGAAACAAGATTTTCAAGGCATACTCTCAAAAGTGCTGTTTGACGGGGGATATTATTTCTGACGTTTTGGAAGCCGCACATATCGTTCCCGTTAAACACGGTGGAGCCGACGACCCAAATAATGGCTTTTGCCTCCGTGTAGATATTCACAGATTGTATGACTCTGGAAATCTTAGAATTTCTCCATCGGGCGTGATTTATTACTCCGACGCTATGCTTGCCAGCAGGAATTATGCCCCACTACCAAAACGGATAGCTATTCCCTCGTTCGTTAATCCCGCCAATTTGAAATGGCGGGAAGATTATTACTAACCCCCCGCCAAGCCAAACGGCACTAAGACGGGCTTTTATCGGTTGCCTTTGGCGTTCTTTCGGGTCAATGTATTGGCGTAGGCGGTAAATCCCGCCTCGGGGCGTTACAACCCTTACTACAAGCGGTTTTTGTGCAACCGCATAAAGCACTCCTCGGCATATGGTCGGGGAGGCGCAGGTGCATGTTCAGGCCGAAAGGCTAAAGACTTGTGCGACCTCTCTTGTAGTAGGTTTGTAAACTCCCCGACCACCAGAGGGTTGTCTTCTGGTCGGTTGCTTTCTCAAACTGGGGAGTGCTGCCAATGCCTTATCTGTCTGCGTTTCTTGCCGCGCCTGTGCTTACAAACATCATGCTCATGTGTTTTGTCGCGGCGGCGGCTTGCATGGCTCTCAATTATCATCGGCGGATTCGGGAACTGCAAAAACAGAATGCTGAGATTATAGATTCGTTGCGCCAGATTGCAGCCAACACGAAAAAAGCCTGACGCTTGCTCCGGCGGTTGGGTGGGGGTGGGTAAAAAGGCTTTTGCTTTTGCGTAGTCTGCCCCCACAGCTACGCGAAGCGAAAGCAAAAGGCTTTTTATCCACGCCCTTGACGGAACGCTGTTGACGCTGGCTCTGTCCGGCTTTCTTCATTTTTGGGGCTGCGCCGTCCGGCCTCCGGCGCGCGCAGCGCGACGTGACGGCGGACGGCGCAAGCGAGGGGTAAGAAGGCGGAAAGTCCCCCCGATTGAGTAACACGGGGGGACAAGGATACAGGGGGCGAAAAACGCCCTTTCTTTTTTAACCTTTAAGGGGTATCTTATATACCACAAATGCAACCTTAAAGGTTTATCCAATGGCTGCGGAAAAATTCCTGACCGATAAAGACCTGTTGCCGATTATCAACAAAGCTATCAAAGATTTTAGCGGCGACAGCACTCAATTAGAAAGCGCCATAGGGATGCTTTTCCTTTGTGTGCGCCTTGGCTGGGCGCCGATGATGCTTATTCATAGCCGCGCTACCATTAAAAATTACGAGAAAATTCTCGGTATCAGCATCCGCGATATTGCGCCGAAGGAAGGCAGGATGTCAGGGCGTTCTATAGGGTACATTATGCTTCGTCGCGCACAAGATTTCTGGAAGGCTGTGCGCGGAGAAATACCCGATGTTCGCTCTCCCAAGATTGCGAAGGCATAATTTTTCAAAAAACCCCGATAGGGGTATTTCGTGTTCCCCTATTTTGTGTTACGATGCGTACCACAAAATAGAGGTTCTCGTGAGTTTCACCCATCTCCTTCAAGGCATCGACACGCTGGAAGTGTCCTATTATCTTGCTGCGCCAAGCGGCGAGGGCTTGAATTTTGTGGCGTTGGCGGCTGACAAAGAAGCTCTGCGGCTCAAGAAACGGCGGCAAAACAAGGTCATTTCTTTGGGCTGTGAAGAATTTCTGCTTTCCTGCCACGGCACAAACACGGGCTTTTCGTTTTTCATGGAAAATGATGCTTTTGAGGTTTCGTTTGGCGAATTTGTCCAGCCCAATTTTTTTGTAAAGTTCAAATGCGAAGCCTTGTGGCATGGCGGCTTTCAAAATCTTCATAACCGTTTCTTGGCGTGGGCGCGGTCTGTCGGTTTGAACCCGTACAAGCCGGAAGTCATTTCGCGCGTCGATATTGCCTTTGATTATCTGCTGCCCTGCGTCGATTTTGATTTGGAAAGTTTTGTTTCGCAAGCCGAGAAGGACAATCAACGCCGGAAAAATCGCAAGACACAAACTTTTTCTTTTGGCTCCGGCGATAAAATGCTGCGCGTCTATAACAAAAGCGATGAGATTAAGGAAAAAAGCGTCGATAAAATTTGGTTCTATTCTTTATGGGACGGAATTGTTGACGATGTTTGGCGCATTGAATGGCAAGCCCGTAGAGATTATTTGAAAACCGTAGGGCTGCACACGGTCAAGGATTTAACCGACATTCAAGGGAACTTGCTGCGCGGTCTTGCAACAGAACACACACGCCTGTGTCTGCCATCGGAGGACAGCAACAAGTCGCGCTGGCCTTTGCATCCCTTGTGGCAAGATTATCTTGAGCGCGTTTCTCTCATGCCGTCCTCTGATGAGGTTCGCACATACAACCCAAACATCGTTTTTGATGAGCGGCTGCATCGTTACTATCTGAGCATGTATGGGTATTTGAAACGCATCGCCGCCATACAATGCCTGAAACAGGATGCGGCGGATATTTCTCTCGAAACGGCGATGCGTTATCTGCGATCGGGCGTTGCCCGTTTTCATTCCAGCCTTGATTGGCAAGATGAGGTGGCGTGGCGTGTTGATGAAATGAGGTTCAATCATGAGTGAAGAAGAACTCTTGTTGAAGCTCGTTTTTCAGGACGAAAGCGGAAAAGGGATGCGCCCCGCCGAGATTCAGTTATTATTGGCTCACATGGCGGAGATTCTGAAAGAAATTCAGGAATCGGAAGCCAAAAGTGAGGAACAATGCTGATTGCCCTTTATGCGCGTGTCTCTACGGATAGGCAGGAGGAAAACGGGCTTTCCATTCCCGACCAACTGCGACAAATGCGCTCGTGGGCGGAGCGTAACGGTCATGTCGTCGTTCAAGAATTTGTGGAACATGGCGCAACGGCTACGGACGATAAGAGGCCGGAACTTCAACGGATGATGAGTGAAGCCAGCCTTAACCCCGCGCCGTTTCAGGCGGTCGTCGTTCATAGCCTTTCGCGTTTCTTCCGCGATTTGGTCATGGGGGCGATGTATCAAAAGACGCTGAAAAAATCCGGCGTTGAACTTGTCTCCATCACGCAACAGACAGGCAATGACCCATCCGGCGAGATGCAACGGCAAATTTTCATGCTGTTTGACGAATATCAGAGCAAGGAAATCGCCAAGCATACCTTGCGCGGGATGAATGAGAATGCACGGCAAGGATATTTCAACGGTTCAAATGCGCCGTTCGGTTATAAAACCGTCGATGCCGGACAAACAGGCACGCGAGGGCGCATCAAGAAGCGTCTGGCGATAAATCCAGCCGAAGCCGAGATTGTGCGAAAGATTTTTACCCTTTATGTCCACGGCGAAAATGCGCCGCGCATCGGCATGAAAGAAATCGCGTCAACGCTCAATCAACGCGGCATTTACATGCGCGGCAAGAAATGGCGCGTTCAGAAGGTTTACGAGGTTTTATCCAGCACAACTTATTGCGGCCTTCATGTGTTCAACAAGCTGGACTCGAAAACGCGGAAAATCAAAGACGAGGCGGAATGGGTCAAAGTCCCTGTTCCTGTGATTGTCGAGCAGGATTTATTCGATGCCGCGACAAGATTACGCGCAGCGAACACGCCCAAAATGTGCGCCCCGCGCCGCGAGACTTCACCCACGCTTTTAACAGGACTTTTGAAGTGCGGATGCTGCGGCACCAGCATGATTATCGTGACGGGCAAAGGTGGGCGTTATCGCTATTACAAATGCACGGCGCGGATGAGCAAGGGCAACACCGCCTGTCCGTCTGGCAACATCCCCGCCGATAAACTGGATGGCTTGGTTCTGGACGCTTTCCGGCAAAAAGTCTGTACGCCGGAGCATATCGCGGAAATTGTTAAAACCTTGAGCCGTGAACTTGCCAAGAAAGGCGGCGAGGAAAAACCGCGCCTTAAACAACTGGAAGCGGAATTAAAAGAGGTCGAGCAAGCCCAAAATCGCCTTTTGGACGCTATCGAGCAGGGCATTGTTGAGCGTGACTTTATCAGCGACAGGGCGCGGCAACATAGCGCGAAAAAACAATCCATCTTGCTTGAACTGGCAGGGCTTAAGCGCAAGCAACAAATGCCCTTGGGCGTTATCACCCCAAAGCGGCTTGAAGCGGTAACGCGCGTCCTGCGTGACCGCCTGACGGCTTCCACAGCCTATTCCCGCGCCTATCTCAAGGCGGTCTTGAGCGAAATACGGGTGAAGGGGCGGGAAATGGTCATTTCCGGCGCAAATTCGTCTTTGGTGGCTCTTGTGGCAAACGGCGGAAACATTGTCGCTGGCGAAGTGCCCAGTTTCATACCGTGTTGGCGTCCCCTACGGGATTTGAACCCGTGTTCTCACCGTGAGAGGGATGGTTTAGGCGTATCCGGCTGACCCCCACAGATTTCAAAACTAAATATAATCAATAATAATCAATAATAGAAGGCATTCCACGAACCAGCTTGAACCTGACTGACCCTCACTGTATATTAGCCAAATATTAGCCACGGCTTATGGGGGCGAAAATGGGACGGCAACTGAAGGAAAAAAATCTGAAGGATAGGGAGGCTCGAAAGAAGCTCCCTACGCGCTCAGAACCGCATTGGCGGCTGCTGGAGAGCGGGTTGCATCTTGGCTATCGCAAAGCCCCCAAAGGCGGGGCTTGGGTTGGGCGGCGATTTACAGAGGCGCGGCAATACAAGGAAGTGCGCCTGGGCGTTGCCGACGATGCACAGGATGCGGACGGCAAGACTGCGCTTAGTTTTGACCAAGCGCAGAGGGCGGCGCGTAAATGGTTTGAGGAGGAGAAGCGGAAGGACTCCGGCGAGGAAGAGGTGTTTGACGGCACCTATACGGTAGAGGATGCCCTTCGGGACTACCTGAAATATTACAGCGTGGAGGGCAAGGGCGTTGCCTTCACCACATCCACCATAGAAACGCATATCAAGCCGACTTTGGGTAAAATTCAGCTTGCCCGCCTCAACACGAAAAAAATAGCGAATTGGCACCATGATATTGCGACCAGTGCGGCAATGCTGCGCACGGGCAAGAGTGCCGAAAAACGCAATACCCGCACCCATGCCACCGATGACGCCGATGCCGTGCGCCGACGCCGCGCCACCGCCAACCGTATTCTGACCGTTCTAAAGGCTGCGCTGAATTACGCATGGAAAGAGGGCAAAGTGGCAAGCGATACGGCGTGGCGCAAGGTAAAGCCGTTTCGCAATGTTGACGCTCCAGTGGTGCGTTACCTGACCGAGGCCGAATGCACCCGCCTTGTGAATACCTGCCCGGATGATTTCCGTCTTATTGTCAAAGGCGCATTGCTGACCGGATGCCGGTATGGGGAATTGTGCGCCTTGATAAAGAACGACTTTAACCCCGACGCGGGAACCGTGACGGTACGCATGAGCAAAAGCGGCAAAGCCCGCCATGTCGTTTTGACGAATGAAGGCAAGACATTCTTTGAAACAATCACGGCCAATAAACAGGGGGCTGGGTTTATCTTTACCCGCGAAGACAGCGAGGAATGGAAAACATCTCACCAGAAAAGACCGCTTATCGAGGCTTGCCGCCGCGCCAAGATTAAACCCGCAATCTCCTTTCACGTCCTGCGCCATACGCACGGCAGCATGTTGGCTATGAAAGGCGTCCCGATGCCCGTTATCGCCAAGCAGTTAGGCCATGCTGATACGCGCATGACGGAAAAGCATTATGCCCACCTGTCGCCGTCTTATGTTGCCGACACTATCCGGCAAAATTTCCCGACGCTGGGGATTGCGGAAAAGAGCAATGTGACGGCTTTAACAGGTAAGAAATAAGTGCTTGAGAATCAAGGCAAAGAGAGTCACCCTTTCCACCGCCCTGTGTGAGTGCGGGAGAAATTTTAACTTGCTGTTAGGATCGATATGCTTATAATCGGCATCAATAGAACCCGCCAAGGCTATGCGCGAAAGCGTATCCTCAAACCGGCGGGTCACTTTTTTCTGGGGTGTGCGTTATGACGAAACGCCCCTATCTCAAACCAGCGACAACATACGCCGAACAAATCAGGAAGCTGCGCGAACGCGGCATGCTGATTGCTGACGAAGAAGCGGCAAAGATTTATCTCCAGCACATCAATTATTACCGCTTAGGCGCTTACTGGCTGCCATTCGAGAGCGATCATGCCGGGCATCGGTTTAGAGAAGGCGCAAGATTCGAAGATGTTGTGAATCTGTACGTTTTTGATCGCGAGCTGCGGCTTCTGCTTTTAGATGCTATCGAACGTGTCGAAGTTTCTGCAAGAGCGCAGTGGGCGTATCGCCTTGGTCATATGCACGGCGCTCACGCCCACCTTGATTCACGCCTTTCCGTCAGGCATTTCCATTGGCAAAAAAATCTCGACGATTTACGCAAAGAGGTGGAACGCGCGGACGAGGTATTTATCCAACATCTAACGGCCACCTATGCCGAAGATTTGCCGCCCGTGTGGGCTGTGTGCGAAGTTATGTCTCTGGGGCTTCTATCCCGGTGGTATGCTAATCTCAAGCCGATGCACACGCGATCATTGATTGCCAACGTGTACGGCCTCAACGAGTCTGTTTTTGCATCGTGGTTGCATCACCTGTCTGTCGTGCGGAACGTATGCGCCCATCATTCACGCCTGTGGGATAGGGATTTTAGCCGTGTGCCTCCCGAAGCCCCAATAAGTAAGCCCAAACCATTGGTCGGAGAGTTTGTTTCAGCACACAAGCTTTATAATACGCTCACGATCCTGTTGCACCTGATGGACTGTGTGTCGCCCAATCATCATTGGCGCGGCAAGTTGAAGGCTTTGCTCATCAACCATGTGGAGTGGCTAAAAGAAATGGGCTTCCCTGATGACTGGCAGACCCGTCCGATATGGCAATAGCGACGAGGAGGAACTGCCAAGGATTCCTCGGTAGTTGCCCCTGTTGCGGAACGCATTATAGTCTTTATTGGCACGGCTAGGCTGATCCCCGAAAATCTTGTTCCGCACAAGACCGCCGCGCCTTTTATTCTGCGGATGCCTTGCGGAGGGCGGATGACACAACAGAAAAAAACACCAAAATACCCCACGCTACTGAAAAAGTGGAAAAGCAAGGAATGGAAGAAAGCATTAGGGGAGCCAATACCTTTCCCTCAAAAAGATTCGGGAGATGGAGTCGATCCATTTGAGTATTGGCTTAATCACGCGAGGAAAAAACTTCCCGATCTATATGCTGCTTATGGATTTGATATTACTAAGTCTGATCCTTTAGATGATTTGATAATGCTTATGTATTTTGCAGCACAGGTAGTGCCGGGATTGCAATTGGGCAACCGTCCAGGTAAACCCAAGAAATGGGAATACAATAAAGCTTTTACGCTTATCCGTGATGTTCAGTCGGTAATGAAAAGAAGTAAAGCTAGCCCAATGTCAGCGAGCAAATGGCTGCATAAAAATAACCCCGCATATAAAAAACTAGCAGCAGTAACGATTGAAACACGCTATCGAAAAACTTTGAAAGGCATGTCTCCCCTTGCAAAACTTTCCCTGCTTCATGATGAATCAGACTTTAGCTTATTTGCAAACGCCCCATCATTGACTTCTGGCATGTCGGGTCTGTTTGGCGTTGCCGATGATACGGCAAATAAGACTAAATAATATTTACCGCCTTTTCTCGTTACGGTCGATATTATTTCGGTTTAAGCGCCGTATTGAATCCCTGATTATCCCACTGAACGCAGGGATGTCCTGCAAAACAACAGGGGGAGAACATGGAAAGAGAAGTATATCCCGTAAGTGAGTTTTGCCAACGCTATGCAATTTCTCGGACTGCATTTTACAGAGAAATACAGGAAAAACGTCTTTCGATAATTAAGCGTGGCCGACGTACCGGCGTGATGCGCACCGAAGCTGAGCGCTGGCTCGCCAGCCTAAGCCAAAAACCAGCCCAACTATCCACCTGAAACGAAAACGCCCGCTAACCGTTGGCGCGGTGCGGGCTGTCCTTCGTTTTCTGCAATCCCCTTACGCAAAGGAAATTCCTAATGGTTACACGAAACACCCCTGATTTTGTCGAGAAGAATGCCACCGACTCCTGCTCCGCACTGGCAATGGCGGTGATGCTTGCCAAGCAAGGAATGCCCGTTTTTCTGCTTGGGGCAGGAAGGCCGAGCCGTTTCAGGCTTCGCAAGGTGTGGGTCGTGTGACGTTGTCACACACCCCGCGTTTGTCACACACTTTGTGTTTTGTCACACGCTGCCAGTAATGTGCTGTCACCCCACCGAAGGGGCGGGGCATCATCACGACTGGCGAGGGCGCTGCCCATCAACCCGTGACAGCATGAAAATGTTGCATGAGGGAATCTTTGCAAGGGCTGGGGAACAAACACGGCGGCAACTATTAAGGAATCCTTGGTAGTTCAAACCGATGGAAAACACAGCGCTATGATTACATCGAGCATTGATCCAAACCTTCATGTCCGTTGCAGGCTTCGCAAGGTGTGGGGTGGCACCCATTGGCACCCGTTTTGATCCATTTCGGAGCTTCGCCCACGAATCAGAAAATAGGGGGCTGTTTCAGGTTGTTTCAGGCTGTATATTAGCCAAATATTAGCCATGAAGCCTAATTTTGGGCGATATATCTTTCTAACTCATTGAAATCGTTGGCGTCCCCTACGGGATTTGAACCCGTGTTCTCACCGTGAGAGGGTGGTGTCCTAGGCCTCTAGACGAAGGGGACTAATGGCCGCCAGCGCAGACCGGCTGCTGCTTAAATCACTTCTTGCGGAACTTGTCGAGGTTGATGACTTCGCCGCGTTTTTCGTCTTTTTCGCCTCGGGTAAGGAACTAATACAAAGAAAAATAAGGGTTGGCCAAGCTATTTTGCCCTTATTTTACGCTATGAAAATAAAAGCTGTGAGGGCTTATTGAGGCGATTGCGCCGGTTTTGTATAGTCCCGTCATGCAAAAGCAAATTTAACCGGACCTGTTTGATAATGAATAACGTTCTTCGGAACATAGTGGAAAGCGCGTTCGCCGATGTCGAAGACCGGCTGCGGCGGCTGCCGCCCGGTTTTCAGCCCCAGGGAGGCAAGGCGGAATATATACCGGCTTTTTTCGACGGCATGCTGCAATTTGAGGCGGATGATCTTCCCTATCCGCTCCCCCAATATATCGCGGCTTTCTCGGCTGTGCCGCTGGTCGTTTTCGATCGCAGCAACAAAGGTTCGTATCGGAGCGATCAGATGTTTGCCTATGAAGATCGTCCCGGCTTTTCCGGGGCGAGCGTTTATTATAGCCGCCATTCTTTCCAAGATGGGCCTTATTTTTATCTGCATAATGGGTTTAACTGGCGAGGCTATCGTAATCTGGAATCGTCGCCGATGCCCGAGATACGCAGGGCTTATAACGAATTGCTCAACAGGCGTCGCCTGAATCAGATTCCGGCGCCGGACAAATTCAACAGCCTTCAGCTTTATACCTTCTTCGCGCCAACGGCGACCATTGGGCGGGGCGTCAGCGACGGCATGATCGCGTTGATGAAGCGGGTCGGCCAGAAAGCCGACGGGCTGGATGCGTCGGCGCGCACAAGAGAGGAAATTGTAAAAATCCTCTGCCAGGAAACCGGTCTTTCCGCCGATAGCGCCTCCGTTGCCGGTCTGATCGACAGGTGGGGGTTGTGTCCGCGCATTGGCCTCTTCGCCAACGAAAATGATCGGGAACTGGTACAGGTCTTGTACGAAGTGCTTGAAAAAATCCCACGCTCTCTGGACGAATATTATTTTAATTCTGCCATTGACCGGGCCTGTCACGAAAAAGGCGTGCCGGGGATCAAGACTGTCGGCAGCGTTCCGTATGTGATGCGGCGCATTTTGGGAAATTATTATGGCGAGCTGATTGAATCGATACGCAACGGCGCGCATGAAGCCGATCGTCCGCGGTTCGGCAAGCTGGAACCCATTGATCCCGACAAAATCAATCCGGTCTCTACTCTCAATGCCGATCTCAGGCAGATCATCGAGGAGGAGACATTGGGCACCGGCGCGCGCGACGCTTCAAGTCTCAATCACAGCGCCTTGTTTCTTCACCCCAAGGCGCCTTTGCCGTCGATAAAGATCAAACCGCGCGGCAGCAAACGCCAGCCGTAAAACGGGTCAGATCACTTCTTGCGGAACTTGTCGAGGCTGATGACTTCGCCGCGTTTTTCTTCTTTTTCCTTGTCGCTCGAACCGCCGCTGTCGGGGCTGTCGGGGCCGTCGCTTTCGCCGTCGTCGCCGTCATCGCCGCTATTCTGGAACTGCAGCGCGAAATTGACCGAGGGATCGGCGAAAGTGGTGATGGAATCGATGGGAACGACCAGGCTTTCTTTCACATTGTTGAAGCTCAGCGTGACATGAATGCAGTCGTCTTCCAGTTTCAGCCCGAAGAACTGATATTGCAGGACGATGGTCATTTCGTCTGGATACTGCTTGCGCAGGTAATCCGGAACCTTGACGCCGGGGAATTTGGTTAGAAAGGTGATGTAGAAATGGTGATCGCCGGGCAACCCGTCGCGGCCGACGGTTTCCATCGTCTCGCGCACGACATCGCGCAGCGCGGCTTCGATCATCAGGTCGTAACGCAGGAGGTCTTCGGACATAGGATTAGGGGCTAGGGGTTAGAGGAAGAAGGAGAGAAAAACTCTACTTCGTGTCCCGGCATCAGATTGAAACTAGAGGGCGCACAGTTAAAAGCCAAGAGCAAAAGCATGCCTGCTTTCTCGTCTTCTTCTCGCTCTTATCTCTAGTCTCTAAAGATTGGGGGGTTTCTGTTGCCCGGTACCCCCCGGACCGCGATCAAGTGCTAACTACTCTACTTCCGCAAGCGGATATTAAGCAGCGATAGCAACATTGCTCATGTCAACATTGTCGTTGGCATTTATAAAAGTGACCCGATAAGGGCGGTATCATGCCCGGCAAAAACTCTGTCTTTACTACGCACGTCGATCCTGTTTCGCCCCCAAAGAATGACCCGCAGTACCGGTCATTGTGGTGGAGGCGCCGGGTACCGCCCCCGGGTCCGTAGCGTCTATTCCACAAAGCGTTTATCGCCATAGTCGGCAAGCCGACGCTTTATATATAGCACGCTTTTGCTTAATAAAAAGGTGATCTGCGGTTTCCGCCTGAATTCAAAGGGTTAGAAAGCGTTTCGGGCGGTTTTGGGCAAATGGTGCGGCGCGAGACTGGGGGCTATCGAATCTTGCCCTGCGCTGTCTAAGCTGCGCCTAAGTTTTTCAACCAATCGGGAGACAGATATATGGACCGCTTTACATTACATACCGTCAACACCATTCATTATCCAACTCAGGAAAATTCACATAAAACCGGTGTTATCGGGGGAGATGTCATGACTCCCCTCACGTTGCAATATCACACCGGCAGCGAAATTCTTACCCTGCGTCGTGAAAGTCGTCCTCATGCGCCGCGCTATAATGCCGAACATGCCGGGTCTCCTGCCGTGCCCGCAGTAGATGTTCGCATCCCCTTCTCCGCGGAGCAGTTCAAGGTCTTGCAGCATGCCATCGCCGTGCGCGGCAACGATCTGCATGCGCTGGCCTCCGGCGCAGGCGAACCCTGCGATGAACATGGACGTACATGGGGCTCGACTTTGGATTTAAGCGCTACAGGCATCGAGAAGCTGAAGGCGAACGTCGCGGCCGACGAAATCTGGTTCGCAGGCCGCCGTGAAAATCCGGCTGCCCGTGCCGCCACGCGCGCCGCCGCCCGGAGCCTTGCGTCTATCAACCCCTAAATCGGCAGGTTTCATCGGCCGGGTCTCGGCCTCAAGGATCGAGGAAGACGACCCGGCCGGTTGAAAGATCGAGAACAGCGCCCCGGATTTCTATTTTTCCCTGCATGGTCAGGGATTCGATCATGCGGCTGGCATGCGCCAATTGCCCGACGGACGCGCGCACATTGGCCTCGACCGCGCGGTTCATCTTCTCGCCGCGCGGAATATCCTTTATCGCCGCGATGGCGAAAATGTGCGGCTTGATGCGGCTGACGATGTCGTGAATATTTTCCGAGCGCGGGATTTCGGCATGCTCGATATGGTCGAGCGTCGCGCCGACCGCCCCGCACTGGCTATGCCCCATGACGAGGACGAGCCGCGTGCCGAAAGTCTCGGCGGCGAATTCCACGCTGCCGACCAGCGAAGGCGCGATGATATTGCCCGCAACGCGAATGACGAACAGATCGCCGATATCCTGATCGAAAATCATCTCGACCGGCGCGCGCGAATCCGAACAGCACAGAATGACGGCCTTGGGCGTCTGCCCGACCCTCGCGTAAGTCTTCAGTTTTTCCAGAGAATCCTGCGAACGGGTCAGGGATTGCCCGTCCAGAAAGCGGCGGTTGCCCGCGGCAAGATCGGCGATGATGGTGGCGGCGTTGCTCATGCCCCGAAGTTAGCCGCCGCGGAAAAAATGTAAAGCCGGTGTTTTAGATCGGTTCGTTCTCGCCGACGATATTGTGAGTTTGACTCAAAATCTGCATGGCATCGGCGAGTTCGGGCTGCTTGCGCATCACGGCGGCTTCGCCTTCCCTGATGGCTTCCTCGGCGCGGTCGAATTCCAGCAAGCCGAAATGGCCGAGGCGCGGGGCGATATGGACGTCGGGCGGATCGCCCGCCAGACGCGACCTTGTGATGCGATCCTGCATGATGTTGAGCGAAGAGGTCATCACGCCGAATACGCTGGGCCCGTCATAATCGCGGCGGAAGACGCGGCGCGTCAAACTGTCCATCAAGCCGATTTTTTCTTCCTGCCCGGTTTCCTTCAGCATATCCATCATGTCGAAACCGGCGGCGGTGGCGATGTTGGAATCCTTGCGCCGCGATTTGCCGATCATGTCGGCGTTCAGATTGATGGCGATCACCATGTCGGCGCCCATGGCGCGGCAGGCGGCGACGGGCAGGGGGCTGACCATCGCGCCATCGGCCAGCCAGCGGTTGTTGATTTTCACCGGCGGGAAAATACCGGGCAGGGAAAACGAGGCCCGCAGCGCTTCGACCAGATCGCCGGTCTGTAGCCAGATTTCGTGACCGGTGACGAGATCGGTGGTCATCGCGGCAAAGGGAATGGGGAAATCCTCGATTTTCGCATTGCCCATATATTTGCGCATCTCATCGACCAGCTTGCCGCCGCCGATGAGGCCGCCCGAGCGCAGGCGCATATCCATATAACTGAGAATTTTCCGCTTGTTGAGCGATTTGGCCCATTCCTCGAGGGAATCGAGTCGCCCCGCGAGATAACACCCGCCCGCGAGCGCGCCGACCGAGCAGCCGGTGATGACGTCGAATTCGAACCCGAGTTTATTGAGCGCGCGAATGGCCCCGATATGCGCCCAGCCTCTGGCCATGCCGCTGCTCAGCGCAAGGCCGATTTTCCGGCGCCGATGGGGGGCGGGCGGACGGATAGGCGGCGTTATCTGGTTCATCGGGAACCTCAAAAGATAGGCTTTTCAATTATCTCGCAGGCCTTATGATAGGGCCGACTGTTTAACATTTCTTTAGAAAATCGTCCCCGTGACCCTGCAAAATCCGCCTTCCTCCAATCTTTCGATGCTGCAACGCGGTAAAACGCAGAGCGGCACATGGCCTTTGATGAAGCGGCTGGTTAAGGCCTATCTGCGCCCGCACCGGAAAACTTTCATCGCCGCCATGCTCTTTATGGGTGTCGCGGCCGCCATGCGCGGGGTTTTCGCGCATACCATGCAGCTGGTCGTCGACGGCATGACGCAGTTGCGCGGCGTGCCCTATATGGCCGAGATTTCGGTCTTCATCGTCTGCATTTTCGTCGTGCGCGGCCTGATGGTCGCGCTGCACACGCTGGCGCTTAACCGTGTCGGGCAGCGCATCGTCTCGACCGTGCAGCAGCAGATGTGCGCCCATCTGCTGGGCGCCGATCTCGCTTTCTTCCACGATAACGCTTCCGGCACCCTTGTTTCGCGCGTCACCAACGATGTCGCCATCATGCGCATGGCGGTCAATGAATGTTTGCTCAATTCCTTTCGCGGCGGACTCGAACTCGCTTCGCTGATCGCGGTCATGTTCTATCAGGACTGGCGGCTGTCGCTGATCGTCGTTCTCGTGTTTCCCGTATCGGCGCTTTATGTCGGGCGCATGAGCAAGCGCATCCGCCGTGTCGCCGCCAATACGCAAAGCGCCACCGGCGATCTTTCGGCGCGGCTCAATCAGATTTTTCAGGGCATCCGGCAGGTCAAATCCTATGGCAACGAGGGCCTTGAAGTCGAACGCGTGCGGGATCTGACCCAGACCATCTTCAAGCTGTCGATCAAAAGCGTGCGTATCGGCGCGCTGACCGGCCCGGTGATGGAGGTTCTCAGCAGCGTCGTCGTAGCGTCGCTGATATTCTACGGTTATGGCCAGATTGTCGCGCACACGGCCAGCGAAGGCGATCTCGTCGCCTTTATCACCTCGTTCCTTCTGGCCTATGAACCGATGAAGCGCATGGGCCGCGTCAGCGCCCAGTTGCAGGCGGGGCTTGCGGCGGCGGAACGCGTCTTCACCCTGCTCGATGTCCATCCCAAAATCGTCGATGCTTCCGGGGCGCGGCCCCTCGATGTCGCCGATTACACGATCGGTATCGAGAATATCGTATTCGCCTATGCCGACGGCACCCAGGCGCTCGATCATCTGTCGATCACCGTGCCGCACGGCAAGACGGTGGCCATCGTCGGTTCCTCGGGCGCGGGAAAATCGACCGTCATCAACCTCATTCCGCGTTTTTACGATGTGCAAAGCGGCCGCGTCACTATCGGCGGCGCCGATATCCGCGATGTCCCTCTTGCCAGCCTGCGCGGCCATATCGGCCTCGTCAGTCAGGAAACCGCTTTGTTCGACGATACCGTGCGCGCCAATATCGCTTACGGCAAACCCGGCGCGTCGCAGGAAGAAATCGAGCAGGCCGCCATCGGCGCCTTCGCCGACAGTTTTATCCATGAATTGCCGCAGGGCTACGATACGCAGGTCGGCGAGCATGGGGTCAAATTGTCGGGCGGCCAGCGCCAGCGCATCGCCATCGCCCGCGCCATGCTGCGCAACGCCCCGATTTTGCTGCTGGACGAAGCGACCTCGGCGCTGGACAATGAATCCGAGCGCGCGGTGCAGGTCGCCCTCAAAAAGCTGCAACAGGGGCGTACCACGATTGTGGTGGCGCACCGGCTTTCCACGATTGTCGATGCCGACGCCATCGTGGTGCTGGATCGCGGGCGCGTGGTCGAGCAGGGGGCGCATGCCGACCTGCTGGCGCGCGGCGGGGCTTATGCGAGATTATATGGAATGCAGGCGGGGGTAGCGGCATGAAGGCTTTGGTCAGAAAACATTTCTATCGCCGCGCGGGGGGCTGGATTCTTACCCTCGCCCTCGTCTATGGCGTGTTCATCGGCTCGCTGTTCGTTATGCAGAAAAGCCTGATGTATTTCCCCGATCAGGCGCGCTTCGTGCCCGCCGAATGGGCGTTGCCGGAATTGCAGCCGCTCGAAGTCACCGCGGAAGACGGCCTCAGGATCACCAGCTGGTATCGCCCGGCGCAGGCGCGCGATAAAATGACCATCGTGTTTTTTCAGGGCAATGCCGGTCATCTCGGCTACCGTAATTACAAAGTCCGCCCATGGCTCGACGCCGGCTATGGCGTGCTGATGGTGGGCTATCGCGGTTTCGGCAATCCGGGCTCGCCTTCCGAGGAGGGGCTTTATATGGATGCGCAGGCCGCCATCGACGCCATCAAGGCTAAGACAGCGCCCGGAGGAGGTGTGCCCGAAGCGGGGATCGTCTTTTACGGGGAATCGATGGGGACAGGCGTCGCCGTGCAGATGGCCACCGAATATAACGCCGCTGCCCTTATTCTTGAATCGCCTTATACGTCGATCCCGGATGTCGGCGCGGACCGCTATCCGCTGGTGCCGGTGCGCTGGTTGTTGCGCGACAAATACGATTCCCTTGCCAAGATCGGGAATGTGCATATGCCGCTTCTCCTCCTGCATGGAGAACTCGACGAAGTGGTGCCGGTCAAATTCGGCAAGAAACTTTTCGCCGCCGCCAATGAGCCCAAGCAGTCTTACTGGGCGCCCGACGCCGGGCATAACAATGTCTATAATCTGAAAGTCCAGCAGATCATCCTGAACTTCATCGCCGATCTGCCGACCGATCCGCTGCTTAATAGAGGGAGTTAGAAGAAGAGGGAGTTAGAAGAAGAGGGGGAAGAAGGGGCTGGAGGCTAGCCGGAAGCGCGAATTTGCCGGTTACCCTCCAGCCCCTTCTTTCTTATCTCTATCTCCCTCTTCTTTTCATTCATAGCTGCATTGCGAATGATCGTCGCCGGTATAGGTGATGGTAAGGCGCGCCGCCTGCCGCTTGGGCGCGGGGCAGGTGATGGGTTGCAGCCCGACATCGTAGCGGCCGCCGGTTTCGGTGATAAATCCGCTGCCCATCGGCAACTGCCCCGCGGTACAGAGGGCATGCCCCGAGATCAGGAAATTCTGGATCATGCCGTCATAGCGGGCCACCAGTTGCGGCGAAGCGCCGCCATCGATGACATAGCCGCCCTTATCGGTCTGCAAAAGGCCGCGCACGGTCAGGATACAATGCGAGGGGATGTCCTCGCGCGAAAGGCCGAGTTTATCGCCGATCGTTTTGATGTCCTTGGCGCCGAAGATGGACTGGCTGCCGATGCCGATCGTCAGGGCGTAGGGCAATTTTCCGTAAGCCTGCGCCAGCATCGCCGAATTATCCGGCAGGTTAATGATCTGGGTCGGTATTGTTCCGAGCGGCAGATGCGAGGTGTCGCCTTTCAAAGGCGTGATGGTCACGGGGGGCGTAGAAATCTGCGCGGCATCGGGGGTGGGCGCGGGTGTTTCGGCAGGCGGGGGCGCGGGTTGTGCCGGAGCGACAGGCGCAGGGGTCGAAGCCGCCGGTGCCGACGATGATGCGCCGAGCCCAAGATTGGGCAGGGATGAGGAATTGCCGCTGCTCGAAGGCAACAGCACATCCGCCGCAGCCAGAGCGGCGCAGGGGGCCAGCAGAACCAGCAAACAGGCGGCATAAGAAAAGCGGCGCATTTATACCTCCGTATTTTACTCTTATAAAGATTGGCCAAATCTGGTTAAAGAAAGAATAACAATCGGAGAAAGCCCTTGTCCCAAAAATCAGGTTTCGTGATGGCGGCGGTTATCGTGGCCGCCTTGTGTGTGGCCGGCGGCTGGCAGAGGCTGCATGCGGATGAAGCCGCTCTGGCGCGCGGCAATCTGGTTATTACGCATGCCAACGGTAAGGGTGTTTCTTATAATGTCGAGATAGCCGCCACGATGGCCGAGCAGACTTATGGGCTGATGAAGCGTCCCTCGCTGCCGGCGCTCACCGGCATGATTTTTCCCTATAACCCGCCGCGCGTGGTGGCGTTCTGGATGAAGGATACTTTGATCCCGCTCGATATGCTGTTTGTCGGCGCGGATGGGAAAATTACCCGTATTGCGGTCAATGCCAGGCCGGGGGATCTGACGCCGGTTCCTTCGGGCGGGCCGGTCGCCGCCGTCATTGAAATCAAGGGCGGCGAGGCCGCGCGCGAGGGCATCGTTGCCGGTGACAGCGTTAATCTTCCCGACTTCGTGCCGGTAGGCAAAACCCAGCCTATGTGATACCAAGAACCGTTTTTTCCACCCAGCAGGAGCCGCCATGCCCACCCAGAATTCCTCCTATACCGATCGTAACCTCGCCATGGAAATGGTGCGCGTCAGCGAAGCTGCCGCTTTGTCCGCCTCGCTCCTTGTCGGGCGCGGCGACGAAAAGAAGGCCGATCAGGCGGCGGTCAACGCCATGCGCCGGTCGCTGAACATCCTCGATATTCAGGGCACGGTCGTGATCGGCGAAGGCGAACGCGACGAGGCCCCGATGCTTTATATCGGTGAGAAAGTCGGCACCGGCAAAGGCCCGGCGGTCGATATCGCGCTCGACCCCCTCGAAGGCACCACCATCACCGCGACCGGCGGGCCGAACGCGCTCGCCGTGATCGCTTTTGCCGAAGCGGGCGGATTCCTGCACGCGCCTGACGTTTACATGGACAAGATCGCGGTGGGCGGCGGCTTGCCCGACGGTGTGGTCGATATCGACGCTAGCCCGGCCGAAAATATCCGCAATCTCGCCAAGGCCAAGGGGGCCGAAGCCTCGGATATTCAGGTCTGCATTCTCGACCGCCCGCGCCATCAGGAACTGATCGCCAAGGTGCGCGAAACCGGCGCGCGCATCATGCTGATCGGCGACGGCGACGTTTCCGGCGTGATCGCCACCTCGCAGCCCGATAGCGGCGTGGATTTGTATCTCGGCACCGGTGGCGCGCCGGAAGGTGTATTGGCTGCCGCCGCTTTGCAATGCATTGGCGGCCAGATGCAGGGGCGGTTGCTGTTCCGCAATGACGATGAAAAAGCCCGCGCCGCCAAAGCGGGCATCAAAGACCTCAACCGCAAATATGGGTTGAACGATCTCGCCCATGGCGACGTGATGTTCTCGGCTACCGGCGTGACCGCTGGCGCAATGCTGCAGGGCGTGCGCCGTTTCGCGGGCGGCGCGATCACCCATACGGTCGTGATGCGCTCCAAGAGCGGCACCGTGCGCTATATCGAAGCGCACCATAATTTCCGCATCAAGCCGTTCGTCGATTGAGAACTACCCGTGCCGCGTCATCCCGGCGAAGGCGGGGATCCATCTTTTCTTCCAACAAAAAAAGCCGGTGAAGAAATTCACCGGCTTTTTCTTTTTCAGAAGAGGGCTGTTACGCCTTCTTGTTCTTCTTGGCTTCGGCCACCGAAGTGGTGAGCTTGATCTTGTCGGCAGGCGCCGCAGCCGGAGCGGCAGCGGCTTCTTCGCCGCCTTCGGCCTTCTTGGTGATGCCGGCGAAACGCTTGTTGAACTTCTCAAGCTGGCCGCCGCGATTGACCATGCGATGCTGGCCGGTCCAGGCCGGATGCGTCTTGGGGTCGATGTCGAGATGCAGCTTGTCGCCCGCTTTGCCATAGGTGCTGCGGGTCGCGAATTCGGTGCCGTCGGTCATAACGACGGTGATATCGTGATAATCGGGGTGCAGATTTTCTTTCATAGCCTTAACTTTCTTGCTTCAATTGCGGCCTTCTTCTAGGAAAAGAAGCGCCCGAATGCAAGCATTACCGTAGAAAAATCGTAAAATCAGGCTGTTAGGAACCGTCCATGTCCCGTCCATACTGCGAAATCGCCCCCAGCCACCCCGTTCATGGGCCTTACCATGACACCGAATATGGGTTTCCCGTGGCCGACGAACAGGCTTTGTTCGAGCGCCTCGCCCTTGAAATCATGCAGGCTGGCCTGTCCTGGGAGATCGTCCTTAAAAAGCGCAAAGGGCTCAATAAGGCTTTCCACAACTTCAAAACGGCCAAAGTCGCCGCCTATGGCGCCGCCGATATCAAGCGCCTGCTGGGTGATGAAAACATCATTCGCAACCGTCTGAAAGTGGCGGCCATTATCCATAACGCCAGCATCATCCTCGATATGCGCAAAACCCATGGCGGATTCGCCAAATGGCTGGATGCCCACCATCCGCGCGGCAAACCGGAATGGGTCAAACTGTTCAAAAAGACGTTTAAATTCACCGGCGGCGAAATCACCGGCGAATTCCTGATGAGCATCGGCCTGTTGCCCGGCGCGCATTGGGAAGGCTGCCCGGTTTATAAGAAAATGGCCGCTATTAAGCCTAAGGCGCAGCGAATCGCTCGTTAACCAAACGAATCGATTGCGCAAATAAAACGGCATTACTATGAGAGTAATAACATACATATTTAAGCGGGTCTCTTGTGACAAATGCTTCTTTAGTGCGCGCCAATTACGATCCGGCCCGGAGTCGTCTTTTGCTGGAGACCCCGCATATAGAAATCGAGAACGCGTCTTATATCCCTCGCAAAATTACCGATGCCTTGACGCGTTATGCAAAGAGCGCAGGTTTCCCGTTCAGCGAAAACACCGCAAGTTCCCTTTATCTCGATACAGACCGTTTCGATCTTTTGCGCAACGGCTATACCTTGCGCGTGAGGCTTGGCGCAGCTTCCAAGGTGGTAAAATTTCGCCGCGAAAAACTTACCGACGAAATCTTCCCCAACCAGATCGCCGTCAAGGGCCGGCATTATGAATTTCAGGCCGTCGCCGATGAAGTCGCAGGCCGGCTGCACCCGAACTTATCCAACGCCGGTATCTATCCCTATATCCGCCGGGAGATCGAAGGGCCTCATGATTGGCCTCGCGATGCCATGGAGCTGCGTTTTTCCGACTTGCCCTATCAAAAAGGGGGGAGCCCGGATTCCGGCGTCGGCAATCTCATCGCCTGGCTTATCGGCGAAGGCAGGATGGGCGACATGAAACGCTCGCAAGACCTTGTTCTCAGGCCGAAGGTAACGACCACCGTGCCGCGTGAACGGACTTTATTTTATATTGACGCCAATAAACCCGTAAATTTCATCGATCATTGGCCTTCGCCGGAGCCTACGGCGCAGATGAGGAAAAGCGGCGAGTATCTCTGTATCGAAGTCGCCATCGATGAATGTGTCTCTCGTCAGCCGCCGCAAATAAAAATCAGCGATATCGTCGCGACGACAGGAAATGGATTCAGGACGCTTAATTTCAAGCGGCTGGGGAAGTCTTCGCCTTTCGAGCGGGAAGTCAAAGCCGAGGAGAGTGGCCGAAATCTTACTGATGAACAGATGATCGGAAAATACGCCGAATTCGGTATCGCTCTGAGCGATTTCGCCAACCATATGAGCCGGTATCCGACATTCGCACATTACAAAAACAGCGTCCGCCCGCTAGGCAGTAAGGCTGCGACCGCCTATGGGGAGCATCCCGAATGTCGTGGCGACGGTGCTTTTGCCGATCTTTATGCCTCGGTCGCGGCGTTCGTGCCGTAGGCCTTAAACCCCGAGCAGCAGCCGTTCCGGGGCCTCGATGCATTCCTTAACGCGCACGAGGAAGGTTACGGCCTCGCGCCCATCGATGATGCGGTGGTCGTAAGACAGCGCCAGATACATCATGGGGCGAATCTCAATCTTGCCATCCACAACCACAGGCCGTTCCTTGATCGCATGCATGCCGAGAATGCCCGACTGCGGCGGGTTCAAAATCGGCGTGGACATCAGCGAGCCATAGATGCCGCCATTGGTGATGGTGAAGGTGCCGCCTGACAAATCGGACATCGCCAGCTTGCCGTCCTTGGCTTTCTTGCCGAGATCGCCGATGGCTTTTTCGATGCCCGCGAAGCTCAGCGTGTCGGCGTCGCGCACGACGGGGACGACGAGGCCGTTCGGCGTGCCGACGGCCATGCCGATGTCATAGTAGTTTTTATAGACCAGATCTTCGCCGTCGATTTCGGCATTGACGCTGGGCAGTTCTTTCAGCGCCTGAATGCTGGCTTTGACGAAGAAGGACATGAAGCCGAGCTTGACGCCGTTCTTTTTCTCGAAGGCTTCCTTGTGCTGATTGCGCAGGGCCATGACGTTGCTCATATCCACTTCGTTGAAAGTGGTCAGCATGGCGGCGGTGTTCTGCGCCTCCTTCAGACGTTCGGCGATGCGCTGGCGCAGACGCGACATACGCACGCGTTCTTCGCGGTCGGCATTCGGACGCGGGCCGGACGGAACCTGGGGCGCGCGTGCCGCCGGAGCTGGAGCAGGCGACGAAGCGGGCGCGCGGTAATTCAAAACGTCTTCTTTCATCACGCGGCCATCTTTGCCCGAACCCTGAATCGAACTGGGGTCGATGCCGCGATCACCAGCCTGTTTAAGGGCGGCAGGCATCACGGGCGGGGTCGAGGTATTGGCCGTGGGGGCGGGGGCCTTGGCCGGAGCCGCCGTGGTCGCCGATGAAGTAGGAGATGAAACAGCGGCTGCACCCGCTTGAATCAGCCCCAAAATCGCGCCGACGCCGACATTGCTGCCCTGCGGGGCCTTGATTTCGCTGATAACGCCGCTGGTTGTGGCGTTAACTTCGAGCGTTACCTTATCGGTTTCCAGTTCGACCAGCGGTTCGTCCATCTTGACCGCGTCGCCGACCTTTTTGAGCCATTTGGCGACGGTGGCTTCGGAAACGGATTCGCCCATGGGCGGAACGACGATTTGCGTGGACATGAAGGCCTCGAATGGTGGGGAAACAAACGAAAAGACGGGCCAATAGATAGCCTAATTCGGCCTAAAGTCAAAGTGTGGAATTTATAAAGTGAGAGGCGACAGGCCGATGCCTTTGAGCGCGGGTTTGGCCGTCTGCGCCAGCTTCATGCCGCCCGGCGATGCATCGAGGCCGCTGGCGGCAAAGATGCGCGTGATGGGACGGTTCGAGGTGCCGAAACGGTCGGCATGCGTGTCGCCCACGGCGGTGACATAGCCAGCGCCGCCATTCTTGCGGTTCAATTCCATAATATAATTCTGCCCGTTCTGCGTCTGGGCGCCGACCACCACATGCGCGTTCGGATCATTCGCGCTCGGCGCGATGGTGACCAGACTCAATTTGTCGGCGGGATATCCCGCATCGCGCAGCAGGAACATCTTGGATGCGGCAAGGTCGCCGCAGATCACATGCTCCATAGGATTATGGGTTCGCATAAAATCGGCCTGCTGGGCCGGTGTCGAAATCCAGTTACTGCCCGGCCTGCCTTCGGTCGCGGTATAACTGCCGCCGTAACGCATGGTCTGGTTGATGGCGTCGTTCGCCATAGCCAGTTTTTTGACGGGGTCGGACTGATCGTGAATAGCCTGGGCCATCTGTTCCCATGACAGATGCTTGCCGTCATAGGTCAGGCCGGGCTTGGGACCGCGTTCATGGGCGGCCCACGCTTTCTGCAGATCGTCCATATGCCCACCTGTGGCCAGCATGCTGTTGGGGTTGAAGTTATGCCAGCCGGGCGCGGTATGCAGCGATGCCGGTTTCACTCCTGTCGGCGTGTCGTGATAGGCAGGCGTGTTGGCAACCGCGTCCGTTGTCGCCGGATAGGCGGCGCCCGCGGGTTTCAGCGAACCGCGCGCCGCGCGTGCGGGCGCGGTCTGCGCCACTTGCGGCGTGACTGGAGCGGCAGCGGGCGCGCCACCCGCCGTGCGATCAGGTGGTGACAGGGGGATAGGTGCCTTGGCGGCATTAGTGGCCGTCTGCGTTTCTTTCTGAAACCCGGAGGCCTTGGCTTCGGCCACCTGTTTGCGGGCCAGATCGATCATGGCCTGACGTTCGGCGCGCGGCACTTTCAGGAACGCAGCGTTCGAGCGCGCGCCGAAGATGCTATCAATACCGTCGTGATTGATTCCGGAATCGCCGATATCCAGCCCTCTCATTTTGAGATTGAGCTGAATCATCCGCGCCACCTCCGGCGGAAAACCTTTGTTGCTTAATTGCGCCACAATAAACTCGCCCCATAATCACTTGAATATGAGGCAAGTTTAACGATTCACGGTTAAGAGCCGATTAATTGAAGCCTGATTACATTTAGTGTGTTTATTCAATGTGTAATCAAGAGCGTGGGGGACACAATAAAAGGGGCCCGCGCGTCCGTACTTGATAATCAAGGGTATTCGGCCCCTTTTATTGTGTCCCCATCGCCCTGTCCCCATCGCCCTCAATTGGCCGAAAAAGCCTTATCTATCAACTCGGCCTGCTCCTTATTATGCCGCTTGAGCGAGCCGGTGGCGGTGGCGGCCCCTGGGTTGCGCCCGGTATAAGAAGGCCGCGAGACCTTGTGATTGGCCTCGCCCAGCGCCGCTTCGATGCGGCGGTCGACGAAAGTCCAGCCGCCCATATTCTGCGGCTCTTCCTGGCACCAGACGATTTCCGACGCCTTGCCGTATTTCGCCAGTTCGGATGCGAGATATTTCTGCGGGAACGGATAGAACTGTTCCAGACGCACAATCGCGACATCGGTGATCTTGCGTTCCTCGCGCGCCGCGGCCAGATCGTAATAAAGCTTGCCGCTGCAAATCAGCACGCGGCGGACTTTCTTTTCGTCCAGCTTCATCACTTCCGGAATCACATTCAGGAAGGTCGAATTCTCGGCCATGTCCTTGAGTTCCGAAACGCACGCCTTGGCGCGGAGCAGCGATTTCGGCGTCATCAGGATAAGCGGCTTGCGGAAATTGCGCCGCATCTGCCGCCGCAGAATGTGGAAATAATTGGCGGGGGTCGAGCAGTTGGCGACCTGCCAGTTATCCTCGGCGCACATTTGCAGGAAGCGTTCGAGGCGAGCGGAAGAATGTTCCGGCCCTTGCCCTTCATAGCTGTGTGGCAGCAAGAGGGTGATGCCCGACATGCGCAGCCATTTGGTTTCCGCCGAGGAAATGAACTGGTCGAAGAAAACCTGCGCCGTGTTCGAGAAATCGCCGAACTGGCCTTCCCAGCAGACCAGCGTGTTGGGTTCGGCGAGAGAGAAGCCGTAATCGAAGCCCATCACCGCCGCTTCGGACAGCGGGCTGTCATGCACGTCATAAGCGGCCTGATCGCTGCTGATGCCGTTGAGCGGGATGTAGCGGTGTTCGTCGGTCTGATCGACAAGAACCGAATGGCGCTGCGAGAAAGTGCCGCGCCCGGAATCCTGCCCCGACAATCGCACCGGTGTGCCTTCGACCAGCAAGGAGCCGAACGCCAAAGCTTCCGCCGTGGCCCAGTCGACGCCCTGACCTGAGCTCATCATCTCGCGCTTGGCTTCAAGCTGCTTGGCGATTTTCGGATTGAGGTTGAAGCCGTTCGGCACGCGGGCGAGGGCATTGCCGATCTCGCGCAATTTGTCGATCGCCACGCCGGTCTTGCCGTCGCGCTCGTCGCCGCTTGCCACCTGCAAACCCTGCCATTTGCCTTCCAGCCAGTCGGCCTTGTTGGGCTTGTAGCTGGTTGCGACCTGAAAATCCTGTTCCAGACGCGCGAGGAAATCGGCATTGATCTTGTCGGCGTCGGCCTGCGAGATCGAGCCTTCTGCCACCAGACGCGAGGCATAGACTTCGCGCGTCGTGGGCTGGTCTTTAATTTTGCGGTACATCACCGGTTGCGTGAATGCCGGTTCATCGCCTTCATTATGGCCGTGACGGCGATAGCAGACCATGTCCACCACGACATCGCGCCCGAAAGTCTGGCGATAGGAGGCGGCGAGTTCGCACACGCGCACCACCGATTCCACATCGTCGCCATTGACGTGGAAAATCGGCGCCTGAATCATCTTGGCGACATCGGTGCAGTAAACGCCGGACCGCGAATATTGCGGGCTGGTGGTAAAACCAACCTGATTATTGATGACGAAATGCAGGGTGCCGCCGGTGCGGTAACCGCGCAGCGCCGAAAGCGTCAGCGTCTCCGCGACGATCCCTTGCCCCGCGAAGGCCGCGTCGCCGTGAATAAGCAGGCCCATCACTTCTTTAAGCGCGGTATCGGTGACGGAAGTATTGCCCGAACGCTGCTGCTGCTTGGCGCGCACGCGGCCGGTGACGACAGGATTGACCCATTCGAGATGCGACGGGTTGGCATTCATCGTCAGATGCACGGTCTGCCCGGCGAAATCGCGGTCGATCGAGGTGCCGAGATGGTATTTGACGTCGCCCGAACCCTGCACGCTCTCGGGATAGGCCGAGGTGCCCTGAAATTCCGAGAACATCGCCGTGAAGGATTTGCCGAGCAGGTTGGTGAGGGTATTAAGGCGGCCGCGATGCGCCATGCCGACCACGACTTCGCGCAAACCCATTTTCGCGCCGGTGGTGATCGCGGCTTCAAGCGCCGGGATCATGGCTTCGCCGCCTTCAAGGCCGAAGCGCTTGACGCCGACGAATTTGGTGGCGAGGAATTTTTCGAACGCGTCGCCCGCGGTCAGGCGGCTGAGGATCTGGTGCTTGGCGGCGCGGTCGTAAGAGGGGGCGCTTTCGATTTGTTCCTGCAGGAATTTGATTTCTTCCGGTTCCTGAATATAGGTATATTCGAAACCGACCGTGCTGCAATAAAGCTCGTTCAGCCGCGCCATAATCTCGCGCAAGGTGGCGTTCTGGAAGCCCAGCGTGCCGTCGAGGAAAATCGGGCGGTCGTAATCACTTTCGCCGAAGCCGAAACGCTGCGGGTCGAGATGGAGCGTTTCCGGCGAAGGTCTTGCGGTGAGGCCAAGCGGATCGAGATTGGCGAGCAGATGCCCGCGCTGGCGATAGACGCGGAT
Source organism: Alphaproteobacteria bacterium (assembly GCA_031291435.1). Lineage (GTDB taxonomy): Bacteria > Pseudomonadota > Alphaproteobacteria > UBA9219 > UBA9219 > CAIXLI01. The sequence continues at coordinate 2,819 of JARLJC010000290.1, read as the reverse complement.
CAGCCAGATGGCGCGCACGGAATCGATCACGCTCTGGTCGGGGGCGGGGCCGGAAGCGGCGGATTGCGCGAATTTTGCGGCTGAGGCCGAAGCCTCGTTTTCGTTAGCGATAATCTTTTCGGCTTTGGAGGGAGCCCAGCTCGCGCCCTTTATTTCGGAAAGAGCGGCGCGGGCATCCTCATGCAACCCTTCGAAAAAGCTGCGCCAGCTGTTATCGACGGAACCGGGGTCTTTGGCGTAACGCTGAAAAAGCTCGGCGATAAAGTCGGCGTTGGCGCTGTAAAGAAACGAATTTTGCGTGAGCGACATGATTTTTCAGAGCGCGCGAGGCACACCCTCCTTGGTGACGTTGGCCCTTGGGTGATGATGGGCGGGGCATACTACCCTGTTTACCGGATATGTTAAGAGGGATTATGGTGTTCTTATGATCGAACCGCTTCATGCCGACAATCTTGCAACGCTGCCCCGCATTCGCCATGCGTTTTTCACGCGGGTATGGGGCAATGGCGGTTTTTCGGGTCAGGAAACCGAGCAGGGGGCGGCGCAAAATCGCGGGCGTATGGCGGCGCAGCTGGGCGTCGAGCCGGATCATTTGTTGAGCGCCTATCAAATTCACTCGCCCGATATCGTCACGGTTACCGAAATTTGGGAACCCGCCGCGCGCCCCGAAGCCGACGGGCTGGTGACCAATATTCCCGGCATTGCTTTGGCTGTGCTGACCGCCGATTGCGTGCCTGTGCTGTTCGCTGATGCCAAAGCGGGCGTTATTGGCGCGGCCCATGCTGGGTGGCGGGGCGCTATCGGCGGCGTCATCGAAAATACTTTGGCCGCGATGGAAAAACTGGGCGCGCGGCGCGGGTCGATAGAGACCGCCATCGGCCCCTGCATCTGGCAGAGTTCCTATGAAGTGAGCGACGATTTCATGGCGCCGTTTCTGGCCGAGAAACCGGAGAATGAGAAATTTTTCCGTCCGGCCTTTCGCAGCGGGCATGCGATGTTCGATCTGCCGGGCTATGTCGAGGCCAAGTTGCGCGCTCTCGGCGTCGCATCGGTGGAATCTTCGCCGGGGGATACCTGCGCCAATCCTGCAAATTTCTACAGCCACCGTTATTCGACTTTGCGCGGCGAGAAACGCGACGGCAATCTGCTCTCGGCGATTGCGCTGGTTTCGTGATGCGGGTTGCGCTCGCTCTTATCTTTCTTCTGTGCGCAGGGGCCGCGCAGGCCGACGACTGGCGCGCCTATCATCACGGCATCGGTTTCGTGCCGGATGGGGCCGGGCGTTACTGGGTGTTTTATAGCGCCGTTGACGATCCGAAGCGCGAAGTCGGCGACGAAGAAGAATGGACACATAATATCTATGTGGCGAACTGGGGGCCGAAAGACAGCGGCGCCCTCGCCCCTCATTTGTTCATTCATCGCCCCGGCGCGCAGGAACCGGTTTCGGTGGCCGCGATGACGAACGGCCATATTCTCGTGACCGCCGAAGATGGCGGCGATACCGAAAACGATGTCGATCAGCGTTACGGCGTTTACAAAAACGATCTTCAGCCGGTGCGCCGTTACGGGTATCTGGTCAGGGAAGGCGGCCATTCCGGGCATACGGCGGCGGTCGGCGATCTGTTCGTGGTTTTTTATTCGCACGAATGGGTTGAGGGCGGCGGGGTCGATGATCTCGGTTCGGGCGACGGCGTTTACGCCAAGATTTACGACAGCGACGGCGGGTTGCTGCGCGCCGTTCCTGTGGCGGCGCGCAAACGCGAATGGTGGCCGGTGATCGCAGGCGCGCCGCAGCGCGCTTTGCTGGTATGGCAGAAATTCATGCGCGGATTTTCCTATGCGGCGCTGAAATTCACCATGCTCGACCCGGCCACGGGGCAGCTTTCGCCGGTACAGATGCCGCGCGAGGATCTGCAGTATTACACTTATAACGCCGCCTATATGCCGCGCATCGACCGATTTATTATTCTCGGCACCAATAAAAACGGACGCGGGTTCGGGTATCTCGTCGATAGGCTGGGCCGGATCACCGCGACCTTGCTCTGCATGCCCGCCACGGTGCGCGAGGCCGGTATCGCGATTGACGGCGACGATGCCTATACGCCGGGTGCCGAAGATCGCATGCTGCAGCTCCACGCCACGCCGACGTCGTTGACTCTGACCGGCGTTGCCTCTTCGCCCTTTACATGGGCCGAGGAAGGCAGCATCGGCCTCCCCAAGGGAAAGGGCCTTATGCATTGGGTTTCGCTTGACCGCGATGGGTTGCAGGAAGCAGATTTTGCCGCCGTTGATTTCGCCGCACCCGGCCCTTCGGATTTGTGCCGTGTGCCCTAAGGGTGTAGGATACGGCCCGGCACAAAGGAGAATTCGATGAAAGACCTTATTATCAATTCATTAGAGTTATTCTGCAAAATCGGCGTCTTTTTGCTGGTGGTTTCGGGCACTTTAGTCGGTCTTTTGACCGGCAACCCGTTCGTGGCGATTGCCTGCCTGATCGCTTCTTTCGTCGCCGCCGTGGTGATTTTCGGGCTTCTGTTCCTGCTGATCGATATTAACGACAATCTGCGCTCGCTGCGTTATACCGTCGAAAAGAACAGCGAACCGCCCAAGCCCTGACATTAGTTAAGCACCGTCCGCGCCGCGGGGGGGTCCCGGCCCCCGGGGCGCGGGGGGCCGCCCCGCGCCCGGCGTGTTTTTTTGTGTTGTTTTTAGCCGGCGGCGGGGCGTCCGCTCGGGGGGGGCGCCCGGGCGGGGGGGGGGGTGGGTTGGGTGGGTTGGGGGGCGGGGGGGGGGGTGGGGGGGGGGGGGGGGGGGGTTGT
>JARLJC010000042.1 GCA_031291435.1 Alphaproteobacteria bacterium | reverse complement strand
GCGCGTCACGGTTGCGGTGCCGACTTTGCCGACCACGACCGAGCCCGCGACATTGGCGAGTTCCGCCGCTTCGGCAGGGGTGAAATCCGCCGCCAGAGCCAACGCCAATGCCGCCGCCACGGTATCGCCAGCACCTGAAACATCGAATACTTCGCGGGCGCGGGTGTGGAAATGGCAGGCGGGCGCGTCTTTGGTCACGAGGCAGACGCCTTCGCCGCCCAGTTTGACCAGCATGTTTTCAATGCTCATCTGCGTCATCAAAGTGCGCGCGGCCTCTTCGGCTTCGGCGACGTTGGTGACGGCATAACCGATGGCGTCCGACAATTCCTTGCGGTTGGGCGTCAGGTAAGACGCGCCGCGGTAACGTCCGAAATCGCGGCCCTTGGGATCGACGATCACAATTTTCCCGGCGTCGCGGGCGAGGCGCGTGACTTCGCCGATGATTTTGGGCGTCAGCACGCCTTTGGCGTAATCCGACAAAACGATGACCTTGCTTTCGGATGCGACGGCGAAAATGCGCTGAATGATCTGCTGTTCAAGGTCGGCAGAGACCGCCTTGGTGGTTTCGTGGTCGGCACGCAGCAATTGCTGGCCGTTGGCGACAAAGCGGGTTTTTTCCGTGGTCGGGCGGCTGGCGTCGGTCAGGAGATGGGCGGTAACGCCCTGCAGTTCGGCAAAACCCCGGGTGATATCCTCACCCGATTTATCGGCGCCGATGACGCCGACGATATCGGCATTGCCGCCCATGGCCGCTATGTTGCGCACGACATTGCCCGCGCCGCCCAATGTGGCGCTTTCGCGTTTAGTATGCAGGACGGGAATGGGGGCTTCGGGTGAGATGCGATCGACCTGCCCATAGACATAACGGTCGAGCATCAAATCGCCGATGCACAGAACGCGGCGGTCGATAAGGCTGTCGAGGCGGGAGGCGAGCGCGGACATTGAATGACCCTGATATGGTGAAACCACCGGTGCCGTCATTCCGGACAAACTTGCATTTGGATGCCGTGCAAGCGCGCCCTGCAAAAGCAAGTTTTCCGGAATGACGATTCCTTATAACCAATAGACAAGCTTGACTTAATTTTGACAAGTGCGTTCATTGAGGCGGTTTATGACAGTTTTTGGGAGATTCGACATGAAGCGCGCATTGGTGTTTCCGGGGCAGGGCAGTCAGGTCGTCGGTATGGGGCAGGCTTTGGCCGGGGCCTTTGCCGAGGCGCGCGAAGTGTTTGAGGAAGTCGATGGCGCTTTGTCGCAGAATTTGACCAAGCTGATGTGGGAAGGGCCCGCCGACGATCTGAAACTGACCGAGAATGCCCAGCCGGCTTTGATGGCGGTCAGCATGGCGGTCATCCGCGTGCTCGATAAACAGGGGAAATTCCATCTGCCTGCGGCAGCATCGTTTGTGGCTGGCCATAGCCTTGGCGAATATTCCGCACTCTGCGCCGCTGGAAGTTTCACATTATCCGATACCGCGCGCTTGCTTAAAAAGCGTGGCCTCGCCATGCAGCAGGCGGTCCCGGTGGGATTGGGGACAATGGCGGCCCTGATCGGGGTGGATTTGCCTGTGGCGAAGGAAATCGCCGCCGCCGCCGCCGCACAGATAGGCGGGGGTGAAGTCTGCACCGCCGCCAATGATAACGCGCCGGGGCAGGTGGTCATCAGCGGCCATACCGCCGCCGTTGATCGCGCCATCGCCATTGCTGCCGAACGTGGATTCAAGCGCAGCGTCAAATTGCCGGTCAGCGCGCCCTTTCATTGCTCGCTGATGAAGCCCGCCGCCGATGTCATGCGCGGCGCTTTGGGCGAGGTCGAAATCAAGGCCCCCTCGGTGCCTCTGGTCGCCAACGTCACGGCGCAGGCGGTTACCGATCCGGCGGAAATCCGGGAATTGCTGGTCGATCAGGTCACGGGCGCCGTGCGCTGGCGCGAATGCGTCTTGTTTATGAAAGAACAGGGCGTCGCGCAGATGGTCGAATGCGGCGCGGGCAGCGTTCTGACCGGTATGGCCAAGCGCATCGACAAAGAAATTATGGGCGTGGCGTTATCGACCCCGGAAGATATCGAAGCCTTTCTGAAAACACAGGGATAATGCCTGCGGCACGGACGCTTTTTGAAAGCGAAGCCCCATCCGGGCCGTCATCCCGCACAAGCACCTCTTGGTGCGTGATGCGGGACCCAGTCGGCCTCTCAATAGGATGGGCATTTCTTGCTGAGAGGCCAACTGGGTTCCGGATAAATTTTCTTTCGCCTTCCCCGCTATGGCGGGTAAGAGCGAAGAGAAAATTTTCCGGAATGACGGCACCTGTGGCACTTATTATCAAATGTCAGTATCTCCCTCAGCCCTTGAATTTTCGCGCTTTACGCCCATTTATCCTTTGTAAGAAGAGGAGGATTCCATGAGCGTTACATTGCGGCCCTCGGGCGAACGAGGCCATGCCAGTCACGGCTGGCTCGACACCTATCATACTTTTTCCTTCGCCGATTATCACGATCTCAAGCATATGGGATTCCGCGATCTGCGCGTCATCAATGACGATGTGATCGAAGGCGGCGCTGGGTTCCCGCCCCATGGGCATCGCGATATGGAGATCATCACTTATATGGTCGAAGGCGCTTTGGCGCACAAGGATTCAACGGGCGGCGAAGGTGTGATCAAACGCGGCGACGTGCAGACCATGACGGCGGGCAGCGGTGTGCGCCATAGCGAGTTCAACGGCTCGCCGAGTGAGAAAGCGCGGTTATTGCAAATCTGGATTATGCCTGCCGCCAACGGACTTGCGCCGGGATATCAGCAGACTGCTTTTTCCGATGACGATAAGCGCAATGTTTTGCGCATGATCGCGGGAGACAATCCCGAGAAAGGCGCTTTGCCCATCCATCAGGATGCGCGGATATACGCCAGCCTGCTCGACGAAGGCAAAAGCCTGAGCCACGAGTTGAAGCCGGGCAGGGCCGCGTGGGTGCAGATGATCGCGGGCGAACTCGATATCAACGGTACCGTGATGAAACCCGGCGACGGCGCGGCGATTGAGGATACCGGCATGCTCACGCTGGCGGCGCGCAAGAACAGCGAATTCCTGCTGTTCGACCTGAACTAGGGTTTGGACTCATAAATCATAGCCAGAAAGCGACGATGGAGGCCAAGAAGACGGCAGCCATGAAGGTGTATGGCTGTCGGTCGTAGCGGGTGGCAACACGGCGGAAGTCTTTGAGGCGGCAGAAGAAGCGTTC
>JARLJC010000289.1 GCA_031291435.1 Alphaproteobacteria bacterium | reverse complement strand
TGCCGGATCGACTGCCCGTCGCCACGCAGGCGGGCAATCGCGCACCGTTCTTCCAGCGTAAACTGTTTGTATGTTTTTCCCATGACCGCAACACCTTATCAGGGTGTTGCACTTCGTTTGTGAACTTAGGGGATCCAGTCCCGAAGCATCAACAAGCCAGCACTTATGGTGCTTGTCGTCCTGGATCCCGGCTTGCGCCGGGATGACGAGTTGGGAGCTAATAGTCCTATTCACCAGACTTTAACTATCTATGGCCGACAATCTCGGTGGGAAAAACCCTTGGAATCGGTTCAGGAGCAGCCTTTAAGTGAATATCGGCCTTGTCGTAAATGCCCGTGGAAAGGTCTGCCTTGTCCATGATCAACCCTTCGAGGCGACGCCTCTTTGGGTAGGCTATCATGTTGATTTTAAACGTTTAGAGGTCATTTATGACACCGGCGGCACCTATCGCATCGATTGGGAAGCCACCGACGAAATGCATAACTTCTTGCTGAAAATAAACAAAATCCTTATTATTCGGATGGAGAATAAGAAGCCTGTAGAAGGATATGATACAAGCTTTCTGCATTTAAAAGACGGCAAAGTTATTGAAGCGGCTTAATTTGGAGAACGCATAATGTCCGTGGACGCGCCTCAAGGCCCTAAAAACTGGATAGCGCCCGATGTCGCGCCGCTTCCGGCTGCGCTTTTGAGACAGACTGCGAAAGACTGGCAGCAGGTTGCCGATCCCGTGGCTGCTCTTAAGGAGCAGATCAGCATTCCTCAACGAGGGGCTGCGGATCTGTTCTCTGCCGGGGAGACTATTATTCCGGGCAGCAATGGATTTTCTCTGGCGATGGAAATTTCCGTCGAGTCGATCGCGGCCATTCGCGGCATCAATCCGCTGAGCGGCGGTAACGCAGGCGGCGATCACGGCCAGAAGATGGAAGTGGAAGCCAAGCCGGATGTCAATGCGAAACCGGCTTTGACAACCAGAAACAGAACCACCTCCGCTGCCACGCCCCGACAAGCCGCCAACTCTTTCCCCAAACCGGGCCCGTCCGGCACATAAGTTTTCTTTCCCTCTTAGGCGCGTTCGCCGCCGGGAGTTTCGATGACCGATAACACGACACCCCGCGAGGTGATGTCCTATGACGTGCTGATCGTGGGCGCGGGGCCTGCGGGCTTGGCCTGCGCCATCCGCCTTAAACAACTGGCGGCGCAAACACAGCGCGAGATTTCCGTGTGCGTGGTGGATAAAGGTTCCGAAGTCGGCGCGCATCTGCTGTCGGGCGCGGTGTTCGAACCGCGCGCGCTCAACGAATTGCTGCCGGACTGGAAAGAACAGGGCGCGCCACTTGATGTGGCCGCGACCGAAGACAGTTTTTATTTCCTCACATCGACCAAGGCGTTCCGCCTGCCCAATCCGCCGACGATGAATAACCACGGCAATTATGTCATCAGCCTCGGCCGTCTGGCCAAATGGCTGGCGGCGCAGGCGGAAGGATTAGGCGTAGAGATTTATCCCGGCTTCGCGGCGGCGGAAATTCTGTATGACGATAAAGGTGCCGTGGCAGGCGTGGCGACCGGCGATGTCGGCATCGGCAAAAATGGCGAACCCGGCGAACGCTTTACGCGCGGCGTCGAATTGCGTGCGCGCCAGACGGTGATTGCCGAAGGATGCCGTGGGTCGCTCGCCAAAATCCTGTTCGAAAAATTCCGCCTGCGCGACGGATGCGATCCGCAGACTTACGGCCTTGGTATCAAGGAAATCTGGGAAATTGATCCCACCAAACATCACCCCGGTCATGTCCAGCACAGCATCGGCTATCCGATGGATATGCGCACCTATGGCGGCTCGTGGCTTTATCATTGGGAAAATAATCTGGTTTCGGTTGGCTTTGTCGTCGGCCTCGATTACGAAAATCCCTATCTGTCGCCGTTCGAGGAATTTCAGAGATTCAAGCAGCATCCGCATATCAGGGCGCTGTTGCAGGGCGGCAAGCGGTTGTCTTATGGCGCGCGCGCGCTCAGCGAAGGCGGCATTCAGTCTCTGCCGAAACTCACTTTCCCCGGCGGCTTGCTGATCGGCGACGCGGCGGGATTTTTGAATGTGCCGAAGATCAAGGGCAATCACACGGCGATGAAATCCGGCATGGTGGCCGCCGAAGCTTTGGCCGATCATCTCGCGGGCGAGGGGATGGAAGTTGCCGATTACCGGGCGCGGCTCGGAAAATCGTGGCTGTGGCAGGAATTATATGGCGTGCGCAATATCCGCCCAGCTTTTCGTGGCGGGTTGATTGCGGGCATGCTGCATGGTGCGCTCGATACGTTTCTGTTCCGTGGCCGCGCGCCGTGGACGTTTCCTAATCACGCCGATCATAAAACGCTGAAACCGGCGAAGGATTGTGTCAGGATCGATTATCCGAAACCCGACGGCGTGATCAGTTTCGACCGTCTCTCATCGGTGTTTCTGTCCAACACCAATCACGAAGAAGATCAGCCCGCGCATCTGAAACTGCGCAATCCATCGGTGGCAATCGACATCAACCTCGCGACCTACGACTCGCCGGAATCTCGTTACTGCCCGGCGGGCGTTTACGAGATCGTGCGCGAAGGCGACAAACCGCGCTTGCAAATCAACGCGCAGAACTGCGTGCATTGCAAGACCTGCGACATCAAAGACCCGACGCAGAACATCGATTGGGCCGTGCCGGAAGGCGGCGGCGGTCCCAATTATCAGGACATGTGAGAAAAGCCCATTCTTGGGCTTTTCTCTTTTTCTAAATAGTCGCGGTTACGACCCGCTCAATGCCGCCTAAATCTTTATGAGCAGCGATATCGGAAAAGCCGCGCGCGAGGAACAGGTCCACCACTTCTTCCGCCTGTCCTTGACCGACTTCAAAGGCGGCGATGCCGCCCCGGTTCATAAAGACCGGCAGCACGGGGATCAACAGATGGTAGGGTGTTACGCCGTCGGTGCCGCCGTCGAGTGCGAGAAACGGATCATGGTCGCGTACTTCAGGCATCAACTGGGCGATGTCGAAGGCGGGGATATAAGGCGGGTTGCAGGCGATAATATCGAATTTACGTTCGAGCCCGGTGAACCAGTCGCCGGTCTGAAACGTGGCGCGGGATGCGAAGCCCAGCGTGGCCGCATTTGTCGTGGCCTGTTCCACCGCGCGCGGCGCGAGATCGATGCCGAGTCCTGCGGCGTTCGGAAATTCATGCAGCAGGGCCAGCAATAAACAGCCTGTGCCGGTGCCGAGATCGAGAATTTGCAAAGCATCGTTCTTGCGCGATACGGCGAGTTTAACGGCCGCCTCCACCAGAGTTTCGCTGTCGGGGCGCGGCTCCAGAGTCGCTTCGTTGAGCGCGAAATCCATGCCCCAGAATTCGCGGTGGCCGAGAATGCGTCCGACAGGCTCGCGCGCGGATCGCCGCATGATCAGCGCATCCATGCTGCGCATTTCCTGTTCCGACAAATCACGTTCCGACTGGCTGAGCAACGCGGCGCGGTCGAGCCCCAGCGCATGACCGGCCAGCAGCCGCGCATCGAGCGCGGCATTGTCGATACCCGCTTCCTTTAATTTGTCCGCGACAGAGGCGATGAAGGGGGCGAGTTTCATGGCAGCGGCGAAAAAAAGAGAGGGACGTTTCCATAGTCGTCATCCCGGGGGCCCCCGGGGTGCCCGGCGGTTATCGGCGCCCGCGGGGGCTTG
>JARLJC010000288.1 GCA_031291435.1 Alphaproteobacteria bacterium | reverse complement strand
GCGCGCCGTAACGGTCGGACAGGTGGCCGCCATAGGCGCGGAACAGGCTGGCGGGCGGCGAGAACATCGCCGCGGTCATGCCCGCCGTCTTGAGATCGACGGCATAGACATTCATCAGATATTGCGGCAGCCACAGCGAGAGCGCGACAAAGCCGCCGAAAACGAAGAAGTAATAGAGGGCGAAACGCCAGACTTGGACGTTCTTCAGCGGCTCCATTTCCAGCCAGGCGCTGGGCGGCTTCACGCCGGTGCGACGACGCTCCGCCACCACCGGGTCTTCGCTGGTGGTGAACCAGAAAACGACGGCCGTCAGAGCCAGAGCCGCCGCCCATACTTCAGCGACGCCCTTCCATCCCAAGGCGATCATCACAAAAGGCGCGCAGAACTTGGTGACGGCGGCGCCGACATTGCCGGCGCCGAAAATACCGAGCGCAGTGCCCTGCTTGCCGGCCTCGTACCAGCGCGAGACATAGGCTATGCCGACCGCGAAGGAGCCGCCAGCGATGCCGACGCCGAGCGCCGCCAGCAGGAATTGCGGATAGGTCTGCGCGTAAGTCAGCAGGTAGGTCGCGAGCGCCGCGGCGAGCATAACGACGCTGAAGACGCGGCGTCCGCCATATTGGTCGGTCCAGACGCCGAGCGCGAGGCGGATCAGCGATCCGGTGAGGATGGGCGTGCCGATCAGCAGTCCGAACTGCGTCTCGCTGAGGCCAAGGTCTTTTTTGATCTGGATGCCGATGATGGCGAAGATCGTCCACACCGCAAAGCACAGCGTGAAGGCCACAGTCGAAACCCAGAGGGCGCGCGAGGCCGCGCCACGGTCATGCACTATGTCGGTCATTATCCAATCCACCAGGCCGCCAGGAAAGCAGCTTCCTGCTGTGGTCAGATTGGCGACGGGAACGTCATCGGCTATTTGATTTCGATCAAAAAGTAGAGTTATTGCTATTAAAACAATATGTTGAAAGATTTTTATCAATTTCGGCACCGCGATTTTGTTTGACCACGGACAACTAAACTCGCTGGCGGAATTGATTATAATCAAGCAATGGGCTGTCGCGGTGCCAGGCCCCAAAGCCCACCAAGAATTCCAGCAAGGAGCTCACATGCGCGCGGAAGAACGCGAAAACATCATCAGGCATCCGATTCTCGTCGCCTGCCGGGAGGAAACATTGGATATTCTGCTGCAAGGCGCGTTCGTGCAGCGTTTTCCAGCCCATACCCAGCTGTGCAAGGAAGGCGAACGGGCCGACTTCCTTTACGCAGTCCTATCCGGAGCCATCGAGCTGACCGCCTCCTGGCTCGACCGCGAGACGACCATCGCGGTGATCGGGCCGCCGCATACCTTCATTGTCGCCGCAGTCGTGCTCGATCGGCTGTATCTTCAATCGGCGCGCGTGCTGGAGCCCTCCCGCATCTTGATGCTGCCGTCGGATTCGGTCCGCAAGGCAATGCGCGCCGACGCGGGCTTCGCGACCGCCATCGCCGAGGAAATGGCCAACGCCTACCGCAATGTCGCGCAGGAGTTGAAGAACCAGAAATTGCGCACCAGCCTTGAACGCCTCGCCAACTGGCTGGTGCATCGCGACAAGGAAACTGGCGGCGGGCGTCGCTTTGTCATTCCCTTCGAGAAGAAAACTCTTGCGGCGCGTCTCGGAATGGCCCCGGAGGCCCTGTCGCGCGCTTTCGCCACGCTGGCGAAATTCGATGTCCACATCGACGGCGCCTCGGTGATCATCAAGGACGCAGCCGCGCTGGAAAAGCTCGCCCATCCCGACCCGCTGATCGACGACGAAACCGTTTGACGCCGATAGAGGAATAAAAAAAAGCGCATCACGAAGGGCGTCATTCGGAACAGCTTGATTTCAGAAGAAGGTCCGTTGTCGACTTGTCCAGCAGGTTTGGCGAATGACCGCTAATAGGATGGAATGCGTGGCAAGGCGTCTCGGGCGGACGCCAAGGACAGAGCAGGCGTGTTCTTTCGAACCTTCAGGCGCTTCGTATTCGAGCCATGAATTGAAGGCCGCCGCGGCTTGATCGCCGGCCAGAAGCATAAGCCGCCTGGCAGCCCAATTGCCCCATTTGGTTGGTCGCGAGACGTTAACCCCCGGCAACCCGATCGCGGCGATGCTTGGCCGCCTCAAGATTGACGCCAGCAGAGCGCAACAGGCGCAAACGGTTCGGTCGAGGTATCTCGTTCATGCAATCTGTCGTAGAAGCTGGAGTGCTTTGAACGCACCCCTCCGCAACCTTGCGACTCGGCGCCGCAACCGGAAACTCCCGGCTGATCGAACCGCATTGCGGAATCAAACCGAAGCCAGCTGGCGCGCGACCTCGCATTGTGTCGCGCACCTACCGTCGCCGATCAACCCGTGAAACGGGGGAACAGAATGTTGTTTTCGATATGAATATGATCGACCAGATCATTGGAAAGTTTATGCAATCCGGAATAAAGCGCCCGCCAGGACCCGCAGGCGCCATCGGGCGACTGGATGTCATGTGTGAGCGCCGCCAGATGTTCCAACGACCGGCCGTGGTCCACGTGCTCGGCCTGCATTGCGGCGATAGGAACGCTGACCATGGGATGCCCCGCTCGGATCATCGGGAAGAGAACAAGCTCCTCCTTCTGCATATGCGAGCCGAGGTCGGCGTTCATCTGCTCCAGGAACTC
>JARLJC010000287.1 GCA_031291435.1 Alphaproteobacteria bacterium | reverse complement strand
TCACCCGCCAGCCGATTCCGATTTTGCCGACCGTGCATTACAATATGGGCGGCATCCCGACCAACCGCTTCGGCGAAGTCGTCAAACCGACGGCGAAAAATCCCGACGCCACCGTCAACGGGCTGATGGCGATTGGCGAGGCCGCCTGCGTTTCCGTGCATGGCGCCAACCGGCTCGGCTCCAACTCGCTGCTCGATCTCGTCGTGTTCGGGCGCGCCGCCGCCATCCGCGCGGCAGAACTGGTCAAACCCAACACGGCGCACAAAGAACTGCCCAAGGATGCGGGCGAACTCGCCGTCTCGCGCCTCGACAGATTCCGCAACGCCAAGGGTGGCACCTCGACCGCCTCGCTGCGTCTTGAAATGCAGAAGACGATGCAGAACGAAGTCGCCGTGTTCCGCACCGGCGAAACGCTCGCCGAAGGGCAGAAAAAGATGCGCGCTATCTGGGCCAAGCGCCCCGATCTCGGCATCAAAGACCGTTCTCTCGTGTGGAATTCCGATCTCGTCGAAACGCTCGAACTCGACAATCTGCTCTATCAGGCGATTGCCACGGTGGACAGCGCCGCCAACCGCCCGGAATCGCGCGGCGCCCATGCCCGCGAGGATTTCCCCAACCGCGACGACGTCAACTGGATGAAACATTCGGTCGTGTTCGTAAATGAAAAAGGCGAAACCAAGCTCGGCGACCGCCCGGTTCACATGAATACGCTGACCAAAGACGTCGAACCTGTTCCGCCCAAAGCGCGCGTTTATTGAGGTATTGAAATGGTCGAACTCACCCTTCCCAAAAATTCGCAGGTCGAGCCGGGCAATGTTTTCCCCGCCCCCAAAGCCTGCAAGCGCCCCAAGACCTTCAAGGTCTATCGCTGGTCGCCCGACGATGACAAAAATCCGCGCGTCGATACTTACACGATTGACCTTGATTCCTGCGGCCCGATGGTTCTCGACGCCATCATCTATATCAAAAACAATATCGACAGCACGCTGACCTTCCGCCGCTCCTGCCGCGAAGGCATCTGCGGTTCCTGCGCGATGAATATCGACGGCACCAACACCCTCGCCTGCACCAAGCCCATCGACGAGATCGCGGGGCCGGTCAAAATCTATCCGCTGCCGCATATGGAAGTGGTCAAGGATCTGATCCCCAACCTCAACCCGGTTTACGCGCAATATGCCTCGATCGAGCCGTGGCTGAAAACGACCACACCGCCGCCGCCCGACCGCGAGCGCCTGCAATCGCCGGAAGACCGCGCCAAGCTCGACGGTCTGTACGAATGCATCCTGTGCTTCTGCTGCTCGACCAGCTGCCCGAGTTATTGGTGGAACAGCGACCGTTATCTCGGCCCCGCCGTGCTGCTGCAATCCTACCGCTGGCTGGCCGACAGCCGCGACGAAGCCGCGGGCGAACGTCTCGACAATCTCGAAGACCCGTTCCGCCTCTATCGCTGCCACACCATTATGAACTGCACCAATACCTGCCCCAAGGGTTTGAACCCCGCCAAGGCGATTGCGGAAACCAAGAAGATGATGGTCGCGCGGCAGGGCTAGAACGCCCCGCCCGATTAAAGAATATTTTTTGCACGGCCCCGGATACCAAAGCACGGGACGTTTATTTTTGACGAAAGTTTTTTGACAATGAATTATTACGGGTTGATGGCGCGATCCCACAAAGCCATAAATGCCTTCCGCACCTATGGGAATGTTGTCCTGGCCCTTGGTTTCGCCACCGTCGATATCACCAGCCCGGTGGCCGAACCCGGAAGCGGTACGACCTATCCCGCGCCCCCTGCCGTCTCCGCGCAGGAACCAAACCTCGCCGACGCCGAAATGCAGGTCAAAATCTGCATCGCCTCTACATTGGGGGTCTCCCCGGACAGCATCAGCATTGAACGCAAGCCGCCTTTGTCCATTCCCGGCGGCAAAATCACCGATATCACCGCCGATATCAAAGACAGCGCCATCCGCGAGACCAAACTCATCACCACCGCCGTAACGACATCACGGGCAGGTTTTGCCGCTGTTCCCTATAAAGAAGTCACCTTCACCAAGGCCGTCACCCTTCTCTATACGTTGCGCAACGGCGACGTCGTCATCAGCAAGACCGAAGATGACGGCCCCCAAAATAAAACTATGATTACAGAAGAGAGACGCCTGAACGCCCAGAACACCAACGACCTGCCCAACGCCCTGTCGGCAAGCCCGCCCCAATATCCCAACGTCGCGCAAATGGTGACCGACGAAGCCCTGAAGCGAACCCAGGCCGTCATCTGCATGAACCGGCTGCCGCAGGAAGTTCCTCAGACGCCCGCGGGCGATATCAGGCTCGCGGCAGGCACCCCGAACGCGCAACCGCGCTGACCGCGCGCGACATCGACCAGATCGGCGACGATGGCCGAGGCGGTGACATCGCCGCCCGCACCGATACCCTGAATCAAAATATCGCCCGCGAAATCGCCGCTGATCTGCAGAATGTTGGCGTGGCCGCCGACGCGGGCGATGGTTTCATCCAGCGGCACGAAAACCGGCTGCACCCGCTGCACCACAACCCCATCGCCCAAACGTGAGGCAATGCCCAGCAGCTTGATCCGCCCGCCGCGCGCGGCGGCATCGTTCAAATCGGCCTGCGTGATATGGCGAATACCCTCGATGAAAATAGAACCCATATCGGGCGCTGTGCTGAACGCCAGCGCCGACAGCAACGCGAGTTTGTTGGCCGAGTCATACCCGTCGATATCGGCGGCGGGATTGGCCTCGGCAAAGCCCCGACCTTGCGCCTCCGCCAAAGCGGCGTCGAAATCCATCCCGTCCTCGCCCATGCGGGTGAGGATGTAATTACAGGTGCCGTTCAATATCCCGCGCAGCCCGGAAACGCGGTTCGCCGCCATCCCTTCGCGCAGCAATTTGATCACCGGCACGCCGCCGCAGACCGCCGCTTCCATCGCCAGCGCGACGCCGCTTTTCTCGGCCAATCCGGCCAGTTCAACCCCATGCGCCGCCATCATCGCCTTGTTGCCGGTGACGAGATGCTTGCCGCTGGCGAGAACCGCCTGCGCCAGTTCATAGGCCACGCCATCCGCACCGCCCATCAGCTCGACCACCACATCGATATCGCCCCGCGCCGCCAAAGCCCGCGCGTCATCAACCCAATCCACACCGGCTAAATCGCAATCGCGCTTTTTGCCGCGATCACGCGCGCTGACGGCGACCAAAATAATCTCCTGCCCGCTGCGCGCGGCCAGCCTGTCCGCGTGCGCACACAGCAACCGCACCACAGCGGCCCCGACATGTCCCAATCCGGCAATGGCGATACGCATCTTATTCCTTCGGCAACTGCGGCGGCGTCAAAGTCGGGCCGCCATTATTTTCGGATGCGGATTGATCGCCCGCCTCCGCCGCGCGGCGCTCCGCCTCGGCCTCGCCGCGGTCGTAATCCAGCTCATCCATATAATGGCCATAGACGGGCGGCGGCGAGAAATCCTTGGGTTTCGCAGGCACATCGCCGAGGCGCGGCCAGCCCGATTCCTGCACATCCGCTGTCGGACTTCCGACCAGGCGCGGCTCGGCGCGCACGGCGGGCGGGACTTCGTCATGGCGGGTGAGATCGGGAATGCCGAGCGCGTCGCACCCCGCGAGAACGAAGAAGGCCGCCGCGAATACTATAGATGATGCGAAGCGACGCTTTTTGATGTAGATTGACATGAATCCGCTCCGAAATTCCCTGCGTCCGAATCTTTTCACGCGTTATGACCATAGCAGACGACACCCCCAACGCCCAACAGGGTAAAAAGCTGGAAAAATCGCTGGATGCGGTGGCCGCGTTGCGTCAGGCCATGGAACAAAGGCTGGCGGCAAGCAAGCCGGCGACGCCGCCCGCACCGCCTCCGGTGGAAACTCCGCCCGAGCCGCCAAAGGTAGAAGCAAAGCCGGTTACCCCCCCCTATCCGCCGCCGCCTCCTCCACCTCCGAAAGCGGAAGCCAAACCGCAGCCTGCGTCCCCACCACCGCCCCCGCCGCCGAAACAGAAATCCGCGCCAGAGCCGGAACCGCCGAAAGAAGAAACACCGATCACCCTCGATCCGGTCGAATGGACGCATATCATGATGCGCGTCGGCGAGCGCAGCCAGCAGCTGATCCGCGATTACATCCAGCGCATGCGCGACAAGCCCATCGACACGGTTCCCTTCACGCCCTTGCCGATGATGGAATCATGGACGGAACTTTCCAACCGCATCCTCGCCGACCCCGAAGCCTATACCGAGGCGCAACTCGCGCTGTGGCAGAATTATATCGACATCACGCGTTCGACGCTGTTGCGCCTCAGCGGCCAGCAAACCGGCGATGTGGTTCTGCCGACGCTGGGCGACAAGCGTTTCCTGTCGAAAGACTGGCAGACCAACTGGATGTTCGATCTGCTCAAGCAGGGCTACCTCACCACCGTCGATGAAGCGCGCAAGCTGGTGCAGCAGGAGACGGGACAGGTCAACAACAAGCTTGCCAAGAAAATCGAGTTCTATACGCGGCTGTTCCTCGACGCCACCGCGCCCAGCAATTTCTGGCTGACCAACCCCGAAGTGCTGCGCGCAACGCTTGAAACACAGGGCGACAATCTTATTCGCGGGCTGGAAAATCTGCTCGAAGATCTCGAGCGCGGCAACGGCACCCTGCAAATCCGCATGAGCGATTATCATGCCTTCGAAATCGGCAAGAATATCGCCGCGACGCCGGGCAAAGTGATCTACCAGAACGAATTGATGCAATTGATCCAGTACGCGCCCTCGACATCAACGGTAAAGCGCGTGCCGCTCCTCATCATCCCGCCATGGATCAACAAATATTACATCCTTGATCTGCGCGAGAAAAATTCCTTCATCCGCTATCTGGTCGAACAGGGCCACACCGTGTTCGTGATTTCGTGGGTCAACCCGACCAAGCGCCACGCCCTCACCCAGTTCGAAGATTACATGGACAAGGGTGCTTTGTCGGCGATGCGCCATGTCAAAAAGGCGTGCGGCGAGGAAGATATCAATGTCGTCGGCTACTGCATCGGCGGCACGCTGCTGGCCTGCACGCAGGCTTATATCGCGGGCACCGAAACCATCGACATCACTTTGCCGAAAATTAAAAGCGCCACCTATCTGGTGACAATGGTGGATTTCGCCAATCCCGGCGATCTCGGCGTGTTCATCGACGAAGATCAGGTACGCATGCTGGAAGAACGCATGGCGCGCCAAGGCTATATGGATGCGGGCAGCATGATGATGACCTTCAACCTGCTGCGCGCCAACGACCTCATCTGGCCGTTCGTCATCAATAATTATCTACTCGGGCGCGAACCGTTCCCGTTCGACATCCTTTACTGGAATACGGACTCGACGAATTTGCCCGCCGCGATGCAGAGTTATTATCTCCGCAAAATGTATATGGACAACAAACTGTGCGAACCCAACGCGCTTAAAATGCGCGGCGTGCCGCTCGATCTCGGCCGCATCGAAACACCCAGCTTTCTCCTCGCTACCAAAGACGATCATATCGCCCCGTGGCGTTCGACCTATGCCGGCACGCAACTTTACAAGGGCCCTGTGACGTTCGTCCTCTCCGGCTCGGGCCATATCGCGGGCGTCGTCAATCCTCCGGCGGCGCAGAAATACGATTACTGGACAAACGCGCAATGCCCGGAAAACCCCGAGGACTGGGCGGCGGGCGCCGTCGAGCATAAAGGCTCGTGGTGGCCGGAATGGGTCAAATGGCTGACGCCTTTTGCCGGGGAAGATGTGCCGCCGCGCGAAGTGAAAGACGGCATCGAGGATGCGCCCGGAAGTTACGTCCGCGTGCGAGCCGTCTAGGTGAGCGCCGTTCCTCTCTGGGCCATGTTCGGCCTTGCAGCCGCGGCGCTATCAGCCACCCAGATGTTGTTGCAGGAACGTTTCCGCGCCGAGCCTTTGCCGGTCGCATTCTGGAGCAAGGTCGCCTGTGCGCTCGTGATGCTGCCCTTTGTCGTCATTCATGGCATGCCCCACAACCCTCTCTATTATGCGCTGCTGGCGGCGCAATCGCTGCTGTGGGTCGTCAGCGACGTGATTTTCTATCGCGGCATCAATCAGGCCAGCGCGGGCGTCATCTCGCGCGTGTTGCCGATGGCAACCATTCTCAGTTTCTTTCTATGGCTGGCGATCGACTGGACAACCGCGCGCGCTTATATCGCCGCGCCCGCGCACAGCGCCGCGATCGTCGCCGTGCTTTGTTTGCTCGCGGCCTTCGCCTGGCGGCTCAAAAACTGCGCGGTGACCATAGGCGCCATGCGTTCGGTATGGTTCGTTCTGTTCGCCAGCGTCGCCGGTTCCGTCAGCACAAAATACATCACACAGCAGGCGGATATCGGCCAGGGTGTCTATGCATTCGTGTTCGGCGAAGCTGTCGTCATGATCGCGATGTGGCTGCTTTACTACGCAATCAAACGTCCCCTGCCCGCTTCGTCGATGTTCGGCCCGCGCGCCGTCAGAACCGGCATGACGGTCGGCGCTGTGGCGGCTTTCGCCACCGCTGCGACGGTTTACGCCGTCTATCACGTCGATAATCCAGCCTATATCACCGCCGTGCGTTACCTGGATTCGATCCTTATTCTTCTCTATTACCGCGCCACCGGCAAACCCAGCAAAGGCCATGTCTATGCCGGACTCGGCATCGTCGCCTGCGCCGCCGCTTTGGTCATCCTGAAATCGGGCGGCTAGGACGGAACGCCGATGCGTTTGATTTCCCAGCGCAGATCGATACCGGAATTTTCTTTGACCCGTTGCCGCACTTCCTCGCCGAGATTTTCGATATCAGCCGCCGTCGCATTGCCGGTGTTGATGAGGAAGTTGCAATGCTTGTCCGACATCATCGCCTCACCGCGTTTCAACCCACGGCAACCGGCGGCTTCGATCAATTGCCACGCTTTCTGCCCCGGCGGATTGGCGAACGTCGAACCGCCGGTTTTTTCGCGAATGGGCTGCGACTCCGCGCGCGATTTTTGAATCTCGGTCATGCGCGCCTGAATCTCTACCGCGTCGCCTCTCAATCCGCGCAATAAGGCCGAGGTGAAAATCAAATCCTCGGGCGCATGCGTATGGCGATAATGAAACCCCATGTCGGCGGGCGATAAAACGCGGCGTTCGCCCTTGCGCGTCACCGCCTCGACCGACACCACGATATCCTTGAATTCGCGGCCATAGGCTCCGGCATTCATGCGCAACCCGCCGCCGACCGTCCCCGGAATGCCGCACAGAAATTCCAGCCCCTCGATCCCCGCCGCCTGCGCCGCGCTCGCCACGTTCAGATCAACCGCGCCCGCCCCCGCGCGCACCGTTTCGCCTGCGGCCTTGACGCCCGCGAAAGCCGGGCCGAGCTTGACGACAGCCCCCGGCACGCCGCCGTCACGCACCAAAGTATTGGACGCCACGCCCAGCACCGTCACCGGCACATCATCGGGACAGGATGCGAGAAACTGCGCGAGATCATCTTCATCGGCGGGGGAAAAAAGAATTTCGGCAGGGCCGCCGGCACGAAACCATGTCGCAAAGGGTGCATTGGCCATGAGCCTGCCACGCACCGCAGGCAGCCGCGTCAAAAGACCTTCGGC
>JARLJC010000286.1 GCA_031291435.1 Alphaproteobacteria bacterium | reverse complement strand
GACCAGCAGGTTTGACGAAAAATCCGCCGAAAACGACCGTAGCCGATTCTAGACGGCATCGAACGAGAAAAGTCACTCTCCATCGAATTTGGCGGGATTTTTGAGGCGCCCAATTTTTCGAGTTTTTCAACAGAACCCGCGCAAAGCGGAAGTCTGCCAGCGCCCCGGCAAGGGTGGTGCGGCGCCAGTTTTAAGCCTTGCCGAGCACGATAACGTCCTTCGGGAATCGCCTCTTAACCGACCTTCTAGAGCGGGATGTGTTTGATCGGAATCGATTTGGGATTCCCGAATCGCGCGCGATATGATTCAGAATCTGTGCCGGAGTTGGAGGCCGGCATGGATGACGAGACCGTGCTCGAACGATCTTCGCGAACGCGCAATGGCGCGTGTGTCTGCTGGCGAGACAATCCGCGCGATAGCTGCGGCTCTGGCGATCAGCCCATCTTGTGTTTCGAAGTGGGCGCGTCGGTTGCGGGAGACCGGCAGCGTGTCGCCGGCGCAAATCGGCGGACACAAGCCGCGAGTGCTCTCGGGCGCCAACGCGGAATGGCTCAGGGCGCGAATGCGCGATCATCCCTTCACGTTGCGCGGGCTGGTGAAGGAACTCGCCGAGCGCGGCGTACGCGTCGATTACCGCGCGGTTTGGACCTTTGCCCATGACGAGGGGCTGAGCTTCAAAAAAAACCGTGTTCGCCAGCGAACAGGCGCGCGCTGACGTCGCGCGACGCCGCCTGCGCTGGAAAGCTCGACAAGACCATGTGGACCCAAGGCGGCTGGTGTTCATTGACGAGACCTGGATCAAGACCAACATGGCGCCCCTACGTGGCTGGGGACCGCGCGGGCGCCGCCTGAAAGCGCTGGTTCCCTTCGGCCATTGGAAGACCATGACCTTTCTGGCCGCCTTGCGCTGCGATCGACTCACCGCGCCTTTCGTCCTCGACGGCCCGATCAATGGCGCCGCCTTTCAGCGTTATGTCGCCGAGGTTTTGGCGCCGACCCTGTCGGCTGGCGACATCGTCGTCCTCGACAATCTCGGTAGCCACAAAAGCAAAGCCGTGCGCGAGGCTATCCGGGAGGCCGGCGCGCGCCTCCTTTTCCTGCCGCCCTATAGTCCAGACCTCAATCCCATCGAACAGGTCTTCGCCAAACTCAAACACCTGATGCGCGCCGCCGCCGAACGCACCGTCGAAACAACCTGGCGCAGAGCCGGCGCGCTCCTCGAACTCTTCAATCCAGACGAGTGCGCCAACTATTTCAAAAATTCAGGATATGCTTCCGTATAAAATCATCATGCTCTAGGCTCCAGGATATGAATGACGCGGGAGGGCGGGTTGCGGATGGTCACGAGCGCTGCCGGCAAGGGCCGCTTGGCGCCAGATCCAGACATTGCCGGTCTGGATTT
>JARLJC010000285.1 GCA_031291435.1 Alphaproteobacteria bacterium | reverse complement strand
CGGCGAGGATTTCCTTTCCGGCTTCGACTGGCCCGCGCCGGGTATCGAAAGCGGCGTATTCGGCAGCCAGCGCATCGACAATGGCGTGCCGATGACGCCGCATTTTGGCGTCGACATGGCCGCGCCGACCGGTACGCCGATCCATGCGCCGGCCAATGGAACCGTCTCGCTTTCAGCCGATCATTATCTCAATGGCGGTTTTACCCTGATCGATCACGGTCAGGGCGTCTCGACCTCTTATCTTCATCAATCCAAAAGACTGGTGAAGGATGGCGATGTCGTGAAACGCGGTCAGCTGATCGGCGAGATCGGCCAGACCGGGCGCGCCACCGGACCGCATCTGCATTGGGCGATGAACTGGTTCGAAGTCAAGCTCGACCCGTCGCGCTCAACCCGCAAGCCAAAACCCAATCCGCTTTAAGGACCCCCTCCGGTCTTCGCAGGCTCGAGAGCCTGCTACGTTCGCACGCTGCCGCTACTCACCCTCCCCCGCCAGCATGCTTTGCATGCGCGGGGGAGGCAGGTCCGTGCTTGCTACAACCTTTTGCTCGTCGTGACGTCGCGTGCGGTGGGCCAGCGGCGATGGATCCACAGCCATTGCGCGGGATCGGCGCGCACCATCTCTTCCAGCCTGCGGTTGATCGCGACCGTCATGGCCCGCATATCGGCGTCCGCATCGCCGCTGGGCGTGAAGTTCAGCGGCGAATGAACGGTGACGGCAAAGCGCGCGCCGCCCATTCTTTTGTTGGAAGCGAACAGCACCGGCACTTTCAGCTTCAGCGCCAGGGCAGCCGGCGCGGGAGTGGTCATGGCGTCACGGCCGAAGAATGGCGCAGGGATGCCTTCATTGGTCTTTTGGTCGGCCAGCAACAGAATGGCCTTGCCGCCGCGCAGCAGGGTGAAAATCCGCCGCGTGCCGTGATGTTTGCTGATCTGCTCGGCATAACCTTTCTTCGCCCGTGCCCGCGCAATATAGCGGTCGACATAGGGATTGTTCGGCGGGCGGTAAACGATGGCGCCATCCAGCCCGAAGCGGGCGGCGGCGATCGGCATCATTTCCCAATTGGCGAAATGGCCGGAAAGAATGAGCACGCCCTGGCCGCGTATCTTCTCGATTTCCGCCACATTCTCGACCCGGATGCGCGGATCGGGCCCATGAAGATCGAATTTGTCGAGATGGGCATATTCCGCCACAACGCGTCCCAGATTGTCCCACATCGACTGGATAATGGCTTCGCGCTCGGCGACCGATTTCTCGGGAAAAGCCAAAGCGAGATTTTCGCGCGCGCGCGCCGTGACACGGGTCCGGGCGAAAATGTTGCGGCCGATGAATCCGCCGACGGCCGAGGCCGCGTCCAGGCCGATCAGGCGGAAAAATCCCATGAAGGTCAAGAAAAGCGCAGCCTCGGCGCCGTAGCGCAGTTTCTGGGACAAAGAGAGGGCAGGCGCGGTCATCGGTGTCATCGCGCTAAACCGCGCTCCGCATACTGTCAAGCAATCCGATCGAGCAGCCGGTCCAGCGCGGCCTGGTTCTCGAACGTGGCGCGCACCGGCAGAACCATGATGCCGGCGCGATCCCGTGGCTCAAGTCGGACATAGTCTTTCTCGGTCGTGACTAGCCGCGCTTGGCCGGCTTGGACCTTCAGCGCGGCAATTTCGCTG
>JARLJC010000284.1 GCA_031291435.1 Alphaproteobacteria bacterium | reverse complement strand
TCCTGTTGCAGGTGCTCGATGAAGGCCGCCTCACCGACGGGCAGGGTCGCACGGTCGATTTCCGCCATACGCTTATCATCCTGACCTCCAATCTCGGTGCGGATTTAATCGCTTTGGATGACGGCGCGGAATTGTCGCCTTTGACGAAAGACAAAGTAATGGATGTCGTGCGCGGTCATTTCCGCCCCGAATTCCTCAACCGGCTCGATGAGATTTTGTTGTTCCGCCGTTTATCGCGCGAGAATATGACGGCGATTGTAGCGTCGCAGTTGCAGCGTCTGCGCAAGCTGCTCGATGACCGCAAAATCACGCTCGATGTCGATAAAAGCGGGCTCGAATGGCTGGCCGAGGCTGGCTATGACCCGGTTTACGGCGCGCGGCCTTTGAAACGGGTGATCCAGCGCAATCTTCAAAACCCGCTGGCGCAGGATATCCTCGCGGGCAAAATCCTCGACGGCCAGCATGTGGTGGTCAGCGCGGGTCGCGATGGCCTCGTTCTGTCGGCCAAGAAGGCCAAGGCGGCGTAATCAGCCCTTCTTCGTCACGCGCTTGATCATCGCGTTGAAAGTTGTGCCCTGAAACAGCACCGAAAACACGACTGTCAGATAAGTCATGCCGAGGATGAGATATTTGTAATCCGAGGGCGGCAGCGACAGCGCCATGGCGATGGAAATGCCGCCGCGCAATCCTCCCCATGTCATGATGGCGACGGCGCCTTTCTCAAAACGCAGATGTGTGCTGAGCAGCCCGACCGGAATAAGGACGCTGACATAGCGCCCCACCAAGGTGGCGATAATGGCGATCAGGCTGATGGCAAATAACGGCCCGGTGATGGGAATAACCATAATCTCGAGCCCCATCAGCACGAACAGAACCGCGTTCAGAATATCGTCGAGCAGATCCCAGAACATATCGAGATGCCGCCTTGTTTTCTCCGACATCACGAATTGCCGCCCATGCGTGCCGATGACGAGGCCCGCCACCACCATCGTAATCGGCGCGGAAACATTGACCGCCTCGGCAAAGCAATAACCGCCCGCCGCCAGCGCCAGCGTGATAAGCACTTCTGATTTATAATCGTCAATGCCGTGCAGCAAAGCATAAGCCAGCCAGCCCAGCGTCAGGCCCAGCAACAGGCTGCCGACACCCTCCCACAACAATAAAAAGGTGATCTGTCCCACCGCCATATGCAGAGGCGGATGCTGCAGCAGGCTCAGAAGCGCAAGGAACGCTACCACGCCCACCCCGTCATTGAGCAGGCTCTCGGCCGATATTTTCAGGCGCAGGCTTTTACTGACGCTGGAATTTTTGAGCATGCCGAGAACGGCCACGGGGTCTGTCGGCGAAATCAGCGCCCCGAACAGCAGCGCATAGAGATAAGGCAGCGGAAATCCGAACGCCCGCGCCGCCAGCCAGATCAGCGAACCGGTGACGAAGCACGAAATCACCACGCCGATGGTGGCGAGAAAAGCGACCACGTTGCGGTATTTGCGCAATTCGTGCAGATCGACATGCAGCGCTCCGGCGAACAGCAGGAACGACAGCATGCCGTGCAAAAGGATGCCGGAAAAATCGATATGCTCGACGAAGTCGCTGGCGCTGTCGATATTGATAAGCCCCACGCGCTCCAGGCCCATCGCGGCCAGCGAGGTCAGGAACGCGAACAGCATCATGCCGACGCTGGTCGGCAAACGCAGGAAACGAATATTGATATAGGAACCCAGCGCCGCGAAGCTGAGCAGAATGGCGATAGTCTGAAAAACCGTCATGCAGAGCCTTTCGCTTTTGCGCCCCACTTTTGCGCCCCACTTTTGCGCCTTGATGTTGCAACCCTCCATCATTACAATCCAAGGTTAAATAATCCCTTATCACATCCCCGCATTCGCCGGACCGGAGCCATTATTGATGCGTTTTCCCCGCTTTTTTCTGCTGATTGCAATCCTTCTGACTGCGATTTCCGGGCCCGCGCGGGCGTTCGACCATCCGCAAACCTATCTCTCGCCGCAAATGCTGCCGCCGCAGCTTCTGCCGCCGCCGCCCCGCGAAGGCGGCAAGAACTGGCGCGCGCAGGAAGATGCCGTCATCAAGGCCCAGCGCGATATCTCGCAGGCCGATATCGCGGCGATGCGCAACGAACAGAATCTGCGGCTTGATCTCTTGACCGCGGAGATTGGGCCGGCTTTCACGCGCGACAGGCTGCCGAAAACTTTCGCGCTGCTCGACCGCGTCTGGGCCGATGCCGGCCAGGTGGTCGAAGCCGACAAGCAGTTCTGGCATACGAAGCGCCCTTATCTGACCGACAAGCATGTGAAGCTTTATGTCGATCCCATCGATTCCAGCCCGGCCTATCCCAGCGGCCACACCGCCGAGTCCCGCGTGATGGCCGAAGTGCTGGGAATGCTGGTGCCGCAGAAACTGGCGGCGTTGCGCGTCCGCGCCGAAACGATTGCCCAGCATCGCGTCGGGGCCGGTGTGCATTATCCCGTCGATCTCGAGGGCGGGCGTTATCTGGCGGGCATTATCGTCGGGGCGTTGCTGGCAAATGACGATTTCTGCGACGATCTCGCCGCTGCGCGCAAGGAGTTGGCTGCTGTTCGTTAAGCCGTAAGCCGCGCGGCTTCCGCCGCTGCGATCACTTCGTTGCCGCGCCCGACAAGGTCGGCCAGAGGCTCGACCGTCACATCCATCGAATGCGCATTGGCATGGATGATGTGGTCGCTGCCGGTCATAATGCCGACATGGCCGGGGAAAAACACAATATCGCCGCGCCGCCAGTTCCTGTCGCGCCAATGCGCATCAAGCGTGTCGCCGAAGGCGGCGCATTGCTGATCGCTGTCGCGCGGGCATTCGATGCCCGCCATTTCGAGTACCAGCTGCACGAAGCCTGAGCAATCGATGCCCTTGGGCGTGCGACCGCCCCATAGATAGGGCGTGTGCAGCAGACGGCCTGCGGTAAAAACATAATCGTCGGTGTTGGCATATTCGGTCGCCATCACATGCGCGGTGCAGACGAAACCGCCGCTCGCCATTTCCAGGAATTTCTCGCGCTGCCCGACAATGCCGATGAAGGAGCCGAGCGTCAGTTCGTCGATCGGCGGGGTTTTGATATCGGGATCGGGATAGACAAAGGTGCGCAACGCGACGACGCGGTTCGACAGCATGGCGACCGTATCGCCGAAAGTTCCGTCGCTGGGCAGATAGCCGACATAATGATCGGCGCGGTTTTGCACCCAGGCGAAACCGTCGTCGCGTTCCTCGAACACATCGACGAATTCGCCGTAGCGAACCTGGCTGATCTGCCGGGCGTTGATATCGGGCCGGTCGAGGAGCGGCACCACGCCGCGCCAGCATTGCCGCAGGACGGGATCGGCATAGACAGCGGCATCGACGCTGTCGCGCAAAGCGACATCGGCGAGGTCTGGCCGGAAGGCGTTGATGCGGGGATCGAGGGTCATTTCAAGTAAGGGCGCGGAGGACACAATAAAACAGGCCTTTGGAAACTGTACCTTATTTTACAAATAGAGAAGGCCTGTTTTATTGTGTCCCCAACGCACCTGCACCTTACTCCGCGGTCGCGCGCGCCCATGTTTCATCCGTGGGTGCAAAGGCTTCAGCGGCTTCGGCCTCGGCTTCGACGGCGAATTCGATCAGCGACGCCGGGATGCCCGCGATATGCAGCTTGGCGGCATCGATCATGCTTGCAAACTGGGTCAGGAAAGTGCCGCCGCCCGAGGTTTTTTGCACAAGAACGTTGCGGCGGTCGAGGTCGTCGCGCTGGCGGCGGATATAGCCGAGTTCACCCAAACGATCAAGCGCGCGGCTGACCGCGGGCTTGGAAATTTTCAACGCGAGGGCGAGGCCGCGCACCGTATGCGGGCCGGAGCCGAGATAGACCGAGAGCATCAACGCCATCTGCCGCGCGGAAAGATCGGGCGCATCGCCGCGAACGCTTGCCACTAATGCATGACGCCATAATTCGAGAGATTGCAGTTGTGCTGACACGGAAAAAACCCACGACGGAAAGAGGAAGCCAGGAATCACAAGCGGCAAGTGTGAGTCAGAGCGGTTTGATTCGCAAGAGTCTTGAGGACGATTTTCCGATAAGAATTTTTTTGCGAGCCCCGGTTGACACGCGGATTCCGATAAGTGAATCGAAACAGAGGGTTGACTCTCGATGCCGCCGCGCGGACGAAGGAATCGATCAGTCCGCGATCGTTCCTCATCGAAGCGCTTGAGGCTTCGATGAGGAACGTGAATCGCTGGACTTACATATAGATAGAGCATGATTTTTTCATCGAACCGATTCAATGCGATTTAATGGCAAAAAATCATGCTCTAGTCGGGTTGCCAGCCGGTCAGGCGGCGCTTGACCTGCCGCGCCAGGCTGCATAACTGCGCCAGCAGGCGGTCTAAACCTTTCATCGTCACTACGGAATCCGTCAGCATCATGTAATGCGACGGGAACAGGCGCCAATGCGGCGTCTCCATCACGGAATAAGCCAGCCCCAGTTCGGGATGCGTGCGCACCGCGCGGTGCGGATGCGTTTCCAGCAATGGCAGAATGGCGAGGCTGTAAGCGATGGGGCCGGTCAGCCGCCACACGCCCATGCTGCTGGCGCCGTGCCGCCACGGTTTATAGCGGTCGATATTGCTCAGCACGCGCTCGATGACGGCGCGCAGGAACGGGTGGCCCGGCGCCGCGATCACATGCCATTGCTGGAATTCGCCGGCGGGCATCATATGCAGATCTTTCCACATGCCGTACCCTTCGTCGGGTTCGCCGGGGCGGTTGCGCCATCCGGCCAGCAGATAGCAATCGTCCGGCTCTAAAATCTCGTCGATGGGCCGGGTGAAAGTGCTTTTGATATCGAGATAAACGCCGCCTTCTTTATACAGCAGCAGATAGCGGAAAAAATCCGCCCGCGCCGCGCCATATTTCGGGTTGATGCGCTCGAACGCCGCCAGAATGTCCGCGCCGTAATTTTCCCGGATGAAATGATGCACGGCGGCATCGTCGTAAAAACGATGTTCCCAGCCGGGGTTGGTTTCTTTCAGCCGCGCGATATTGTCGCGAAAGATAGGCGGAAGATCGGATGTTTTGAAAGTCTGATGGATGATTTTGGGAATCTGCGTTCCCGGCGCGAAGGAGGGCAGGGCGGCTGTCGCACCGCCCGCTTTCACCGTATGCCCGCGCGCTGCTCGATCAACCTGTAAACCGCGCGCACCGCCTGCGCCTCGCCGCCTTCGGGGCGGCCGGGTTTGGCGGCAAGGTTGTAGGCCATCAGATCGATATGCGCCCAGGCGAGGCCGTCACCGACAAAACGTTGCAGGAACAGCGCCGCCGTGATCGCGCCGGCATAGGGGCTGCCCGGCGCGCTGTTGAGATCGGCAATCGCGCTGTCCAGCATCTTGGCGTATGGTTTATGCAGCGGCATGCGCCACAGCGGGTCTTCCATATCCTTGCCCGCCGCCAGCATCTGATCGGCGACAGCATCGTTATTGCAGAACAAAGCCGGCAATTCGGTGCCGAGGGCCCCGCGCGCCGCACCTGTCAGCGTGGCGAAATCGATCATGAGTTCGGGCTTTTCCGCCGAAGCTTCCGCCAGCGCGTCGGCGAGGATCAAACGGCCTTCGGCATCGGTATTGCCGACTTCGACCGTCAGGCCGTTGCGCATCGTGATGACGTCCGATGGACGATAGGCGTTTCCGGCCACCGCATTTTCCACGGCGGGGATAAGCACGCGCAAGCGCACCGGCAGTTTCGCGTCCATCACCATTTGCGCAATGGCAAGCACGCAGGCCGCCCCGCCCATATCCTTCTTCATCAGATACATGCCGGACGAAGGCTTGATATCGAGGCCGCCGGTATCGAAACACACGCCCTTGCCGACCAGAGTGATCTTCGGATGCTTGGGATTGCCCCATGTCAGATCGACCAGACGCGGCGCGCGGTAACTGGCGCGCCCGACGCGATGAATGGCGGGAAAGTTTTTCTTGAGCAGATCGTCGCCGACAATCTGCGAAATCTTCGCGCCGTATTTTTTGGCCATGGCGACGGCGGCATCGGCCAGCTGCTCGGGCCCCATATCCTCGGCGGGCGTGGTGATGAGATCGCGGGCGAGGCAGATCGACGCGGCATAACGTGCAATCTTTTTGGCGTCGGCCCCCGGCGGCAGAACCAGTTTGGCCTTGGGCGCGGCGGCTTTTTTATAACGCGTGAATTTATGCGCGCCCAGCACCCAGCCCAGCGCCAGCCATTCCTGATAGGCAAGATGCGCATCGCTTTCGAGCGCATAGGAACCCGCAGGCAAACGCGTCGAAAAATCGGCGATATCCCACAGGCTGGGTGTTTCCGAAATACCGGCGACGACGCGTTCGACCTTGCCTTCGGCATCGGGCACCAGCCAGAAAGTGCCGGGCTTGGCGGCAAATTCATGCGTCGCCATCCATTGCCCGATGCGTTTGGGCTTCTTCTTTGCCCAGGCGCCAAAGGCTTTTTCGGTAAGCAGCAAAAGCGGCGTCGCGTTTTTCGGCGCGCGCGTCAGAAGGATATCGGCCATTATTTCACGGCCCGGCTGCAGGTCAGATTCTGGTCGCCGCCGATATAGCAATAGCTCACCTCGCCGCTACCGGTGTCGAGCCTGAACACGCCCGCGTTGGCGAGGGTATTGCTGTGATGCATCAGCTCGAACGGCCCGCCATATTTCTGCGCGGCCGCCGGGGCGATGCCGTGGGTCACGAAAATACTGGCGGCGATGATCGACGCGCCGATCAGAATGGCTTGTGAATTCGTCATGGAAACCTCCGTTAGTCGTTACGCAACTTTACTGGCGATGGTCTGCTCGCCGCGCTTGGCGCTCCAGCTATCCGCGTCGCGGTCGCCATAAACGGCCATGCCGGGCAGATCATGCTCGACGATTTCCAGCATCTTCTGCGCGATCGGGCGCAGGGACGGATGCACCGTTTTGGCGGAACGCAATTCGCCGATATAAACTGTTTCGGGCACGCTGTAGGACGCATGCACCAGAACCTGCACGCCCATCGGATACAGATACTGGTTCTGCATCGGGGTGGAAACAACGCTCTGCTTGGGCAGGCCAGCGATGGCGTTGAACTGCGCCTTGATGTCGCTCAGCAGCATTTCATATTCGCCCTGCGGCAGGAATTCGGCGCATTGCTGCATGTACCACGGATTCATGCCGAACTGCCCGTCGATCAGCGGCACCTGACAGACACCGTTTCTGTGGCGCTGCAAATCGCGGAACGAGCCGAAATCGAGCAGGAACATGAAATTGTAACGCCCATAGGATTCGAGGCGCCAGGGCAGATGCGCGCCCGGCGGACGGGTCGATAACGCCATATCCTCGTTGCGGCGCAGCCCTTCGATATCGATGGCGGCGTCGCGCACGATAATCTCGCCATTGACGATTTCCTTCATCTCGTCGTTGCCGGGCGCGAACTGGCGCTTCACATCCTCGACGGTGACGAAATGATTGCGCGCGGCAAAGGCGGCGTTATAGGCGTCGCGGGTG
This sequence comes from Alphaproteobacteria bacterium, assembly GCA_031291435.1. GTDB lineage: Bacteria > Pseudomonadota > Alphaproteobacteria > UBA9219 > UBA9219 > CAIXLI01. The sequence goes on along the minus strand of JARLJC010000284.1, from coordinate 33,234 downwards.
CCGTCGGCGCCTTCATCCATCTCGTTGCCCTTGAAGCTGTGCGGATATTTCGAATGCAATTTCGCGAAAATATCTTTCGCGCATTCGCGCACTTCGGGCAGCGGATGATATTTAAGGCGGCGCAGATTATCGCGGGCCGCACGCAGCGATGTCGTCCAGCTTAACAATGTCGTGGTGCCGATCGGCAGCAGGGCGCGCGCAATATCGAAGGCGCGGGCATTGAGCGCGTTCGTCCATGTTTTTTCGCTCTTATATTCCGCGGGATCAAAAGTATAACGCTGCTTCAGCCCTTCGGTCAGCAAAGGCAGCACGCGGTTGTAAATTTCCATCCAGCGATTTTGAATCGCGGCGCCGGCGCGGTTGTTATACGGGTCGATCACGCGCTGTTTCGAGAAGTCGAGATAGCGCGTCGAAGCTTCCTGTCCGTTATACAGCGGGTTATCCTGAATGGCCTTGGCCACCAGCATCGAAACCTGCTCGATAAAAATCGTGGTCGAGCCGCAGTCGCCGATCGAAGCGTGGCCGTAACCGACATAGTAATTTTCCATGAACTTGCCGCTGCCTGACGCTTTCAGTTTGTCGAGATGGGTCACGACGCTGGCGGGGCTCCGCGAATAAAGCGCCTGCAGCATGGCCAGATCTTCGGGATGCTGATCGTCGATGACGAAGATTTCGTGCGGCATGAAAACTCTCTGAAGGAGGAGGGGCGTAAGAAGCTTATATGACATTACCGGCGGGTGCCCGCGATTCTCCAGTTTTTTTTGCGTGCGATAAGTAGTTAATATTAACCATACTGTCCGCAATCGTCTTTATCGAAGCGTTTATGCCACGATAAAGGCGCAAAGCGCAGGGCTTGCCTATAAATAACGCATTGACGAATCTGATGTGGTTTCGTAACGAAAAGAGCCTCAAAAAGGCGAAATTAAATCCCGCCTTGTTGGGCAGGAAATTACCGGATATTGCAACCCGTGCGCGCGGTGTCTTAAGCGACGGTTTTTTACGGAAGCGATTTAACAATGAAACAGCTTAACGCCTATCGATTCTATGAATTAGGGGCCAAGCTTCACGGCTTGTTCGCCGCCGAAGGCGGGGCGCGCATCGCCGATATGTTCGGTCCGCTCAGCGAAGCCCAGACCCTGCTTGACGGTTTCATCAAGGGCGACGCCATCGTGCTGAATTCGTCGAAGACCGACGCGGTCAAGCTGCTCAATAAAATCGGCGCCATCTTCAACCGCTATTTCATCGACCCCGCCACCAAGCAGCTGCGCGAACAGCAAGGCGAAGACCACATCGATATGCATGAGCTCGCCATGCTGCGCGGCCTGCTGGAAAAATTCGAACATGCGCTGGCGGCGGAACTGAACCGCGCCCCCACTTACGTCGCGGGCAAGCGCGGGATTTATTCGACCTTCGATCTCGCCGAAAACGCCGAAGAGATTTTCTCGGAAAGCCTGCGTTCCTCGATCCCGGTCGCGTCGCAGAAGGAATTCGCCTCGGCGGGGCGCGCTCTCGCGTTCAGTCTGGGCACGGCCGCCGTCATGCATACGCTGCGCGCCGTCGAAATCATGCTGCGCAGCTATTACGAAACCTATGTCGGCTCCGCGCCCGCGAAATCGGAACGCAATTATTCGGTTTATGTGAAGAAACTCGCGGCCCTTTCCGAAGAAGAAGACAAGACCGACCGTCCCGACAAGCGCGTGGTGCAAATGCTGGCGCAGGTCAAGGATCACTATCGCAACCCCCTCGTCACCGCCGAAATCGCCGTGACCGTCGACGAAGCGACCCAGTTGTTCGGCATGGCCAGCGCTTTGATCTCGCTGATGGCCGAAGCCGTTGCCATGCATCGCCGCAAATCGGGCGCCGATCCGGCGGAGAATGCCAGCGCCGCCCTCGCCGCCGCGCGCGAGGACGACGCGCTGTACGACTTCCGCATGAAGGAAGTCGGCTGATCGCGTTGCTCCCGAAAGGCGAGGTCGTTGATGGACAGATTTAGCGACCGCTCTGTTTCCGAACGCCCCCGGCGGGAAGCGACCTTGCCGCTTGTCGATAGGGGGTGCAGTTATCTGGCGCCCGACATTCGTTCGGAATGGATGGCCCTGAAAAGCCTGTTGGCGGCCGCGGAAAATTTGCGGGACGATCCCGATCAGCCCCGCGCCGATTATATCGCCGAAAAAATCGGCGCGGGTCTTGAAATGCTCTTCGCCCTGCCGGAAATCACATGGAGCATTGCCGCGGATGGAAATGCCCGTTTGCCGCTGGCCAAACGCAGGGAAGATCGCGTCGCCAACGATAATGCGAGTCTTCGTTTCGACCTGCCCGATCAGACCCGCGTCTGCATCGCGATCGTTGCCGATGAGGCGCCGCCCGACGCGCGGCGCGATGCGCTTCTGCCCGTTCTCACGAACCCTTTCTTGCAACATTTCACCCTGCTGATGAAGGCCGCCGGAATCGACAATCTGGTGCCCCGGGTCAATTTTGTGACAGAACCCGCCTCCCGGCTGCATATCACCGCCAAGAAACCCGGCCTTGACGCCTGTTATGCGTCCTTTCGCAATACCGCATTCACCGTAATGGATCGCAACTCATTGAAACTGAACAGTTTTGCTGATACGCCTAAAACCGATCTGTTTTCTAACATCCTGAAACTCCTGAAAATGCCGCCTTTCCTTAACCGCCTCTAAAGGGCTTGGTGGGATACTCAAACTTGGGAATCCGCCTGCTTTTGCAGACATTCTAGGGAATTTTTGGGTCGCATGAAATGGCCGGTGTTTTGTCACGTTTGAAATTTGCCCGCGTATCGCTGCGCCTGCGCGATGCGCTGCGTCGTGGCTCGACCGTCGTGGAGATGGCGCTGATCGCGCCCATCTTTTTTATGATGGTGATGGGCACGACCGAAACCTGCCTGATGATCGGCGCGCAGCAATTGCTGGAAAACGCCGCCTTCAACACATCGCGCCTCGCCAAGACCGGCTATACCGCGACCGGCCAGACCCAGGCCCAGACCGTCAGCCAGATTCTGGTCAAGGAACTGCAAAGCTACGGCGCGCTTATCACCACCACCAACGTGGTAATGACCGAGCGGGACTACACCAGCTTCTCCGGCGCGGCCCAGGGCGGCGGCGGCTCGGGTTACGGGACGCAGGAACAGATCGTCGTCTACACCATCACCTATCCGTGGAAACTCTTCACGCCGATGATGTCGGCGGTGATGGGCACCAACGGCATCGTCAACCTTACCTCCACCATTGTGGTGCGCAATGAACCGTACGGTTAAACAGAAATGGGGAGCTTTGCGCGATCGCGCGCGCCCCGTTTTCGCCGAAGCGAAACTTCGGCTTCGCCGCGGCACGCGCGGCATCGCCGCGGTCGAGTTCGCGCTGACGCTGCCGATGTGGGTCCTGATGCTGCTGGGCGCGTCGGATGGCGCCTATTGCCTGCTGGTCAATGAACGCGTCGATCGCATCGCCTACAGCGTGACCGACATCGTTACCCAGTACCAGACCGTCACCAAAGCCAATCTCAACGATATCCTGCTGGCGGCGGGGCAGTTGATGTCGCCGCTGCCCTTCGCCAATAACGGCGTCGTCATTATCAGTTCGGTGTTCCAGCCCGCCACCGGCAATCCCATCGTCGAATGGCAATATAGCGGCGGCGGGTCGCTGGTTTCGACCAGCCAGATCGGCACCACCAACGGCAAAGCCCTACTGCCGAACGGCCTCACGCTTAACGCCAACGACAACGTCATCATCTCGGAAGTTTATTACAAATTCACGCCGATGTTCCTGAACGCCGGCATCTTCACGCAAAACACCGTGTATCGCGTGGCGGTTTACAAGCCGCGGCTCAGCCCGCTTGTCACCCCGCCGACATGAGGAGAACAAGAACAAGATGAAAAATCTTCGAGCCCTGACGAAACGGACAAAGACCGCATGGCGCGGCGCGCGGCGCTATTTCGTCCTGCCCCGTGAACGCGGTTCCCGCAATCCTTTCCTGCGTTTCCTGCGTTCCGAATCCGGCATGACGCTGCCTCTGCTGGTGATTTCGATGACGGCGATGCTGGGCTTCACCGGCATCGCCATCGATACCGCCCGCATGCAGATGGTGCAGTCGAAACTGCAGTTTTCGCTCGACGCCGCCGGGCTCGCCGCCGGGTCGACCGTCAGCACCACCAGCCTCAATTCCGAAACCGCGAAATACCTGAACAGCAATTTCAACGGCTATATGGGCGCGACGCTGACCGGTTCCTCGGTCACCGCCGACAGCACCAATACCAATTTCAATTTGTCGGCGACCGCCACCTTGCCGACCACTTTCATGGGCGTGGTGGGGGTCAAGCAGATCACCGTCACCGCCAATTCGCATATTTCGCGCGCGGTGACGGGGCTTGAACTGGTAATGGTTCTCGATAACACCGGCTCGATGTCGCAATCGGCGGGCGGCAGCGTCAGCAAGATTCAGGCCCTGCAAACTGCATCGAAGACATTGGTGAATACTTTGTTCGGCGGCGCTACCACCTCGACCAACGGCAAATTATGGGTCGGCATCGTGCCGTTCTCGCAGGCGGTCAATATCGGCACCAGCCACCCAACATGGATCAACGCGAATTATACTTACGACGGCACCACCACGCCGCTCGACTGGGGCCCCAGCGGCAGCTGGGGCGGCTGTGTCGATGCCCGCCAGAATGGCGAAGACATCACCGACGATCCGCCCTCGCAGACCACGGCCAGCACTTTGTTCGGCCAGTATTACTGGACCAGCGACAATCTTAATACCGACGGTATCGGCAACGCCGCTTATAACAACTGGAAAACGATCGCCAGTTACCAGAAATGCGTGACGACCTATAAACGCTGCAAGGGGGCGAGCTGTTCGAACGTGTCACCGACCTGCTCGGCCACCAACGGCTACAGCTGCGTCCAGATCGCGGATACCTGCACCACGGTAGCGAGCTGCACCGTGAATTCGACCACCAAATGCACGCCGAATTACACTTATGCCTCGCCGCTCAATACCACCAACAAGGGGCCGAATTTGCTCTGCTCGCAGCAGGTCACCCCGATGACCAATAATGCGACCACACTTACGAACGCCATCACCAGCATGTCGGCGCAGGGTGACACCCTCATCAATCAGGGGCTTGAATGGGGCTGGAACATGCTGTCGCCGCGCTGGCGCGGGCAATGGGGCGGCACGATGGACGCTAATAGCCTGCCGCTTGATTACAATACGCAGGGCATGGCCAAGGCCATCGTGCTGGTCACCGACGGCGAAAACACCATCGATAATACGTCTCATGGCGCCTACTGGTTCCTGGGTTCAGGCCTCACCGGCTCGACCAGCAGCAGCACCGCCGTCAGCAAGCTCGACAGCAAAACGCTGGCGCTGTGCACGGCAATGAAAAATCAGGGCATCTATATCTATACCATCGGCCTTGGCACCAGCGGCGGCATCAATACCGCCGAATTGCAAAGCTGCGCCACGGCGGTGAACTACTACTTCGCTTCGCCTACCACGTCGCAGCTCAGCACGATTTTCAGCGCCATCGGCGACTCGCTCTCGAATCTGCGCGTCAGCCAGTAGGGAATCAAAGTAGAGGTTTGGGTGAGATTGTTATCGCGCTAGCAAAGATTCATTTGAAGGATTCTTCAGCATCATCCTCAAAGCTGGCGGGCAAAACGCCCCGTTTGCTGCGTGGCAAGAAACTTAGAATGATCTCAGCCTTTGCGGATATTTTTCCATCTTCGATTTTAATGAGCCCCAGTTTCTTGAGGTTGTTCACGTCACGACTTAAGGTTTTCGTTGTTTTGTTTGCATATAACCGAGCAATCTGGGGGCTGAGTTCAACAAGCTCTGCTTTCGAATAGTATTCATTATTTGGCGGAAGAGCAAGTAATAGCCTTAACTGCCGCTGGATGGATGCATTCTTTTTGTCGCCTAATACTTCATGAATATAGTTCTGCCAAGCGACCTCCCACTGCTGCTTTTTGACGTCTTTAAGCTGCTCCCGGAGTTCGTCGACAAATCCTTCAATCGCATATCCCAGGAATGGTAAAAGATCGCCCCCATTTTTGGAGGCCCCTTCTAGCCGTTTATAATATTCAGTACGAGTTTTGTTGTAATGATTGCTAAGTAAATGAGCGGCGGGCGAAGGGACTCCGCCTTCCATTAGAAAGCGAAATTCTAAAATTCTTGAAGTGCGACCATTTCCGTCACCAAAAGGGTGAATCCAAGCCATATATATGTGGGCGACGATTGCCTTAATAATGGCATTTATGAGGGGGTCGTCGCTAGTGACTTTAAATGTCTGCCCATTCATCCACGCGCAAAAATCTTCGACCAACTTAGTTACATCTTCCTGAGTGGGGCCGATATAAGTTGAAACTTCGATGCCGCAGTCTCGGTATTTTCCTGGGACTACGTGGTCTTCAACTGCAAGTCCATCCAAAATAAATCCATTATATTTTTTTATGTCGTCGGAAGAGATGTCTTTGTCTCCTCGTTTCTCCACTTCATCCATAATGTCATTGGTAACGGTAAGAATGTTTTCAATTTCTTTAGCTAAATACTTCTGCGATTTAGGAAGATTGCTTTTCCCTTTAACAACCTTGAGCGCTTCTTTTTCCGATAGAGTGTTTCCCTCTATGGCCGTAGTCGCTAATGCGCCTCTTGCTAAATAAATGGCGTGCATGTTCTTGGCGATAGCTGGCTTAAGTGGCACACCTGCCAGATGCTGGCATTTGGATTTCGCTTCGCCCAACAGCTGCCACAACTTTGGAGAAGCCTTCTGCAAGTTTAGTCTAAAGCTGATCCAAGGATGTGTCGTTTCGGTGCGCATATCCATGTCCAAATTAGCTGTTGTCTAAGGCTTTAATATAAAACACATATATAGATTATACTCTATATTTTGTCCATTAAGATATCCTTACTAATGTCCCATAAAATGTCTCTTGTTATGTCAATGAATTATTGGGGAAATACGAACTTCTTGAAGAATTGGGGCTCCGCCGGCTATCGCCAGTCGTTTCTATTTTCTTCTGTTATTCTACAATGCGCCAGCTGCCGTCGGGTTGCAGGCAGGCGGTGCCATAACTTTCCCGCGCCCGTCCGCCGATGCGCACGGTCTGCGAATATTCCCGGCAATAAGTCCCGTTATCTTCGTCGATATAAATGGGTGGCGGCGAAGGCGGCGCGACATAAGTCGGCGCATAAGGCGTGTAGACGAAAACCGGCGCCCGTTCGGCGGCAACATAACGCGTTTGCGGATAATAGGGTTCGGCATCCATCTGGTGCCCGATGCCGTTGCCGATAAGGCCTCCCACCGCCACACCGAGGCCGGTAGCGGCCAGTTGCCCGCCGCCGTGCCCGATCTGGCTGCCGAACAGGCCGCCGATGGCGGCGCCCAGCCCGGTGCCTAAAACGGTATTCTCGCTGGCCTGCCCCGCAGGAGCCACGCAAAGAGCGGCCAGCGCCGCAACGCCTATAAGGGTAAGGGTGCGCATCTTTCTTCTTTCCAGGCTCTTATTTACCAAATCCCTGTGGCAAGATTGCGGCATTCCGGCTAAACAACGGGCAGTATTGCAAGGAACATTCCATGGCCGCACTCGGCGATCAAATCCTGTCTCTGGCCGCCATTCTCGAAGCGGTCGTGCTGGCTCCCATCCTTTTGGAATTTCTCATCGAGCGGCGCAAGCGCAAGCATGCCGTCGAACTGAGCCTCGAAGTGCTCGAGGTCAAAGCGATGGAAGTCAACCTCGCCGGACTCGACGAATTGCTGTTCGACATCCGCGACCTGATCGACCGCGCCCGTACCCCGCAGGCCTACGGCGAACTGCGCCTCGGCAACGAAATCCTGATCGCGGGGCCGCCTTTGTCGGGCAAGAAAGCGCTGGCCAAGCGCATCGCCGCCGAGGCTTCGTTCGACAAAGTCGTCATCGTCCATAATCCGCGCAACGTCGATGCGCTGGCGCGCGCGCGGCATATCGCGATGCGGAGCGCCAGCGAGAAAGTCATGCTGCTGCTGCCGCGCCTCGATCTGATCGACGACCGCGAGGATGAAGAACTCCTGGCTGAACTCGACGCGCTGATCGAAGCTACGTCGGAACTCAGTCACGCCCTTGTCGTCGGCACGACGAACAAACTGGTCGAAGGCAGCGAAGTCGATCATCTGTTCGGCGTCACATTGACCTTGCCCGGCACACCCGTGGTGATGTCGCCGCACCAGGCCCTGCAGGGCGACGTGCACCGCATGCTGGCGGGGGTCGCGGAATTTTATCTCGACCGCGCTCTCAAGGCGGGGTATCGCCTCGCCGATATTTCGCGCGACGGGTTCATCGCCCGAGTCCTGATCAATGTCACCAACCCGGCGCAGATCGAAGACGTTGTCGTGCTGTGTCAGACCTCGGCGATTTTCCGCCGCCGCCAGGCCTCCAAATCCGCAGGCGGCAAGAACGACAAAAACGGCGAACTGATCATCAGTCAGGATATACTTGAGCTGGCCATGCGCCGCGTCGTCATCAATGGCTGACTCCAGCAAAAAAGGCCCGCCGAAGCGGGCCTTTTTATAAGAGGCGCGGCCGCCTAGATTTGATGGCGGCGGCGATAGAGCGAGAAACCGGCCAGCGCCATAAGGGCCGACGCGAACAGGACGACGCTTTCCGGCAGCGGAATCGCCGAGACGTTATAGGTCACCGACAGATGGCTGCCCGGCGCGATCAGCGACAGGAAATAGCTGCTGAACCCCACCACCGAATTCGAGAGATTCGTAATCACGGTCTTGCCGATGCCGCTTGAGATATTGGCGCTGGTCAGAACCGGCAGCGCCGCAGGGGGCGCGATCGTCGTCGTCGCGTGATTGATCAGGTTGGTCTTATATTCCGTCGCGGCGCCGTTCGAGCTCGTGATCGTGAACAGCGAATTGCCCGCGACGAACGAATAATTGCCGTTAGCTTCAACCGAACCGGTCAGCGGCGGCGTGATCACGTAAGTAAAAGTAATTTTGCTGCCCGCGGGAATGAATCCGTACCCCAGATCGTATGAAGTCATCGGGTTGTTGCTGCTGTCGACGACGAAATCGCTGTTGGGGTTGGTGGTGACGGTGCCGCTCTGGCCGATAGCCACGGTACCGAAATCCCAGTTGTTGCCTGAGAAGTTGACCGTATTCGCCTGCGCCGCAGAGGCGGTGGCGAGCGTTACGATCGCAGCGAGGGAAAGCGTCGAAAGAGTTGGCGTTTTCATGACAGCACAACGGGCACAAAGGGAGCAGACACCGCGACTCGTAACAGGTGGCGGCTAAGGGAGCAATACGGAAGAGGGCGGCTGTGGTGGCGGCGGAAATCAACAAACTGGTAAAAGCCCGCGAATAAGGATTGAAAAGCGCCGAAGCATTGATTCCGCAGGAAAATGCAACCCATGCAGAAGCATCAGAAGAACAAAAGCCTGAATCGTGAAAATTTGCCATCGGAAATGAACCGCATGCCCCCGTAACAAGACGGCCCACAGGCCCAGCCCGGCCAGCGCCCCGATGGACGTTCCGACCGTGACATCGACTACCGTATGCGCGCCCACCAGTACGCGCGACACGGCGATCAGCCCGACCAGAGGCAAGGCGACGGCGAAGGGCAAAGCCCGCCGCCATCCGGTGAGATCCGAAGCGATAATCGCGGCGGCGGTGCCGTAAACCGCCACCGACATCGCGCTATGGCCGCTCGGCGATTGCAGGTTGAGAAAGAGAGCCGTTCCCGGGCAGCGGCTGTAGATCATCAGTTTGCCCAGCGCAACCACGCCGCCGGTCAGGGTAAAGGCCAGCGCCGCCGCCGCCGCCGCGCGCCGCTCTTTCGCGGCCAGCAGATGTGCAGCCAGCAGCAAACTCAGCGTGCCGGTAAGGGCGCTGTCGCCGAAATCGGTAACCGTGCGCAGCAGGAAGCCGATCATTATGGCGCGAGCATCCTTTGCGCCTCGTCGCGTCCGGGATAGGAGGATCCCGCGACCGTCGCCTGCCGCAGCTCGGCTCTGGCCGCCTCGGTCTTGCCTTCCTGCATCAGGATCGCGCCGAAATGGTAATGCACCTGCGGCGGCAGAGTCTGCGCGCCGTTTCTGGCCTGGGCCAGCGCGCGCTCCATTACCGTTTGCGCCAGCGCGGTCTTGCCCTGCCGGGCATAAACCCAGGCCAGCGTGTCGAGCAGTAGCGGATTGGCCGAGCCCGCGAAACGTTCCACCGCCTGCCGCGCTTTATCGAGATCGGCGGCATCGCTGGCCGGATTGTCGGCGATAATCTCGGCCATATTGTTGGCGGCGGGGTCGAAACCCGGATCGCGCGCGAGGATATCCTCATAAACGGCGACAGCTTGTGCGTCTTGTCCGGCCCGATTGAGAAGTTCCGCCTCCATCACAGGCGCGCGGAAATCGCCCGGCGCCGCGGCGGCGGATTTTTTCAGAACTTCGATCGCCGCGTCGGGCCGATGATCGCCGATATAAAGCTGGGCGCGACCCAGATAGGGTTCGGCGAAAGGCGCGCCCGCTTTGATCGCTTTGTCGAAGGCGGCGGTGCTGTCGGCGATATGCCCGGTGGCGGCATAGCAGCGCCCCAATATCGTCGCGACATAAGGGCTGTCGGTTTTGAGGCCGGCAATATAGGAAGTCGCCTCCGGCATCCGGTTCAGTTTATGTGCGATGTCGACATAGGCGGCCAGCGCATGCTCGGCCAGCGCCGAAGCGGGATCCGCATCGATGACTTCTTTATACAGGGCGCTGGCTTCTTCGTCTTTGCCGTTATCCTGCGCAACCTGTCCGCGCAGGAACAGCGCGGTCAAATGCTGATCGGGCAGTTTGTCCAGCGCCGCGACCGCCGCCTGCGCGGGCAGCCAGTCCTTGCTTTCGATGGCGATGCGCGCGGCGCTTTCCCAGCCCGGCGCGTAATCGGGCGCGGCCTTGGTTACCCCGGCGACGATATCCATCGCCTGCCGGTTGTCGCCGCTTGCATGCAGCATCTGCGCCAGGCGTACGCGGGCATGGAAATCCGTCGGGTTGAGATCGGCGCGTTTTTTCATCATATCGATGGCGAGATCGAGATGCCCTTGCCGCAGGAAAGTTTCGGCCAGAAGATTGAGCGCGTCCTGATCGTCCGGCTTGTCGCGCAGAATGCTGCGCAGATCGGAAACCGCGCTTTGATAGGCGCCGGTATCGAAGGCCAGGCTGGCGCGCACGAATAAGGCCGCAGAATTGCCGGGATCGCGCTCCAGAACGCTGGCGGCCAGTTTCTGCGCCATCGCGCGGTTGCCTTCGGCGATATTGAGGCGCGCCAGCATGGTGCGCGCCTCAAGCCCGTTGGCGCCGGCGTCGTCATGCGCCACGATCTGCTGCAGCAACGCCACCGCCCGGTCGCTGTCGCCATGCGCCGTGTAAAGTTCGGCCAGCCAGAAAGAAGGGGCGTTGTTTTGGGGATAGGCCTGTTGCAGGGCATGAATTTCGTTTTCCGCCGGCTCGACGCCGCGTTTGTCGCCGAGGAACAGCACCAGCCGGTGCTTCATGTCCCAATCCTGCGGCAAGGCTGCCACGCCTGCGCGCAGCACCGCTTCGGCTTCGTCGAGCTTGCCCGCCTTGGCATAGATGGCGGCAAGATCGACGCGGAACTGGGGTTCGTCGGGCTTGAGTTTGAAGATCGCTTCATAGGCGGCGGCGATTTTGGGCAAATCATCCATGCGTTCGGCAAGCATGACGCGCACCATCATCAAACCCAGATTGCGCGGATGCCGCGCGATGCCGTCATCGATGGTGGCCTCGGCCTTATCGAACTGGTTCTGGGCCGCATAAAGGCCGGTCAGGGCCGAGACCGCCGTGACATTGCCCGCATCGGCGGCCAGCGCCGCAAGAGCTTCCTTTTCCGCATCGTCATATTTTTTCTCGCGGAGCAAGAGGGCCGCCAGCAACCCGTGCGCCTCGGCGTCGCCGGGGGCCTGCGCCAGCACCGCATTGATGCGCTGCTGCGTCTGGTCATATTGTTCGGCGGCCATATAATATTGCGCGACTTTCAGAATGGCGGGATGGAAATTTTTATCCTGCTGCTCGGCGGCCGTGAAATTGGCGAAGGCGTTACGCAAATCGCCCTCGGCCTCGTCGACCAGGCCGAGCCGATAGCGCGGCTCAGCGGCGGTGGGGACGGCCTGCGCCGCATTCTTGAATTCGACGCGGGCGCGGGCGTAATCCTCATGGTCGAAAGCTGCGGCGCCGCGCTTGAGGTAATAGGCTTCCTTCTGTTGTGGGCTGCATCCCGCAGTCAGCATCAGAAGCGACGCGGCGATCAGCAGGAAAAGGGGCTTGCGTAACAGGGTCATAAGGCGAAAACTTTCGCTTCAATAAAGAGAACTTGCCGCGCAGCATAGCTGACAGGCTGCAAAGGCCCCATACGCATTTCCATTATGGTCTTTTTATGAGGGCTTAACTTGACTCGGACGCCATTTCGATCTATTTCGTATTGCAGCGCAGCAATAGAGTCAAGGAACCCCCAGGGAGAGATCCTATGCCTTCTCTCAAAAAGAACCTCGCTCATTCAGCCCGCATTATCAATCATTTGCGTATTGTCCGCAGCAGCGAGCATGCCGAAGGGCTGTTGGCGCGGCTGAGCGAGAGACATGAGCGCGCGACCATTGTCTCATGGCTCAACGCCAATGCCCTGACCATCGCGCACCGCGATGACGGATTGCGCGGCAACTTATTGAAATCGTCGATTCTTTTGCGCGATGGCGTCGGCATTTCCATTCTGCTCCGCCTGCTCGGGATGGAGGCCGGAACCAATATGAACGGCACCGATTTCATTCCCCGCATCATCCGCTCTTATGCCGGTAAATCGGTCGCGTTGCTGGGAACGCAGGAACCTTATCTGTCGCGCGCCGCGGCTGCGGTCGAGAAAATGGGCGCGCGCGTGGTGCTGCGCATGGATGGGTTCGAGCCGCCCGCGTTTTATGCCGAAAGGCTGGCCGGGGTCGAAGCCGATCTCGTCATTCTGGCGATGGGCATGCCGAAACAGGAACAGGTCGCTTCCTACCTCGCCGAAAAGTTGGAGCGGCCTTGCCTCATTCTCAATGGCGGCGCGATCCTCGATTTCCTCGCCGAACGTTTCCCGCGCGCGCCTTATGTGTGGCGGCGCCTGCGCATGGAATGGCTGTTCCGCATGATTCAGGAACCGCGCCGTCTGGGCCGTCGTTATGTCGTTGGCGGCGCCGTCTTTATCGCCCATACCTTCCAGATGGTGTTTATGCTCAGGAACCGCCTCAAGAACGCTTGAACGGGTCCGCCGCATGCAAATCATCCATATCGTGCGGCAATATCATCCGTCGGTTGGCGGCCTTGAAGATGCGGTGCGCAACTTGTGTCTCACCCTGTCGCGGCGCGAAGGCGTATCGGTCCGCATCGTCACCCTGAACCGCGTCTTCACCCATCCCGAAAATATTTTGCCGGCGCATGAAATGATCGACGGCATTTCCGTAACGCGGCTGCCTTATCGCGGCTCGTCGCGTTATCCGATCGCGCCCGCCGTGTTGCGCGAAATCGCTTCGGCGGATATCGTTCATGTCCACGCCATCGATTTCTTCTTCGATTTTCTTTCCCTGACGCGGTTTATCCACCGTAAACCGCTGGTGGCTTCGACCCATGGTGGCTTTTTCCATAGCGGCTTCGCGCCCCGCCTCAAGAAAATATGGTTTCAAACCATCACGCGGTTTTCCGCGCGTGGATACAAGGCGATATGCACCTCCAGCGAAAACGACGCCGCTACTTTCCGCAGCATCGCCGCCGGTAAAATCGTTACCGTCGAAAACGGCGTCAATGTCGATAAATGGAAAAACCGTGCGTCCGCCGAACCGCGCCGCGCAATGATTTTCATCGGCCGCTGGGCCGCCAGCAAGCGCGTGCCGGTACTCATCGACCTTGTCGCCGCGTTGAAAAAACAGGGACAGGAATGGAGCCTCATCATCGCCGGGATCGAAGGCGATGAAACCGCCGCCAGCCTGCAGGCGCATGCCGAGGGCAGGGACGTCGCCGACCGCGTGCATATCCATGCAAGGCCGAGCGAAGCCGAAATCGGCCTCCTGATCGGCCAATCCTCCTATATCGCTTCGGCGTCGGCTTACGAAGGTTTCGGTATCAGCGCGGTCGAAGGGCTTTCGGCGGGCCTGATGCCGCTGCTCAGCCCTCTGGCGCCTTTCGACAAATTGCGCCGCGAACTGGGTTTCGGCGCGATTATCGACCCCGCCGGACTCGATCAATCCGCGCGCAATATCGAACAACTGCATGCGGAATTTACGGCCTCTCCGGCTATGATGCGCGAGGGCGCGCTGAAACTGGCCCGCCGCTATGACTGGCCGGGCGTCACCGACCGGTTCATGGATATCTATCGCACAGCCGCGCAACCGGAGGCGTAAATGAAAAAGCACACCGCATGGGCCGCTCTGCTTGGTCTGCTCCTTGCCGTTCCGGCGCAGGCGGCATCCACGCATTTTCACGGGGTCAATATTGCGGGCGCGGAATTCAACAGCGGCGCCCTTCCCGGCATTGCGGGCAAGAATTACATCTGGCCGACCGCCGCCGACATCGACGCCTATGCCGCCATCGGCGCCAATATCGTGCGCATGCCGTTTTTGTGGGAACGCATGCAGCCGGTGCTCGGCCAGCCGCTCGATGCGAATGAACTGGCGCGTCTCGACGCCGTAGTGGCCGCGGCGGCGTCGCGCGGAGTCACCATTCTGCTCGACGTTCATAATTACGGCGGCTATCGCGGCGAGAATATAGGTTCGGAGGATGTTCCGGTCGCCGCTTTCGCAGATTTATGGACGCGCCTCGCCGAACATGAAAAAGGCAACGCCAATGTCGCGTTCGGCCTGATGAACGAGCCGCATAAAATAGACGCGGCGGTATGGGCCGCCATCGCGCAAGCGGGCATCGACGCCATCCGCAAAACCGGGGCGCAGCAGCTTATCCTCGTGCCGGGAACCGACTGGAGCGGGGCGCATAGCTGGATTTCCAGCGGCAACGCCGCCGCGCTGCAAACCATCAAAGACCCCGCGCATAATTTTGTTTTCGAGATGCATCAGTATTTCGACAAGGATTCGTCGGGTACGCATCCCGAATGCGTCAGCGCGGATGTCGGTGAAAAAGCGCTGGCCGCCGCCACGGCGTGGCTGCATAAAACGGGAAACCGCGCGTTCCTCGGCGAATTCGGCGCGTCAAAAGACCCGGTTTGCCTTGAAGCCCTGCGCGGGACGCTGGCCTATATGGCGGCCAACAAGGATGTCTGGTATGGCTGGACATACTGGGCGGCGGGGGCGTGGTTCGGAACCTATATGTTCAATATCTATCCGCCCGACCCGGCGCGCTATCCGCAGGTTGAGATTCTGGAGCAGGCGATGAGCGGCAAGGAATGACGGCAAGCCCATTGTCCCCACGCGCGGCGCGGATGCGCGTGCGCTGGCCTGCGGCGACGCCGGTTATTCTCGGATTCCTCTGCTATCAATTCTTTTTATGTATCGTCAACGCTAACGCGTTCGGGGTTTCGAACGCCATAGTCGCCGTCTGCGAAGCGGGCCTGCTGGGCTGGGCGACGCTGCGCGCGGCGCCCTCATGCCGGTTTCATGAAATGGCGCTGGCGCTTTTCATGCTGACCTATTTTATGGCGGCCTGTGCGGTGCGCGGCGATGTCGATCTCGACGGCCCGCGCAACCTCGCCATCATTCTGGTTTGTTACGCGCTGGGGCGGATGCAGCCCGACCGCGAGGCGGCGGATAAACTGGTATGGCTGGCGACCGGCATCGTGATGGTTTTCGCGGCGGCGGAATATTTCCTTTCCGACAGTTATCTGCATTACGTCAACATCATGCGCTATTACACGGCGCGCGGGCTGATGTCTTCCGGCACCACCTGGGTGCCTGATAATACTTTTACCAGCGGATTCCGCCCACAGGGGCGCAACCTTTTGCCGTTTCTCGGCGACCGGCGCATTTCCTCGGTGTTTCTCGAACCGGTATCGATGGGCAATTACGCCATTATCGTGTGCCTGTGGGCGCTCAGCTTCGACGCCAAGGAAAAGTGGAGGGCGGCGGCGCATTTTATTGCCGCTCTTGTGCTGATCGTGGCGTGCGACTCGCGATTCGCCAGTTTGCTGGTGTTTTTTCTGTTGTTCCTGCGCTTCGTGCCGGTGGCGGCGCGGCGCGGGGTCATTTTTGCCCTGCCGCTTGTGGCGGTGGGCGGGCTATTGCTGTTCACGCATTTGGGCCTCGGCAATCCCGATGACGATAACCTGACCGGGCGGCTGATGCGCTCCGGGCTGGCGACGCTGGATCTGTCGTTCGCGCAAGTGATGGGCGTGGGAACTCTGGCTGGTCTTGCCGATATGGGGGTGGCTTATACGCTCGAGCATTTCGGGCTGCCGCTCTGTATCCTTCTTTGGATACTGTTCGCGCGGCCGGTCTTGAAAGACGCGCGCGCGCGGCGTTTCCGCCTGATGCTGGCGGTGTATGCGCTGAGCATTCTTTTTATCAGCGGCACGTCGTTTTATAGTTCGAAAACGGCGGCGATTTTGTGGTTTCTGTATGGGGTGCTGTTAGGGCGTGACAAATCCCTGCCCGCTGAACGGCAACAGCCTCAGGGTGCCCCATGTTGAAAGCAGAATTGCCATGAGATGCATTCTTGTTGCCGATAGCGCGAGGCATACCGGCGGCGTCAGTTCCGTTCTTCTCGCCCAGGCGGCGGGGCTGGCGGCAGCAGGGATCAAAGTTCATCTTTTTGCAGCCTCAGGCCCCGCCGCGCCGCAATTCGATGCCTATATCGAAGATGCTTTTTATATATGGCCCCCAGACAGACCTCGCGACCGGCTGGGAGAAATATGGAACCGGAAAGCCGCGCAGGAGCTGGGCCGCTATCTGGCGCGTTTCGACCGCAAAGAGACTGTGGTTCACATTCATTCCCTATCTATGGGCCTGTCTTCATCGATAGCCCCGGTCTTACGGAAAAGCGGATTGTCTTACGTCGTCACCGCGCATGATGCCGGATGGGCGTGCCCGACGGGCTATTTCTACAATTTTCAGACCGGCAAGCCTTGCGGGCTGGAGCCTTTTTCCGCCGCATGCGTTCTCTGCAACTGCGACAAGCAGACCTATCTGCACAAGGCGTTCAAGCTGGCCAAGAGCGGGGTCATGGATTTTTACTCCGGCCTCAAGCAGGGCGCCTGCGCGTTTGTCGCACCGAGCGCGTTGCTTAAAGAAAGGATAGAATCGCGCCTCGCGCCGGACGTCCCCATTCATGTTGTTCCGAACCCCGTCGCCGTGCGCGATAACGGGCCGCGAACCGAGGCGGGTGGATCTTTTCTATTCGTCGGGAGGCTGTGGGAAGAAAAAGGCATCGTTGAGCTTCTCGAAGCCGCCGGAAACCGGTATCCGCTGACGGTGATCGGCGACGGGCCGCTGCGCTCTTCCCTGCAGGCAAAATATCCGAAAGTTATTTTTAAAGGCTGGGCGGATTCGGAAGAGGTGGCTGTCGAAATCCGAAAATCGCGGGCCCTCATTCTGCCCAGCATTTATCTCGAGGCCTTTGGTCTGGTCGTTCCGGAGGCTTTGTCTCAAGGCACACCCGTGATCGTGAGCGACCGGGCAGGCGCCGCCACCCTGATTGCGAACGGTGTTAACGGGTTTGTCGTCGATATGGCGGATCTGACCCAACTGGGCGCGGCTTGCGCGGCTTTGTCGAATGCGGAAACGGCTTTGCGGATGTCGCAGGAAGCTTATAAATCCTATTGGGCCGCGCCGATGTCGACGCAACTTTATATCGAGCGGCTCTTGCCGATTTTAGAGAAAGGGCTGTCGCGATGAAAGCCTATGTTATCAATCTGGCGCGTGATACCGGCCGCCTGAACCACATGAGCGCGCGATTTCACGAACTGGGACTGGATTTCGAACGCGTCGATGCGGTCGATGCCCGTTTAATGTCGGCCGAACAAATAGTGGCTTTTCGCGAATCCCGGCCCCTGCACGGACTCTGGACGCCCGGACAGGTCGGCTGTTTCCTCAGTCATTTTGGAGTCTGGCGGAAAATCGCGACGGGGACAGAACCTTATGCGGCTGTTTTCGAGGATGACATGCATTTTTCGCCCTCGCTGAAAGAGGTATTTGCCGATGAAAGCTGGCTGCCGCCGGATTTCGATCTTGTACGGCTGGAAAATTCGACCAACCGGCTGCTGCTGGGGCGGCGGCCCGTTGTGTCGGTGGCGGGAAGGGCGCTTTACCGGCTCTCTTCCACAAGCTGGTGTGCGGGAGCCTATATCATGAGCCGCGATGCGGCGCGGCGCGTGGTGGCCGCGCCTGAGAAACTGCATTGTGCGGCGGATGCGTTTCTTTTCGCGCATGAACGCAGCCCGATTGCGCGGGAACTCGCCACCTATCAATTTGTTCCGGCTTTCGCGACGCAGGACAAATATATCGGGGATGCCTCCAAACGGCTTTGCTTTGCTTCCAATATTGATATGCCGGTCCAATCGGGCGGCGCGTGGGAACGCCTCCGGGGACTGGCTGGCAAGATAACAGTTGCCACTTTGCTCAGGTCGATCCGCGGCTATCGCTATATTCCTTTTGAGGAATAATCGTTTTTGTGGCGCGAAAGGAAATTATCCTCTGGCTGCCAGCCACGCCCGTATCTGGCCGCGCCGCAGAAGATAAGAAGAAAAATGTTTGACCCAGATTTTGCGGTTCAGCATTTTAGCCAGGCGATATTTGAAAAAACAGAAAGGCAGTTTGAGCCAGAGCAGGGGTTCGACGCCGAACAGAAGCGGCGTGTTGCCTTTCTGGATGGACTCATACACAAAATATTCGCCAAGAGTTTCGTAATACTCGGCCACATAGGCCAAAGTTTGCCGCGCTGCCGGAATATGGTGCGTGACCTTCGGCCCGGGCAGCCACCAGCCATGCCGGCCCGAGGCAAGGATGCGCTTGGCGACATCTGTTTCTTCGCCGCCCATGCGGCGGCCCGGCGCCACGCCGAGATCGGGGTTGTAACGGAACTGTTTCTGCACCGCTGTGCGAATGGCGAAATTGGCGCCAAAGGGCAGGATTCTTTTGTCTGTCGAAAGAGCGACGGGAACGTCGCCACAGTCGCTTTTGGCGAGAAGCGAGCCAATGGCATCGGCATTGCCAATAAGCCAATCCGGCGTCGGAGGCTCGAGATGGGGCGTGATTTTGCCGGCGAAGAGGGCGGCGTTGGGCCAGCGCTGAAAAGCTTCCCCATAAGCGGCCAGCCATTGCGGATCGAGACCGACATCGTCGTCGGTCCAGACGATGTAGTTTCCGGATGCGGCGTCCACCCCGGCATTGCGGGCGTTCGATAATCCGGCCAACGGCTGGAACACGCGTTTGACGGGCAGGCGGTCCTTGAATGAGTCAATCACCTGTGTGGTGCCGTCGGTGCTGCCGTTATCGACGATGATGAGTTCCCATTCCAGGCCAGAAGGAATGACGAGTTTGGTCATCGACTCGAGAAGGGTGGGCAGCTGTTTAGCCCGGTTTCTCGTGCAGACGATGACCGAGATGTCCATTCAGATAACCTGATCGGCGCCGGTGCGGGCCAGCGCGAAGCCGCCGCGCAGAGCCTTGATGTATCCGGGGAAAATCGTAAGGGAGCGGTAACGCCACAGGCGCGTCGCGGCGATCACCATAAAAGTGGCGACGAAAGGCACGCAGCCCCAGAAACCGCGATGTTTGAGGATGTAATAAGCGGTCGAGGAAAAACGTCTATATTCGGTTTCGACGGCGCTTTTCTCGCGCACGCCGCCGGCGGCCACCGAAAGATGCACCAGCTCGGCGGCGGGTTCATACATCAGAATCCATCCGGCGTCGGCGACGCGCACCGAAAAATCGGCGTCTTCCAGCATATTCGTCTTGCGGTCGAAACCGCCGACGCTGGCGGTGACGGATTTACGGAAACTCATATTCGACCCTTTGCAGGTGCCGATTTCCTGCCGCTCGGTGCCGAACAGATTGAAAATCGTGCGCCCGCTCCACGCCACATGGCAGGCGGTGCGTTTCGAATTCATATGCAGCGTGCGCTCGACATGCCGCCCGGTGACGCCGCCGACTTTGGGATCGTCATAGGCGGCCAGATGCGCGGTAAGGAAATCGGGGGTCAGCAAAATGACATCGTCATCGAGAAACAGGACGATCTCGCCTTTGGCGCGGCGCAGCCCTTCGTTGCGGGCGTTGGGCAAACCGGTTTTGTCGAGATGCAGGTAATGCAGGCGCGGGTCGGCGGTCTGATCGATGAAGGCGCGGTTGGCGGCGGCCTGATCGGGGGCGGACTGGTCGATGACCCAGAGCTCGTAATCGCGATAATTCTGGTTCAGCACGTCTTTGACGCTGGAAGCGAGGATCTGCGCGCGGTTGAAAGTCGGGATGATGACGGAGAGGCGGAGGGCCTTATCTGTGGCCGGGGCGGGCTCTGTCATCGGCGGGCTCCTCTTTTATGCATTCCGACTAGGTTCTTAGCAAATGTCCGATTTGGTACAAGATTAATCTGGGTGGAACTTGTTTTGCCTTTACGAACCGCATGTTATAACTCGCCGCACCCCGGCGGCGTTGGTGCGGATAACGCCGTGTTTGCCCATAAAAATTCAACAAGGATGACATGGCCGAGGCCCAGCCCCCTTTAGAGAGCGATCTGCCGGTGGATTCCATCGGCAAGAAATCGGCGTCGGGCATTATGTGGACGACGGCGCTTAATATCGGCGGACGGGCTTTGTCGAACCTTATTTCGCAGCTGGTGCTGGCGCGCGTTCTGCTGCCCGAGGATTTCGGCGTGGTCGGGCTTGCCTATACGATATCCGGGTTTTTCTCGGTCCTGACCGGCTTCGGCATCGAACAGGTTTTTCAGCAACGCCGCCCGCGCATGCATATGTGGGCAACCCAGGCTTTCGCCCTCAGCCTCGGCCTCGCTACCACGGTGGCGGTGGCGATGGCGGTCTATGCGCCGATCGGCGCGCGGCTTTATCACAATCCCGAAGTGACGAAACTGGTGTGGGTAGTTGCGCTGAGTTTGCCGCTCAGCGCGCTTGGCACCGTGCCAACGGCGCAGCTGAAATCGCTGCTGCGGTTCAAATTCCTCGCGGTTTACAGTTCGATCGAGCTGATCGCCAGCCAGACATTGACGGTGGCGCTGGCCCTCTATGGCATGGGCGCGCTCAGTTTCGTGCTGCCTTTGCCGCTGGCGGCCCTGATCCGCGCAATTGTTTTCTGGCGCGTCGCGCCGATGCATCTGCGCCCGCGCCGCCGCGCCAGGGGATGGCGGCGGATGATGTCGCGCGGCGTCGCGGCGTTTGGCGTCAGCATCGTCAATACGTCCATTGGACAAGGCGATTATGTGACGCTGGGGCTGATCGCGCCGGCGCCCGTGGTCGGCATCTATTACTTCGCCTTTAAACTGGCGGCGCAGCCGGTGATGCTGCTGGCCGGAAATTTCATGGGGGTGCTGCGGCCCGCTTTGGTGGCGATGAGCGGCGACCCCACGCGCCAATGCAACGCCGCGCTCAAGACCGGCAAATTGCTCGGGCTCTTGACGGCGCCGCTCTGCCTCATGCAGGCCGCCGTGGCGGAGCCCCTTTTGCATCTGCTGTTCGGCGAACGCTGGAACGCGTCGATACCGCTCGTGCAAATTCTCAGCCTCGGGCTTTCGATCGATTCCGTCGCATGGGCGGCAGGCGCGTTTCTTGAATCGCGCGGCCAGTTCAGTAAATCTTTCACCTATCAGCTTATCACCATGCCCTTCTTTTTCATCTTTGTCGGCGCGGGCGGGCTGCTGGCCTCGGCGACCGGCGTGGCGCTGGGCGTCGCGGCCTATTATCTTTCGCATCCCGTGTTTCTGACGACGATCGTCTTTCGCAAAGCGGGAGTGGGCTGGCGGCGCATCCTGTCCTGTTTTTATGTGCCGCTGGGGCTGGCGGGGCCGACTATCGGCGGTTCCTATCTTGTGGGGCGTCTGCCGGTTTTCGACGGGATGGAGCTTGTGCATATAGCGATTCCGCTTGCCCTCGGCGGCCCGCTTTATCTGCTGGCGGTGCGTCTTGTAACGCCCGAGCTTTTCGGTGAAGTGCTGGCCAAAATTCCGGGGCCGTGGCGTAAGCGTTAGTTGGGGGCCTTAATCGGGAACGTAACGCCCGAGTTCCGGCAGAGCGAAACTGAGGAATTCGGCCAGTTTGCGGTCCGCGTCACCCAGCGACAGGCCGTTGCCGATACCGATCACCACGCGGACCAGAGCGCCGTCGCTGCGTCCGCGCACCAGCGAATCCCTGGCCAGATACCATTTCCGCTGCGCCGCCGTTGTCAGATCGCGTCCGCGTTCGTCATACCAGAAATAGACCAGAGCCTGCCTGTCGCCGTTTTTGATCAGCGCGCGGTTGACCGTGAGCAGGATTTTACCGCTCGCATCCCTGACTCTATAATCGGATCGCAGCGCGGTGATTTCCCAGCCCGCTCCCGGTATGCATACCAGAGGTGAATGGGGGGCGGCATCGCGGCGCTGATTGGCGTAATAAGCGATATAGAAATTAATCGCTTCGGCGTCGTTATCCCTGCGGTAATCGCCCATGAAATAATCGCTGAGCTTGAGCGCGGCGAGCTGGTCGGACGGCAGATCGCCGATCTGTCCGCGCCAGTCGCCGAGACGGAGCGGAAAATCGATCAGCGGGCTGCGGTCGGGAACGGCGGCGGCACGGTCGGCCAGCAACAATTTCGCGCCACCGCAAGCCAGCGCCATAAGAACCACAAGCAGGACAAGGGCGCGGGTGATATGCGGCGCGGATATGGAGGCGGCCGAAGTTATTTTTTCCGATGCTGTCACGCGCGTCTGGACGAACGACAATGCCCACCACACCGCGAATAGAAAACCGATGCAGCCGACAAACACCACCCAGCCTTCGATCTGATGCACCAGGCCTTCGGCCATTGCGATTCCCCACATATCGACGCTGACGCCGATAATGACGATGCGCAGCGCGTTCATGACGATGGCGATGGGAATGGTGGCAAGCATAAGAAGAACACGCTTCAGATTGTTTTTTTCGAACAGAAACGCGAACAGATAGCCGAAGCCCATGAAAGGGAACAAATAGCGCAACCCGCTGCAGGCCTCGGCCACCTGCAGTTTATAGGATCCTAGATCGATGATGTTGCCTTCCTGAAACACCGGCACGCCGAGCAGATGTAACCCCGCCACGCTGAGGGTCGAGGAAAGAAGCTGCATGCCGGCGGTGAGGCTGGCCTGCGTCATGGGCGGCAGCGGCACCGCGAAGGACAGAAAAAACACCGCCGGGAAGAGCGCGCCCAATGCCTGCCACCCCATCAATGTGGCGACAAAACCCGCGGCCGCAACAACGATGGCATATTCATCGAGCCAGTTATTGGCGGCGAGATCGCCGAAGAGATGCATGCCGACCGCGAAACCTACCAGCGCGAGGCCGCTGAGGGCGGGGCGTAAAGCGGGTTTCCTCTCGCGATAGAGGGCACAGCCCCAGCCCAGGCAAACCAGCGGCACAAGATAGCCATAGCTGTATTCCGGGGTTTGCCATGCCGCGAACAGGCTGGCGAAGGTCGCCGCAAAGAGCCAGACCGTGAGCGCCGCCAGCGCGGCACCCATTGTCATATCGAAGAAGAGAGCGGAACCGCGAAGGTCACGCATGCCAAGGCCTATTGGCAGACATTCAGCACGGTGCCGATGACGTTGGCCGCGGCAAGATTGGCGAGGCAGCGTTTGAGATCGTCGCTGCGCGTTACGCCGTCGCGCACCACTACCAGCACGGCATCGACCTGCGGCAGGAAGGCGATGGGA
Source organism: Alphaproteobacteria bacterium (assembly GCA_031291435.1). Lineage (GTDB taxonomy): Bacteria > Pseudomonadota > Alphaproteobacteria > UBA9219 > UBA9219 > CAIXLI01. The sequence continues at coordinate 9,384 of JARLJC010000284.1, read as the reverse complement.
TCGTCCTGATTGAGAACCGGCGGCATGTCGTAAATGATGAGGCGGTCGGGGTAACGTGTTTTCAGCTCATGCGCCAAAGCGATCATGCGCGGCGAGGCCAGCAGTTCCGAGGAATTGTCGAGCGCCGAACCGGCGGGCAGGGTGTTGAGCCGTTCGAAAGGCGGCCGCGTCAGGCAATCGGTCAAAGGCACGCCCTTGACCAGATAATCGGTGAGGCCGACGGTGGGATTCAGTCCCAGATAGCGATGCATCGCCGGCTTGCGGAGATCGAGATCGACCAGCATCACGGTCTGTTTCAGGTCGAGCGCGATGCTGATGCCGAGATTGAGCGCCACCGTGGTTTTGCCGTCGCCGTAATTGGGGCTGGTGATGGCGAGCGAACGCCAGCCCTCCTTGTTCATGATGTGCAGAACCTGCGTGCGGAGCTGGCGGTAAATATCGGCTTCGGGGCTGCGGGTATGATGGGCGACGACGCGGTTCCGTTCCATCTGCGCTTCATCGGGCTCGTCTCCCGACGGCGAGGGCGGCGCGAAAACCGGCGTCGATCTGCCGTTGAAGGCGGGCGCCGCGCCGCGCGCAAGGGCGGCGGCGCCTGAAAGCGACGGGTTCATCAGCGACGGATTAACCGTGGCGCGCTCGGCCCGGGCTTTCTCGATGGCTTTTTCAAGTCTGTCCATTAGGTCGCTCCGGTTATGTCAGGCCCAAACGCTGCACGAAAGCGTTCCATAGCATCAAAGGATTGCGGATCAGGGCGCGCGAACGCTCTTGTTCGGTCATGATATAGGGAATGCAGACCAGCGGCGCCGCGCCCGCGATCATCGCCAGCTGGCGCGATCCGATCACGCTCTGGTGCCACATCTGGGCGGCGGCCACGGCGGTCAATCCGCCCAGCAGGGAAAACAGCATTCCGCCCAGCGCCAGAATCAGGCGCGCCGGATGGGTGCCGCCCGGCAATTCGGGCGGGTTGATGACCGACAGGCGCTGGCCCTTGCGGTCCTGCTGCATCTGCAAATCCATGTCGGCGGCCATCTTTTTTTCCTTCAGTTCGCGATAACGCAGTTGGGCATTGTCATAATCGCGCGACAGGGAAGCCATTTCCTTTTCGGCTTCGGGATTGGCGATGATGGCGTTCTGATAAATCTGCTGCTGCTTCTGCAGCTCGCCCTGCTGATCGAGGAGGATTTTGTGCTGGTCTTCCGCCGCCTGCAATTGCGAGGCGACCTGCAGATAAGCGGGATTGTCGGCGTCGCCGACCACGCCGTTTGTGCCCGGCAGGCGGCCGCTGGGATGGCGCACCATGGCGTCTTCCAGTTTCTGCAATTTGTCCTTCAGCGCCACGACATCGGGATGTTCGGGGCCATAGGTTTTTTCGGCGGCGGCCAGATTGGTGCGCGTATCGGTGATCTGCGCATGCAGATCGGCGGTGCCCGAACGCGCGCCGGTTTGCGCCTGCAGCGCCTCGATCTGATGTTTGACCTTGATGACGTCGGGATAATCGGCGCCGTACTGGGCGGTCAGCGTCGCATATTGCGATTGCAGGGCTTTCAGCTGCACCGCCGGGGTGGTCAGAATCTGTCCGTCGGCCATCACGCGGGCATAGGGGTCGATGCTGGCCATCTGGCCGCGCAGCGAGCCGATGGTGCCTTCGTTGCCGGATATCTGGCTCGACAGGTTCTGCAGGTTGAGGCCGATATTGGCGGCGGCCTGCTGGTTGAAGGCGAGTTCGTCGGGACGGGTGACGCCGTGCTGTTTCTCAAAATCGGCGATTTTCTTTTCCTGTTCCGACATCGATTCTTCCATCGCCGTGATCTGGGCCGCGAGGAAATCGGAAGTGGTCTGGGCCTGGGCGTGGCGTTCCTTTAAATCCTCGTCGAGGAAGCGCGTCACCAGCTCGTCGGTCGCCTGCTGGGCCAGCAACGGGTCGTTGTAATCGAAACTGATGCTGAAGGCGATGGCCGGGCTGGTGGCGGTCGATTTAAGCGGGTTGTCGATGAATTCGACTTTGATCTTTTTGCGCATGCCGCCGGCGACGTCGGCGATGGGCCTGTGTTTGCGGGCGCCCGGGTAAAGATCGAGCTTGGTGATGAGATCGATCAATGAGGATGTCGATTCCACCTTCTGCTGCAATTCGCCGAGATGCTGGTCGGCGGCGGCCCGCGCGGCATCGCCATCGCCGCCCGCGGGCGCGGTGACATTGCTGGAAATTTCCGGCTGCTCGATCTGCACCGTCGCGGTCGAACGGTAATTCGACCAGCGCAACGCCACCGTCAGCGAGGCGGCCAGAATGACCAGCACCGTAAAGGCGAACAATTTGTGCCAGCGCCGCAGGACGGTGACGTAATCGCGGAGGCCGAGTTCTTCCATTTTTTCCTCGATCTTACTGCAACAGGGTCCAGGTTCCGGGATGGAGAGCCAGACCCAGCGTGACTGTGTGATCCTGTACGGTCTGCGAGGTGCCCGTCAGCGCTTCATAACTGTACTGATAGCCAGCGGTCACATCGAGCGTCTCGGTGGCATGCCACGTCACGCCCGCATTGCCTCCGCTGCGCGATTCGATACTGTAAAGCGTCGATGCCTGATAGCCGGCGGTCAGGTATTGAGCCCCCACATTAAGCGATACCAGGGGATTTAAAGCGTGGGTCTCCGTAAGGGCGAAATTCGTTTGTAAGCCGTCGGTGCCGTTGCCGTAAGGCGACTGGTCGCGCCGGGCGGTTAACGAGACGCTATCCTGTTCATCTTTATAGTTTAATCCGGCGTCGAAAATCGCCGACCATTGCCAGGGGCCAACGGCGACGTCGTCGGTATATTGGCGGCTGGTCTGCGCGCCGATCGCAGCGTTGGCGCTAAAGCGCGGCGAAAGGCTGCCCTGCCAGCCGATACTGGGGCCGAGGCTGTCGACGCGCGCATGGGTGTTGCGGGTGGTTGTGTAACGTTGAGCTTCGAGCGAGACGACGGCGGAGTTGAGAGGATCGAGGCGGCGGCTGAAAGAAGGCGTCAGGGTATAGAGATCGTAATTGACGAACTGGTTGCTTTCATATTGCGAGGAATAAGCCGACCCCGAAATTCGCAGAGAATCGCGCGCATTGGGGGCATAGGAAACCTGCGGCGCCAGCGAGAGGCCCAGATGGCGGGTGACGACGGTCGCGGGCAAGCCGAAATTCGACAATTCGCTGGTGCGGGTGGTGTCGTAATCGGTGCCGCCGCCGAGATTGAGGCCCCAGCGTTCCGATTTTTTGGCGAGGCTGGCATGGGCATGCACATCGGTGGAATCGAACGCCGCCTGATTGAAAATATTCTCATCGATGCGGCCATTGAATCCCAGCTGCATATCGGGCGCGGTATCCTGCAGGATCAGGCTCGGCGATGTCGTCGAACCCCATAAAGGCCTGGCGCCAGAGATCGCCATTAAAGGATTGGACGCCCATGAGCCAGTCTCGGTGCCGGTCGCCTGCAGCGTCAGATTGGCGGCATGCGCATGCGAGGCCGCGAGGGCGCACAGGGCCAGCCCTGCGGTGACGGAACGTTTGGTGCGCGACGCGCGAAGAGCGGCGGGGATGCTCATCGCTTACAGGATACCGGCGGTGGGAACGACCACGACATCGCCGGGCTGAAGGATGACGTCTTTATCCAGATCGTCGCCGTCGATGATATCGTCATAGGGGATCGGGATCGATGTCTGCTTGCCGTCTTCATGACGGATGACGATGATATTGCCTTCGCTGGCATAGGGGGTAAGGCCGCCGGCCTGGCTTAGCGCCTGCATGGCGGTCATGCGGTGGCTGATGACGATTTCGCCGGGTTTGCCGACCTGCCCAATGACATTGACGGTATGGCCGAGGGCGGCCTTGACCGTGACCGTGACCGAGGCGTCGGGAATCAGTTTCTTGAGTTTCAGTTTGACGGTATCGCGTACCTCGGCGGGGGTCTGGCCCTGCGCCTCAATCGTGCCGATAAGGGGGAAGGTAATGCTGCCGTCGGGCAGGACCAGAACTTCGCGGTCGAGCCCGTCTTCCTTCCATACGGTGATCTGCAGAACGTCGCCGGCGATGATGGTAAAGGGCGCTTCGGGCGGCGATGCTGCGGTGGAGGTGACGGACGTAGACGGGGCGCAACCGGCGAGCGCCGCCAACAAAGCCAACAAGTTCAATGCCTTTTTCATGCCATCCTCATGTGAAGCTTGATGCCCGTAAAGAGAGCCGGAGTATAAGTAAGTTTTCCATACCGGGGAAGAATTATAATCATCCGCATAGCTTATTTATTGATCACATGGCTTCCTTCTGATACGCCTATAGACATAAAGGCGAAGTCAGTTTTCTTATGAAAATGAGGTTGTTATGAAACCCGTCCCCGCTTTAGCGTTGATCGTTTCGCTGCTTGCTGCAGGCGTCGTTTCCAGCCCCGCAGGCGCCGTTACCGTTAATTTCAACGGCACAAATTACGACATGGGCACGGTTGTCGTCGGCCAAACCGGCGTCATCAATACCAGTCCCATCTCCTTGAATTTTCTCGATCCCAGCATCAGCGGCAACGGCCTCGGTCTGGGGTATGGGTTTCTGCCGCCCGACAGTAAAATTACTTTTACCTATACGCTGCTGTCGCCCGGCGCGCATTTCGGCGAGACGCAGCTGATTTCCTACGGTATCTATGATTATTCGCAAGCGGGCGCGCATTACAGGGGTGAGGCGGGCGATATCGAACCGGCTCATAATAACTTGGGCGGTGTGGCGTGGAGCTATGGCACCGTTAACGGCAGTTCTTCGGCGCCGCTGACTCTGGCGACGGCCGATATCCTTGGGGCCAAGCAGGGCACCACCACCATCGTCAACAACTCGGCGTCGGATGTCTATTTCCTCAGCGCGCTCGATTTCGGCGACGACTTCGGGAGGGTTTTTGTAACCTACGTCGTCTCGGCCATTCCGTTGCCTGCAACGCTGCCCCTGTTCCTTTTGGGGCTGACGGCGATGGCCGTCATGGCCTATAGACGCAAGGCGCAAGGCAGCCGCGTCGGCTGAAGGGGCACACGCCCCGGCGAAACAGGGTCCAGGTATGTACGAACGTTTTTACGGCCTTTCCGCCAAGCCTTTCTCGCTGTTGCCCGACGGCGATTTTCTCTACCCCAGCAGGATTCACAAACGCGTCAGCAATCTCCTCGATTACGGGGTGGAAAGCGAAGCGGGCTTCATCGTCGTCACCGGCGAAGTCGGCACCGGCAAGACTACCATCGTGCGCCGCTTTCTGAAAAATACCGGCCCCAACCACAATGTCGGCGTCATCACCAATCCCAGCACCTCGATCGGCCGCCTGCTCGACTGGATCGCGATGGCTTTCGACCTCAAGGAACGCGGCACCAATGTCAGCGACGCCACGCTTTATAATGCGTTGGTCGAGCATGTTCTCGCGCAATACGGCAAGGGCCGCCGCACCACTTTGCTGATCGACGAAGCGCAGAATCTGCGCGTCGAAATGCTGGAAGAACTGCGCATGCTGTCCAATATCAACAATGAACGCGATCTGCTGCTGCAGATCGTTCTGGTCGGGCAGCCGGAACTGCTCGAAACGCTGAAACGCCCGGGCCTGCGCCAGTTCGTGCAGCGTATTTCGGTGCATTGCCATCTGGGGCCGCTGACGCCGCCTGAAACCGCCGCCTATATCCGTCATCGTTTAGGTGTGGTGGGCGGCAAACCGGAAATTTTTGACGATATGGCCTGCGCCGTGGTGCATCATTTCACCGGCGGCACGCCGCGCCTCATCAACCTTCTGTGCGACCAGTCGATGGTTTACGCTTATTCCGAAGACCGGCAGCAGGTCACGTTCGAAACCGTGGCCGAGGTCGCCATCGATCGCGCCAAATACGGGCTCAGCGCTTTCCGCAATGTGCCGGAAATGCTTTATCCCCCGGCGCTGCGCGACGAAGTGCGTCCGACCTTCGATCATATTCAGCGCGGTATGGGGGAGGATTGATGGCGGCATTTCTGCGCGGCATGGCGTTCCTGTTCGTCTTTCTGGCGGTGCCCGCTTATGCCGATATTGACCAGCTGTGCCTCAAGCAATGTATCAACGCCGCCGGCGCTTCGCACGCAGCCTGTCTGACACAATGCAGTTATGACGTCGCAGCCGCGCCGGTCGCACCGAAACAGGGATTGCTGGATAGCAAAACCCTTTCCCCTCACAACACCGTCACTACGCCGATACCGGTGGGGAACGGCGTTATGTCCACGCCGCGCGTCGCGGCGAAGCCGCCCGAAAAAGATTATGCCTGCTTCAACCAATGTCTGCAGGCGCATCAGCCTTACGATCTTTGCGTGGAGCATTGCCCTAAAACCGACGTAACGAGCGTTGCGCCTAACGCAGCGGCCGCCGCGCAAGCCGCTCCGGCGCCGACCGCGCCTTTCTCGCCTTATCCGCCGCCGCCCTCCCGGCCCTGAAGCGCTACAGAAGCGCCGCGAATTTTTCCAGAAGCAGCTTAGTGGCGTTGCCGCGATGGCTGATGCGGTTTTTCTCGGTCTCACCCATTTCGGCGAAAGTGCGCGTGTCTCCGTCGGGTATGAAAATCGGATCGTAGCCGTGGCCACCCGTACCGCGCATTTCTCTGGCAATGCTGCCCTCGACGCGACCTTCGACGCTTTCGGTGCGCCCGTCGGGCCAGCATAGAACCAGCACGCAGGTGAAATGCGCCGAACGGTCGGGCGCGTCCCCCATTTCTTTTTGAATGCGGGCGATGGCGGCCTGAAAATTCTTGCCCGGCTCGGCCCAGTCGGCGGAATAAACGCCGGGATCGCCGTTCAGGGTGTGGATGCATAAACCGCTATCGTCGGCCAGCGCGAGGGAGCCGGTGGCTTCCGCCGCCGCGCGCGCCTTGAGGGTGGCATTCTCGATAAAAGTCGTGCCGGTTTCCTCGGGCACCGGCAGGCCGAGGCTGCCCGCCGAGGTGATTTCGGGAATCAAATGCCCCAGTAGCCCGGCGAATTCCCGCAACTTCCCGGCATTATGGGTGGCAATAACAAGGCGGCTGAAGGGTTTGGGCATGATTAACGTTTTTTAGGATTTTTAAGTTTAAAACCTATCGCATTGCATCTCTGATGTACTCTCCTCCACCAAGGATAAATTATGGCTCCTCCTGCGACCGATCTCAAGGTTCTTATTGCCGAGGATCATTTCGCCGTGCGGCAGATGATCACTTCGGCTTTGCGTGAAAAAAGCGTCACCATCGTCGATGCCGCCGCCGACGGCAAGCAGACGCGCGACATGATCGATGAAGCGCACCTGTCCGGCAAGCCCTACGATGTCGTGTTTCTCGACTGGGATATGCCGGTGATGACCGGCATCAACGTCCTCAAGCATTTCCGTTCGCAGCCGCAATTTGTCGGCACCGCTTTCGTTATGGTGACGGCGATGTCGACCCAGGCCAATGTGCTGGAAGCGGTCAAATCGGGCGCGACCGGCTATATGATCAAGCCGGTCTCGCAAAGCGCCATCGGCAAAAAATTCGACGAAGTGGTGTCGTGGGTCAACAAGCAGCGCGCCTGATTTGTTAAAGAGACTTCTGCCCCATCGACAGGAACTTCTCATGGCGGCTGGCGATCAACGCCTTGCGGTCGAGCGAGGAAACTTCGCTTAAAGCCTTGGCAATCGCGTCGCCGACCCGGCTGATGGTTTCTTCGGCGTCGCGATGTGCGCCGCCCAGGGGCTCCGGAATGATGCGGTCGATGATGCCGAGCTGCAGCAGATCCTGCGCGGTCAGGCGCAAGGCGGCTGCGGCATCGGCGGCGTTGGCGGCGCTGCGCCACAAAATCGACGCGCAGCCTTCCGGCGAAATCACCGAATAAATCGCGTGTTCGAGCATCAGAACGCGATCACCGGCGGCAATGGCAATCGCACCGCCCGAACCGCCTTCGCCGATGATGGTGGCGATCACGGGCACGCCCACTTCAAGGCACACTTCGATGGAACGGGGAATCGCTTCGGCCTGGCCGCGCGCTTCGGCATCGACGCCGGGGAACGCGCCCGCGGTATCGACCAGGGTCAGAATAGGCAGACCGAACCGGTCCGCGAGTTTCATCAGACGCTGCGCCTTGCGGTAGCCTTCGGGCTTGGCCATGCCGAAATTATGCTTGATGCGGCTTTCGGTATCGTGGCCGCGTTCCTGCCCGATGACGACGACCGCCTGACCACGGAAACGGCCGAGGCCGCCGATGATCGCCTGATCCTCGGCGAAATTGCGGTCGCCCGCCAGAGGCGTGAATTCTTCGATCAGGGTACGGATGTAGTCGAGGCAATGCGGACGGTCTGCATGGCGCGCCACCTGCACTTTTTGCGCGGGCGTGATTTTGGCGTAAATGCCCTGCAGTTGCTTGTTGACCTTGTCCTGCAGCTTGCCGATTTCCGACGCGATATTGACGCGGCCGCCGTCGGACAGATGGCGCAGCTCCTCGATCTTGGTTTCGAGGTCGGTGACGGGTTTTTCAAAATCCAGCGTTTGCATTGTTAACTTTTATCCGTTGCACAAGGCGCTAGGGGTATCACGACAGGCGGGGGATACGCAAACTCCCGGCTAATTGACTGTTTTTCCTGATAATACAGGTTCTTGCGCGGCCTGATTGTGCAGGAATCCGGCCAGTTTGGCGGCCTCGCCGCGCGGAAACAGGAAAGACAGCCAGCCGAATCCGGGATGGCGCAGATGAACGAGGCTGTCGCCCTGCAACGCTTCCGGCTCGGTGGCATAACTGGGATCGGTGACGCAGGCGACGCGTTGGCCGAGGGCGAATTGGCGGGGCGGCTCCGGCAGCATCGCGGCGCGCAGGATGCCAAGGCCCCGGATCATCTCATCGACCTGCGTCGCGTCGCAGGTGATGTCCGGCGCGCCGGGAGAAGTGATGGTGAGCGTAAGTTTATCCGCGCTCACCTGAAAATGCAGGCCGTCCATAACACACCTCAGGGGTTGGGCAATTGCGCCGCGTCCCAGCCGCCGCCCAGCGCCTCGATCAGGGCCACGCTGGCGGCCAGCCGGTCGCTCAGCACCGTAAGCGAAGCCTGTTCGGCCTGCAGGCGCGTGATCTGCGCGGTCAGCACATTGTTATAAGGCACGATGCCTTCTTTATACTGGTTGAGCGTGACCTGTTCCGATTTGCGCGCGTCGGCGGTGGCGAGATTCTGCGCCTTCTCCTGATCCATCAGGATGCGCTGCGCCGCCAGATTATCTTCGACATTCTGGAATGCCGTCAGCGTGGTCTGACGATAGAAGGCAACTGCTTTGTCGTAAGTGGCGCGGGCTTCGTCGCTGGCGGCGTCACGGGCGCCGAAATCAATCAGCATTTCCGAAGCCGAAGCGCCGAACGACCAGAGAGTGCTGGCCGCCGCGAACAGATTGCCAACCGCCGCCGAGGC
>JARLJC010000283.1 GCA_031291435.1 Alphaproteobacteria bacterium | reverse complement strand
TCGATAGCGGAGATCGAGGCCGATTTCGGCCAATGTGGCGCATCTTTCGCCAAAGACATGGCGGTAAAGGTCGGTCATCATCGCAAAGCGGCCAGCCATCAAGGTGTTGCATGACCCTTTAACGGCGTCGATGTCGTCGGGGCCCTGCATGTGTAGCGAGGTCACCAACATCACCGATACTGCGTGCAGCACGTCGTAGCGTACATGGGCGATGAACACTTCGAGATGCCTCGGCGTCAATGGCGACTTCTCACGCAACGCCACACGGATGAGCCCCCCGAGTATCAGGCTGAAAAACTCCGGCACCCCCCATTCCATGCCCAGGCCGACCGAGGAGAGCGACTCCAACGGCGAAAACGCAGGGTGGCTCGCGACCAGACGTTGGGTGAGAACGTTGTCAGCAACGCCGGGCAGCATGGCTTCGTCCTGCTCGTCAGGGGGGACATCCAGCCCTTCGAACAATTGCCGGTACATTGCCATGTGCGTTTTTGAGAGCAGCAGATGGCGGAGATCGGGATAATCCTCGAGCGCATGGCTGCCGACGCCAAATTCGTCGGCGACCAACTGCGCCAGCGCAACCTGCGTGATTTCCGAAACGCGCTCGTTCAACACGCCGTAGGGAAGAGGCGCCAACCCGTGAAAACGCCCGATCGCCATCGCAACGCACTGACGTGTATTTTTTATCTGATTGAAATACTGAATGGCGAAGGCCGCCACCTGGACCAAATTGATACGGCCCTCGAACACCCGAACGAAAAAGGGATGGAGCCACACAGGATGGCTCATGACATGGTCATGCAGATCGAGGAATATCTCTTGTAAAGCGCCCTTGCGGAATAGCGCGATGCGATGAAAGGGATGATCAGTCGGGACGCGAGTTCGCAAATCAGCGAATAAGCCATGGAGCGGCGAGCCGGGCTCCTCGACCTCCGCGACCATTGCCGTGAAATCGTTCTTCTGGCTGCGGCACATGGATTCCAGCACGCCGCCCGCGCCAAGCTCCAACAGGTTGGGGAGCGGGTGTACTGTCTCCACCACGACCGGCCTTTCGCCATCGAATGTCACGAGTCCGTTCTCCTCGGTCTTCATTGAACCTCCCTGCGCCCGAAAAACCGCCATTCCATTCATGGAAGATGAGGCGCCTTCCAGCGCTTCAGTCTGACAGATTCGGCCTGGGCCTCAAGCAAGCAGTAACCTGCCATTCGATTGTTTGGTCGAGTTCATCGACTGCGGCGTTGCTGGCGTCGCCGAGAGCCGGCGCAAACGCGGCGATTGATCTCCAAAAGTTCGCGTTGGAAAATATATATTTTTGTTATAACATTTTACAACGCGCGACTGTCGCGCGGCGCGAGATGTTCTTATGCGCCTGACCAGCTATTCAAATTACGCCTTGCGAATCCTGATGATCGCGACGATGCGCAAAGGCGAACTCGTCACTGTGCACGAGGTCGCCGAACGTTTTGGCATTTCGAAGGCGCATCTCGTCAAATGCGTACACCAGCTTGGACTTTGGGGTTATCTGGACAATGTCCGAGGCCGCAATGGCGGCTTCCGCCTCGCCAAAGCGGCGAAGGACATCACGGTCGGTGAAATCATTCGAAAGACCGAGGACGATCTCAATCTCGTCGAATGTTTCAACGCCGTGACCAACACGTGTCCGCTGATTGGCGTCTGCAAGCTTGGCGACACTTTCAAAAAAGCTTGCCGCGCATTTCTCGAAGTGCTCGACGGCACCACCATCGCCGATATTTCGATCAACCGCCAGGAGGTCCTTGAAGCGCTCAGCCCGCAATGGGCGGCGCCCAGACCAAGCAAAAGGGTTGGCGCGACCGCTCCGTAGCCCGCCGCCGCCGGCTATTCCACGCCGTGGCCGGCCGCCCAGCGCAGAATCGAATTGACGTCCATGGCGCCGGCCTGACGAGCGACCTCGCGGCCATCGCGGATCAAGGCGAGCGTTGGAATCGAACGAATGCCGAAACGTGCAGCGGTTTCACGCAAGATTTCCGTGTTCGCCTTCAGGAACCGAGCCCGCGTCTCGAGCCGTATCGCCGCCGCGACGAATTGCGGGGTCATTACCTTGCATGGGCCGCACCATTCCGCCCAGAAATCGACCAATATGGGCAGGCTGGTGCGCGCAACATGACGCGCGAAAGCTGCGTCATTCGCGACATCGATCGCTCCGTCGAACAGGGGCGCTCCGCACGCCCCGCAGTCCGGCCGTTTTCCCTCGGCCAATTTGGCGCGGCTGGCGCGATTGACGCCGCCGCATTGAGGGCAAACAACATGAATTTCATCGTCCATTAGCATCGACTCCTCCG
>JARLJC010000282.1 GCA_031291435.1 Alphaproteobacteria bacterium | reverse complement strand
GATTCAGATACGGCGCACACTGAACGGCGGAACTCGGCCGAAAAAGAGGCAACAGATAATCTTTATCATGCGCGCTTCTGCATTTTTCGCCCCGACAGGGACCCGCTTTCCCAAAGGGTCGTTTTTTGATCTGAACACAGCCACAAAAAATCATGTCATGCGCATTTCGCAGGTCAGTCAAACGCCTTCGGGTTTGTGCAGCGCGTTATGGACGGGCCCTGAAGCTTCCGGATCGGCAGCGCCTCACCTTCACGCCATCAGTTCGATATCGGTTGCAACCGATTCGAGAGCGGCCTCTCATCGCATTCTCGACTTCAGCTTGATCGTCGTGCCATCCACCACGAACTTGCCGTAACCGTGATGGTGAATGGTCTTCGGATTGCGTTGCCTGGGATCGGTCCAGGCCTGCACCACTTCGAGAACGAACAGATTGTGCTTGTTCACCAGACGGCCATCGACCACCTTGCATTCCAAATTGGCGAAACACTCGGCGACCAAAGGCGCCGCCACGCGCCTGGCCTTCAGCGGCGTCAGGCCGAATTTTTCGAACTTCGCCACTTCGCGGCCCGAGCAATTTCCGACGTCGACGACTTTTTGTGCAAGATGCGCCGCCGGAATGGCGATGACGCACTCTTTGGTCGCCCGCAGCGCCGCGAAGCTGTAATCGGCGTTGCTGACCACACAGGCCACCAGCGGCGGCTCAAACTCGACCATCATGTGCCAGGACATCGTCATGACGTTGGCGCGGCCGTTGCGGGCGGTCGTCAGCAGAACGACAGGGCCCGGCTCAAGCAACTGATAGACTTTCGCCAGAGCCAGTTCTTTCATCAGCGCATCCTCTCGGGCAAGCGTTATGAAACGGCGATGTCTGCGTTGCTTTCAATGGCGAAATCTTGCCAAATCTGGTGGAGAGTGCTCAAAGAAGGCCACGCCTAGCTTGATCTCTGTCAACCGCTTCCTCCCTTAACCGGCGGATGCTGCAAGCCAATAAACTGCCTACGGGGAAACATCATGACCGCGCCAGCCCGGGCCAAGCCCGGTTCGCAGCCTTTCG
>JARLJC010000281.1 GCA_031291435.1 Alphaproteobacteria bacterium | reverse complement strand
CTGCCGCGTGCGCAGGTTGGAGCGGCGCCATGAGGCGGGCTTTGCTTAGATTGGTGGCGACGGGGATGCTCGGCGCAGCGTCGGTGATCCCGGCCCAGGCGCAATCCTCCCCGACCAAACCCGCGACCATTCGCGCCTGCATTCTGGCAGCGGCCCAACTCTACCGGGAGCCCCCTGCCCTGCTGCTGATCATCTTGAACGTCGAGGGCGGTACCCTCGGGGCGGTGAGCGACAATACCAATGGCACCGTGGACATCGGGCCGATGCAGGTCAATCAGATCTGGGTGCCGACTGTGGCTGGGCACTGGCATGCGAGCAAGGACGCCACGTTCGAGGCTCTTCGAGATAATTTCTGCGCCAATGTCGAAGCCGGCGCGTGGATTTTGCGGCAGGGCCTGGATGAAGCGCACGGCGATCTCTGGGGCGGCGTCGCCTATTATCACTCGCACAATCCCGAATATCAGCAGCGCTATCTTCTGTCCGTGCTGAAGCAGGCGCTGCGGCTTGAGGCGTTGACGCGGCATAAGGCACCGGCCACGCGCGAAGTGTCGATTGCGACGCCATCCACTCCGACACAACCAAGGGGATGATGATGCGACCGCCCATGAGCAATTCGCGTGCTTCCTGGCCTTCCAGCGACGATACGGCGGCGTTCAATCTCATCGTGATCATCGTGGGCTTGGGTGTCGGTGCTTATCTGCTCTGGACGAATGATCACGCGACGATCAGCGCGTGGGTGATGGGTCTCACACATCGTGAGATCGGATGGCTCCACCCCATCACGAATCGCTTCGACCTCGCCGATCGCGAGATGGCCGGTTCCGATCCTGCCGGCGTCACGCTGCAGGATCTGAACGGTATTCTGCGCGCCATCGGGCTCTATGTGCGGATACCCGCTGTCGCTTTCGTAGTCATCCTGGCGGCGGTATGTGCCGCCTGCGCCGCGCCGTCGCGGTTCAAGCGTCATTTCGATCTGGATGGGCTGATCGAAGAGCAGGCCGCCGGATTTCCCGTGATCACGGTATTCGCAAAGCGGCATTTGAAACTGGTGGCGCCACAGCCAGAGAAAGTGCTTCCTGCCGATTATGCACTGACGCCAGCCGAATGGATCGCGCGTTTCGCTTCCGATTAATTTGGACGCTTTAACGAGCAAAAGGCCTGCGCCGCGCTGGCCGCACAATTGGGCGATCAATGCGGAAGAAAATGGCAATGCTGCCAAAGGGCCGTTCTCGCCATCGTGCCTCGCATCAGACACGCAAACGGATGCCTCGCCCAGAACCTGCAGGGCATCGTCACGCCGTTCAGCAAGATGTAGCGCGAATACGGTGAATAACAGACGGACGACCGGCGGGGCGGAGGCAGGGCCGGTCCAACGCTCGCCCAGTTGTTTGGCAAGTGCCGCGTGGGCTTTTTGTTCATTCAATCGCCCGGAAGGATCGGCGGCAAAACGGCTAATCCATTCCCCCGGCGTTAAAGCATAATCGGCGGGTAGTATTTTTTCG
>JARLJC010000280.1 GCA_031291435.1 Alphaproteobacteria bacterium | reverse complement strand
TGCGGTCGCGCAGTCTGTCGCTTGCGGAGAGACCAATCTATGATTACTTTAACCCAAAGACTCTGCGTCAGAACGCCCCGGAAAAGGGGAGCAGGTCAACGGCATTAACTACAGTTGTCACCGCAAACAGTGGAACGACTGGTATTTTCATTAATGTTTTCATTGATTTCGCTCCCTTGATTAATAATGGATTGTGGGCATCAATATACGCTGTAATTATATTGCATCTATTAATACGCCCGCTGCCATTTAATTAGCTATTGTTTTCAAGAAGTTGAGCCTGAAGAATTCGGGACACAATGGTTATTGTGTCCCGAATGTTCAACTTTTATATTTGAGAATTACCGGAGCCGTCATCCCGGAAAATTTTCTCTTCGTTTGCCGAGCGCAGCGAGCGCGAACGAAAGAAAATTTATCCGGGATCCAGTTCACCTATCCGTAAAGGCCGACCAACGAATTAAGTGCACTGCCACCGAAAATCCCACCGAAAATCCACCGTAACTCTAACGTGTAATACCGGGCGGGAAATCCCCGAGCAGATTGATTAGTTGTGCATCCAAGAGCGTTTCGGAGTAATCTGAAGCATTTTGTCGTAACGTCAAAGCTATTGGAAATGTCGGGAATCGCCCATTCGACATAAAAACAATTCTATTTGACTCAGTCCCAGCGACAAGCACTACATAATATCCGCCAAGCATCCAAGACGGCAGCGACCGTATCACCGGAGCCGCAGCAGCACTGTTGTCAGCCGCAAGTGCGTCAACTTTCCCAGTGGAAAGCGCAATGATCACTGATCTGAGAACAGCCTTCTCGGATGAAGTCATATGTCCCAACAGGGCCAATGCGCCAGCATAGCGCATGAAGCTCTTATTGACCCGGTCAGGCGTAATTGCCTTTTCAAGCGCAGCGGTTACAGAGCCATTCTCGGCATTACACAATGTGCTCATTGTAGAAAGCCGATCGTGTGTCCGCGCGCCAAGATCGAAAGTCGGAATATCAAATTTGCCGCCGTCTTCATAGGCCTCTTGGCGTCCAGACGCCTTGATGACCGAATCGCCGCCAAAGACACCGGCCAGACGAAATTTAGATGTGTCCAACACATTGGGATCAACTGAAAACAACGCAAATACATCGCTATACGGATTGTATAGATAAGCGTACTCCTTCGCACACATAGAGGGAATTCCACCCCTTACGAAAGCGCTGCCAATAACCGTTTGTGCCAAGTCGCTGAATTGACCATCTACTTGTGGTTGCTGAGCGAAGCGGTAGAAGAGTTCACGATATAAGGGAGATTGTTTGTCCGCAAGAATCTGCATTCGATAAGCCGAAAATACGTCGCCTACCGGAGCGAGCACAAGGTCCGATGATGCCAACGTGCATTTCGTGGAGTAGACGCCAAAACAAAAAACGCAGACAAATATAAACAGGACCAACTTCGCATGACACCTGATATAAATCATGGCAACCCCAGTAGGACCTATCACGGGAATAAACATATCGACGGCAAAGAATAAAGTCTACATTAGCATCGCTGCGAGCGATATACTAAACAGGCCTACCACGCCCCTTTAATCACATTCACATGCCCCATCTTCCGCCCAGCCCGGCTCTCACTCTTCCCATAAAGATGCAAACTGGCATTCGGCTGCGCCAATAACTCGGGCCATTTCTTCACATCATCGCCGATCAAATTATGCATCACCGCGCGGCTATGCGGCGTCGTATCCCCCAAAGGCAACCCGCACACCGCCCGCACCAACTGCTCAAACTGCCCACACGCACAGGCATCCATCGTCCAATGCCCTGAATTATGCGGCCTCGGCGCGATCTCGTTCATCAGAACACGCTGCCCCGCCGCATCCGCCTCGCGCAAAACAAACAACTCGACCGCCAGCAACCCGACCACGCCGAGCTTCTCCGCCAGTAACCGCGCCACATGCTCCGCCTCGCGCGCCACCGCCGCGTCTATTTGCGCGGGCGCATGGGTTTCATCAAGAATGCCGTTTTTGTGGCGGTTTTCCACTACGGGATAGGCAGCATTCGCGCCATCTTCCCGCGCCGCGACGATCACCGAAACCTCGCACGCGAAATCGACGAAACTTTCGAGTATGCCGACCGGCGCGCCCATCGCCGCCCAGGCCTCGCCCGCCTTCATGCCGGGCGCAATCTTCACCTGCCCCTTGCCGTCATAACCCATGCGGGTCGATTTCAATATCGCGG
This sequence comes from Alphaproteobacteria bacterium, assembly GCA_031291435.1. Lineage (GTDB taxonomy): Bacteria > Pseudomonadota > Alphaproteobacteria > UBA9219 > UBA9219 > CAIXLI01. The sequence continues at coordinate 27,161 of JARLJC010000280.1, read as the reverse complement.
GCAGCGCGAATTTCTTCATCGCGGCGTCCAGCTCCTCCGCCGATTTCACAATCGCGAAATCCGCCGTGCCGATGCCGATGCTGCGAGCGAAAGTTTTTTCCTGTTCACGATCTTGCGCGACGGCCAGAACCTTGGCCCCCGGATGCACCGCACAATGCCGCGCCACGATCTCCATCGAGCGCAGCGGGACATTTTCCCATTCGAGCGTCACGACATCGACGGCTTTGGCAAACGCCTCCAAAGCCCTCTCGTCCTCGAACGCCGCCTTGGTATGAAAGGCCGAAACGCCGACTGCCGGTTCATTTTCATCGGGGCAAAAAATATGGCAACGGTAACCGAGTTTGGCCGCAGCCAGCGCCGTCATGCGCCCCAACTGCCCGCCGCCGAGAATGCCGATGATCGAACCGGGAGGCAGTATTTTCATGCCCGATTGCCTTCGCCGCGCGCGCCATCCCGCCACGGCACGATTTTCCGCACCTGCGCCGCGATTTCGCGTTTGGCCTCCATCGTGTCATAGGCGTTCTGCAGGCGCAGAAAATACCCCTCCGAAAGACCGAAGAATTTGCACAGCCGCAAATCGGTATCGGCGGTAACGTCGCGCGTACCATTGACGATGGCGTGAATGCGGTTGGCGGGAACGCCGAGCATATGCCCAAGCTGGTTCTGGCTCATGCCTATTTCATTGAGGAATTCTTCTTTAAGAATTTCTCCCGGATGCGGATTGCGAAGACCGGCCATTTTGCTCTCCTAATGATAATCGACAATCTTGACGTCCAGCGCCTCGCCGTTGTTCCAGCGAAAGCAAAGCCGCCATTGTCCGTTAATGCGCAAACTCATCCACCCTTTGCGGTCGCCCTTAAGCTGCTCAAGGCGATTGCTCGGCGGCATTCGCAAATCGTCGAGGCTTAGCGAGGCGTCGAGTTGACGCAGTTTCCGCAAAGCCCTTTCCTGAATCTCACGCGGCAATTTGTGGACCAGGTGCCCTTCCCAGATCGCTTCGGTTTCCTTGCACGCGAACGACTTAATCATTCAGTACCGCCAGCTTAACATGATACGCGATACGTATCAAGTCTTATTTCGCCTTCCTTTTCCCGCTCACAGGCTTTTTGCCGACCTTGGCGGTCTGCGCCGCGCGCCATTTCGTGAGTTTTTTAGCCACGCCCGCGTCCTGTAATCCGATGATCGACGCCGCCAGCAGCCCGGCATTGATCGCGCCCGCTTTGCCGATCGCCAGAGTGCCTACGGGAATCCCGGCGGGCATCTGGGCAATCGACAACAGGCTGTCGAGGCCATCCAAAGACTTGCTCTGCACCGGCACGCCCAGCACCGGCAAAATCGTCAGGGCCGCCAGCATTCCCGGCAAATGCGCCGCGCCCCCTGCCCCTGCGATGATGACCTGCAAGCCGCGCTCGACCGCCGTGGTGCCATAAGCGACCATCCGTGCGGGGGTGCGGTGGGCGGAAACGATCCCGGCCTCGAACGGCACCCCGAACTGGCCGAGGATTTCCGCCGTATGCTGCATGGTTTCCCAGTCCGACTGGCTGCCCATCACCAACCCGATAACGGGTTTCCGGGCGGGCTTTTTGGAGGCTGATTTCGCAGTTTTCGCGGCCATTAAGGGCTCCTTTTGCAAGCTCCGTTCTTAACCTGTTTTTCACGAAATTGGTAGAGTCTTTCGGGTATGAATGACAGGTTCGATTTCTCGATAGACTGGCTGGCCGATGCCGCGCTGACCCCCGATCAGCGCAAGGCGTGGAACCTGCTGCGCGGCGAGCTGGCGACGATGCAGGCCAAAAATCAGGAATTGCAGGAATTGCTGCGTCAAGCCGAAGCCGCGCAGGCCGAGGCCGAACCCACCATCCTCGCCCGCCCCGACTTCAACCGCGAAGTGGCGCGCATGCTGGCCTTCGACGAACGCTATGGCGGCATGTCGAGCGTGCTGTATTTCGATTTCGATCATATCGAGGAAACCGCGACGCGTTATGGCCGCTCGGTCGCCAACGCCGCCATCCGCGAAATCGGCGTCCTGTTGATGCGCAGCGTGCGCGGATCGGATATTCTGGGGCGTCTAGCGCCCAACGAATTCGGCATTCTGTTAATGCGGTGCGACAATGCGGCGGCTTGGCGCAAGGCCGAAGCTCTGGCCACCACATTGCAACAGGGATTGCTGGAAATTCACGGCTGCAAGCTCGATATCCGCGTCAGCTATGGCGCTTATACGTTCCGCGACAAAGAAGACGTCGCGACCGGCCTTAAAGAAGCCGCCGGCGCCATGACCCGCGCGGTCAAGTAGGCTGCTGCCGCAACAAAGAGAGAACTCGTGATTTCAAATATACCGAACTGAGCGGCAATCCCGTATTCCCGAGAAACGGGTAAAGCTCGGTAACTTTTGCAAAACGGTTCGCGCTCATAATAACCATTTTGCCCCCGGCGATCATCGCCGCTGGTTCCGCCGTTGATTTGGCGGTGTCCCGCCATAAGATGTGCATTTCATCAGCCTGGGCAACTATTTTCGGCAAGTTCTCAGCGAATTTCCTGTCCTGCTCAACGACATTAGCTGGGAAAGACTGAAAGAATTTGGTGTTGCGGAAATTAGCTGCCTCGTGACGCGTGTCCTGGGGCGAGGCCGTCATGACAACGACTGTATGATATCCTGCTTCCTTGGCTCTGGGCAGATTACTAAAACCCGCAAGCGTTGTGTCGTGGAGGATATGGGTTCGACGAGAAAAAGCATTGCTAAGATCGAGATTGGAAAGATAATTGGTTCCCCAGCGCCAATAGGTATAAAATTGCTGAGAGACCGCATCATTTCCCTGAATAACATTGCTCAGCTGCCAAAGACTCTTTCTGTCGGCGCTCACGAAAGCCATCGACTTTTTCTCGAAGAGAAAACCACTCAGTATGCTCGCAAGCGAAGCTTCGCCCCACTTACTTGCATCGGCATGCTCGCCCATATAGCTATCGGCAAATTGCAGCAGCGCGGTCGTTTTGCCCGCGCCCGGGCCACCCGCCCCACTAATCCATAAAGGCGTCGAGAAAGATTTCAGGCTGTTAATTGCGATGCTGTTGGCCTCTGCGACCGACAGAAGCATCTTCTTATCGCCTTTTGTGTATCCAAAAGATGGGTCGTCTTTCCCCGTTACCGGGTCAAGTTGCCCTTCGAAAAATCGAAGCAAAGCTCCGGCCGGAACTAGGGAATTTTGAGGAATTGTGGCGTCAAAACGAGTCCGAATTCGGTTCATCCTAATTTCCTAATAGAAAACGATCAGGCAATAATATCCGGCAACAATTTGCTCTCGGTGCGCGTGATTTCGTCGCGCAGCACCAGCTTGCGCTTTTTAAGACGCTGAATCTGGATCATGTCCGGCACGCTGCGCTGCGAAAGCGCATGGATGGCGTCGTCGAGGTCGCGATGCTCGGCCTTCAGGTGAACCAGAAGGTCCTGTAACTTTTCCTGTTCGTTCATGGGGGCGCTATATATCAGAAAAAGCGGCGAAAATCCACGTTTCTGTTGTCCTAAATGCTTTCATGCAGGTAAAATCAGGGTTTCCCGAATCGAGGTTCCCGTGCCCCCAGCCAAGCGAATTGCCATCTTAACCAGCGGCGGCGACTGCGCCGGGCTGAACGCCGTCATCCGCGCCGTGGTGGCGCGCGCCGAAGCTTTGAACTGGGAAGTGATCGGCATCCGCGACGGCGCGCACGGCCTCCTGCAAAACCCGGCTGAATATGTGCGCCTCGACCCCGCCAACATCGACACCGTGGTGATGCGGCAGGGCGGCACCATTCTCGGCACCACTAACAAAGGCGACCCCTTCGCCTACCCCATGCCGGACGGCACTTTAAAAGATCGTTCGGGCGAGATTATCTCGGCCTTCAAGAAACTCGGCTGCGAAGCCCTGATCGGCATCGGCGGCGACGGCAGCCTCGCCATTCTCTCCCGCCTCGCCAGACAGGGCGGCTTCCCGCTGATCGGCGTGCCCAAAACCATCGACAACGATCTTGGCAGCACGGAAATGTCGGTCGGCTTCGATACCGCCGTGGCGGTGGCGACCGAGGCGCTCGACCGTTTGCAACCGACCGCCGCCAGCCATGACCGCATTATGATTTTGGAAGTAATGGGGCGCGACGCCGGGCATATCGCTTTGACGGCGGGGATTGCGGGCGGGGCGGACGTTATCCTGCTTCCCGAAATTCCCTATGACATCAAAAATATCGCCGCGCATATCAAAGGCATTCGCGAGAAAGGCCGCAACTTCGCGCTCGTGGTCGTGTCCGAAGCCGTGCGCACAGCCGAAGGATCCAGCGTCATCAACGATCTTTATGGCGGGCAGAAACGGTTGGGCGGCATCGGCCATGTCATCGGCGAGCAGATAGCGGCAGCCTGCGATGCCGAGACGCGCGTGACGGTGCTGGGCCACGTACAGCGCGGCGGCCAGCCCAGCGCGCAAGACCGGTTGCTCGCCTCGGCCTTTGGCGTGCATGCGGTCAATCTTATTCAACAGGGCAAGGTTGACCGCATGGTCGCCTGGTCGAACCGCAAGGTGATCGACGTGCCGATAGCCGAAGCCATCGCGCATTATCAGGTGGTGGAAAAAGACGGGACTTTGGTGCGGACGGCGCGCGGGCTGGGCATATGTCTCGGCGACAGCGTGCCGACGCGCGGTTAGCGGTCGTTTTCGTACGTCGCCAGACGATAGGCGGCGGGCATGACGACATGACGCACGGCATCGGCCATGTTATGCCCGAAGGTTTCGGCAACGTCGTACCCGGCGGCCTGTAATCGCCGCAGTTTATTGCGCGCCGTGTTACCGGCGGTCATCACCAGCGACGGCACCATGACCGTCAGATTTCCCCAGCCGCTTTGCGCCGCAGCGACCAAAGCGGCAGGCATCGCGGCAACTATCCCCCACCCCAGCGGCACAGACACCGCCCCGATGCCGATGCCAAAAAGATTCGCGGTATTTTCCTGCGCCTCGCGTTGTTCACGCTCTTCACGGCGTTTACGATGTTCATCGGCTTTGGAAGAAAGTCCATTGAACTGGGACAGCGCATCGCGCTGCTGCCAATCTTCGCCAGAATTCATTTCGGAAATGATGGTCGTGGCCTTGGTCTGCCCCATCACATCAAGCTGATGCGCGACAAGCCCTGGCTCCATTCCCAATCTATTGGATATCATGGCGATAGCATCGGCGCGGCTTTTTTCTTCGGCGGTCAAAGGCGTGTCGGCCCCAATCACCTCGGCGCCATACGGCATCGCGCCCGCAATGTCGGGAATGGCGTAAAGCATCCCACCGACAGTCACAAGAGTAGGCAAAGCGCCGCTCTTCCGCATTCTTTCGGCTTCAACCGGATCAATCCGCATGGGGGTCATATCGTTCATGGAATTATTATGGCAGAAAACGGCGGCCTTGTTGAGCCTTTTCGAAACGCCAATACTTGTGCTGAAACATCAATAAGTTAGCGGAAGGCGCCAGACGCCGCGCGCGACTCGGCCTGTCGCCGAACAGCATTTTCTATTGCCGGGAAAACTAGCGCGCCTTGCAATGCGGCAGGCAGCTTTGCAGCGCGGTGCGGCAATCGGCGCTGGCGCCGAACACGCCGGACGGGCCGTTGATGCCGCTGTTATCCGCGGCGGCTCCGGTTTCCATGCAGCGCGAATATTCTTCGTTGCAGGAACTAACGCACATTTCCTTGTCGCTCTGGATGACCGTGGTCTTGCCGTCGCGGCCGGTATAGGTATCGGCCGGTTTGGTGCCGGAGATGCAGCCCGCAAGCGCACCCACCATAGTTAATATGAGGATGCGTTTTGCGAGCATGATTACACCTTGGGGTTAAACTTTGGCTGTTTCGGCTTCTTCGGGAGTCTGTTCAAGCTTGCGCGCGCGGGCAGAAGCGCCCTTGGCTTCGACATCGCGATCGACCAGTTCGATCATGCCCATGGCGGCGGCGTCGCCGTAGCGGAAACCGGCCTTGAGAACGCGGGTATATCCGCCCTGGCGGGCCTTGTAGCGCTCCGCAAGCGTGCTGAACAATTTACGCACGGCGACTTCGTCGCGCAAAATCGACAGAGCGCGGCGGCGATTGGCAAGGCCGCCTTTTTTGCCGAGCGTGATGAGGCTTTCGACCACGGCACGCATTTCCTTGGCTTTGGCGAGGGTCGAGGTGATCTGTTCGTTTTCGATCAGGGCGACGGCCATATTGGCGAACATTGCCTTACGATGGCTGGGGGTGACGCCGAGCTTGCGATGTGCATTACCGTGACGCATTTGTTCTTCCTTCTATGGCTTGGCCCTGTGCTCTCGTCATGTGACGCTCATGCAGGAACCGGTTAAACGAAGCACGGCCTGATCTCAGCACCGCGCTTTTATTCCTCGCTCAATCAGAACGGTTCTTCCATTCTCTTCGCGAGGTCTTCGATATTTTCAGGCGGCCAGTTCGGAATCTGCATCCCGAGCGTGAGGCCCATCTGGGTCAAAACTTCCTTGATCTCATTCAGGCTCTTGCGACCGAAATTCGGGGTGCGAAGCATTTCGCCTTCCGACTTCTGAACGAGATCGCCGATATAAACGATGTTGTCGTTCTTGAGGCAGTTGGCCGAACGCACGGAAAGTTCCAGCTCGTCCACCTTGCGCAGCAGGTTGCGGTTGAAGGGCAGATCGCCGGCCACTTCCTGCGTGGCGGCTGCCGCGCGGGGTTCTTCAAAGTTGATGAAGAACTGCAACTGATCCTGCAGAATGCGGGCGGAAATCGCCACGGCGTCTTCCGGCGAAATCGAACCGTCGGTTTCGACCGTCATCGCCAGCTTGTCATAATCGGTGACCTGACCGACGCGGCTATGTTCGACCTTGTACGCGACCTTGCGCACGGGGCTGAACAGAGCGTCGATAGGCAACAAGCCAATCGGCGTATCTTCCTTGCGGAGAGCCGAAGCGGGAATGTAGCCGCGACCGGTTTCGACCGTGAGTTCCATCGAAAGCTTGGCGGCGCGGTCGAGCGTGCAGATAACGAGATCGGGGTTCATCACTTCGACATCCGAACCGGTTTCGATCTGCTTGGCGGTCACTTCGCCGGGGCCGTCGGCGCGCAGGCGCACGCGCTTCGGCACGTCGCCATGCATACGGAGCGCGAGGCTCTTCAGGTTGAGGATGATGTCGGTAACGTCTTCGCGGACGCCGGGGATCGACGAGAATTCATGCAGCACGCCTTCGACCTGGATCGAGGTCACGGCGGCGCCCTGAAGCGACGACAAAAGAACGCGGCGCAGCGCGTTGCCGAGCGTCATGCCGAAGCCGCGTTCCAGCGGTTCGATCACGAGGGTGGCGACGTTGGGGTTATTTTCCGAACCGGCCACGTTCTTGGTCGGTTGAATGAGAGACTTCCAGTTCTTCTGCAGCATGCCGGGGCCCTTTCGATTAATCTCAACAGTCAAGCCTTGCGCCGCATCGGGCGGCGCAGGGCAAATTCAAAAACTCGTTACACGCGGCGGCGCTTTTTCGGGCGGCAGCCATTGTGGGGGATCGGCGTCACGTCGCGGATCGACGTGACCGAGAATCCAACCGTCTGCAAAGCGCGCAGAGCGGACTCGCGGCCAGCACCCGGCCCCTTGACTTCGACTTCCAGAGTACGGACGCCGTGTTCAATCGCCTTCTTGCCCACATCTTCGCCCGCCATCTGCGCGGCGTAAGGGGTCGATTTGCGCGAGCCCTTGAAGCCCATCAGGCCCGACGACGACCAGGCGATGGTGTTGCCCTGCGCATCGGCGATGGTGATGATGGTGTTGTTGAAGCTGGCATTCACATGCGCGATGCCGTTGACGATGTTCTTGCGTTCCTTGCGGCGGCGCTTGGCGGGGGCATCGGCCTTTTGCTCGGCGGCGACGGCGGAGGGTTGTTTAGCAGTAGCCATGTTATACCTGTTTTCGTTCGTTTCTTCGTCTCTATTTGCTTGGATCCCCGCCTTCGCGGGGATGATTTATTTTCTAACGCGCAAAAGAGCGCGAAGAAAACAAATCATTTCTTGGCGATCTTCTTGCCGGCGATCGGCTTGGCTTTGCCCTTGCGGGTGCGCGCATTGGTATGCGTACGCTGACCGCGAACCGGCAGGCCTTTACGATGACGCAGGCCGCGATAGCAGCCGAGATCCATCAGGCGCTTGATGTTCATCGAAATTTCGCGGCGCAGATCGCCTTCGACCTTATAGTTCTTGTCGATGTCTTCGCGCACCTTGAGGATTTCGCCTTCGGTCAGCTGATTGACGCGCTTGACGGGATCGACTCCGACGCGGGCGCAGATTTCAAGGGCATTGGCGGGGCCGATGCCGAAGATATAACGCAACGCGATGTGCAACGGCTTCTGGGCCGGGATATTTACGCCTGCAATACGAGCCACTCGGTCTCTCCTTAAATGTGGTCTTTGAATCCGTGAGCGAAAGCCGCTTCGATAAAAAGTCATACTCCCTTTATTCAGGGGGCACTTTTTATCGAAACGGCGCGTTCTTCCGTAAAAACAGCAAAAACACCGCGCCGGCGCAGGCTAGAAAATGCGCCGAAACGGCCTGTTATGACAAAAGAATCTCGGCCCCGCTCTTAAGGCTAAGGTGGCGCAGTATAGGGGGAGAAAGGGGAGAGTCAAGAAAAGAGAGGGGATAGAAAAAAGGGCTGGAAAAGAGGGCAAAAGAGCGGGCTTCCCTCCGCTTCCCCCTTCTTCTCTCCGCCTCTTATTTTCCCCTAAATCACTTAAACTTCAAGGGTATAAGGAACCTTGATCTCGAACCGTGTGCCGTGATGCAATTCCGAGAAAACCTCAATGGTGCCGCCGAGGCTCCTGACCTCGCGCTCGACCGCCTCCATGCCCACGCCGCGCCCCGACAGATCGGTTACCGTGTCGCGGGTGGAAAAGCCCCATGAAAAAATATTTTGAATGACCGCATGATCGTCCATGTTCTTCCAGTCGCCACTCGGCGCCGTCTGAAAAAGTTTTTCGCGCACACGGGCCGGGTCGATGCCGCCGCCATCGTCGGCGATGACGATCGACAGCCATTGGCGTTTGCCGTCGGCGTCGGGCACCACATCGGCGTGAATCGAAACCTGTCCGGCCGGATCCTTGCCGCGCGCGAGGCGGGTGACGGCGGGCTCAACGCCGTGATCGATGATGTTGCGTACCACATGAGTAAGCGAAAAGATCATCGCGTGCATGGTGCGCATGAGAACCGGCGGGTTCGAGCCGGTATAGCGGATCGGCTTGACCTGCTTGCCGGTGATTTCGGCGAGATCGATCAGTTCGCGATCGAACTGGCGGAAACAATCCTGAATCGGCACCGCGACGATAAAGCGCAGATAATGATCGATGACGTCGCGGCTGACATTCGACACGCCCATGACGAGCGCAAAACTGTATAAAGCGCTTTCCTCGATTTCGTGCATATTGCCGCGGCGTTCGTAATCCTGCCCGATCAGATCCTTGATGGTGTCGAGAACCTTGTTGAGTTCAAGCTCGACGCGGCGGCGGCCGCCGGCCAGCACCGCCATAAATTCCTCGTCCGACGCAATGGTATCGCTGCGCAATTCGGATTCGAGATGATGCACCGTCTCACCGAGATCATGAAGGTGGAAATGCTTGACCGCCGCTTTCAGCGTATGCAGCAGGCGCAGGAGCGACGAAGCCTCGGCGCGCGGCACCGGCCCGTTGGATTCTTCGAGGAACTTGCGGACATGGGTAATGGTGGCGAGGAACTGGTTGCGCTCGCGGAAAATGCGGCAAATCATATCGGCGTAATCCTGCCGCTGCTTGGCAAGCTGCTGCGCCGCATGTTCTTCGGTTTCGTCGGTGGCGATCAGCACCACGCGCATCAGCACGCCCGGCCTGGAATAAATCGGGCGGTACAGCAAAGTGATGCGGCGATTGTCGCTGTGCGGAAAAAATTGCGGCAGGAAATTCACGACGTCGTAAAAACCCAGCGCGTGGTTGGGCATGAACAGAACGTCCATCCAGTCCTTGAAATCGCTGCGCCCTTCTTCGGGAACGCGCAGCACGTCCATGATGTTCTTGCCCGCGGGCACGCCTTCGAGAAGATCGCCGCAGGCCTGCGAATAAACCTTGTCGCAGATGCCGTCGAGCCCGAACGACAGAAAGCCCTGCCCCAGACTGTTGACCAGAACTTCGGTCAGTCGGGCATGGTCGCCGATGATGCGATGCACGGCATAATTGAGATAATAGAGATAGCCGATGCCCGCCAGCGTGACGACGGTGATAATCGCGAAGCTGCGTTTGTCGGTCACGGGCTCGTAGCCGAAAACCGGCAGGGCCACCGCCACCAGGAGAACCAGAACGATGGCCGTCATGCCGACTAGCGAAAGATGCAGGATGTCGGCCTGCCGCGTCGCTTCGGTCAGGGACGAATAATTTTCCGCCTTGGCGGCGGCAGGCGGAGCAAACGCCCCGACTTCGACATCAGCATCGGTATCCGACATAAACTTCTTTCCGGAAACCGTGACTACGCTTTAGCCGCGGTTTCGTGCAAGGCGACATAGACCTGAAACAATTGGCCGTCGAGATGAAACGGGACGATCATATATTTGCCGCGATGAAACTGGCTGACGAAATGGCCGCGCCCCGTCACCACGCAGGGAATGCCGAGCTTGATCTGATGGCCGCGCTGGTTGAGTTCGCTTTTCACCTGCCCGAAGATCATGTTGGTCAGCTCGCCGACGGCATCGACCGCCATTTCATGCGTGATCGAAACCGACTTGCCCACCACCTGCGGCAGAATGTCGCGCACCGTCTCGAAAGTGACGCACAGCATCAAGGTGCCTTCAAGCTGCTGTTGCACCATGCCGATGATGCCGGAAATATCGCCGACCAGCGACACCATGCCGTCGCCATATTCGGCCTGACCGGCGGTGACCTGAATACCGAAAGTTTCGCTCATAGACTTCGCGGCGGCGGCGGAAATGTCCCGGGCCAGCGTTTCGTTGAGCGCGATCTGTTGGGCTGACATGGGGCGCTCCTAACCGAAAATCCCGCCGGAAGCCTGGCGCTTGCGTTTCAGCCACTCATTGATCTCAAACAATTTCTTGCCGAGATCGGAAGGCGAAACCGGTTTGACGATATAGGAAGTGGCGCCGGACTTGATCGCCTTCATGATATTCGATTGTTCGGATTCCGCCGTCAGCATGACAAAGGCGGTATCGGCATATTCGGGCTTGGCGCGGAAATAACTCAACACTTCGAGGCCCGAGATGGTCGGCATGTTCCAGTCGAGGAACACAATGTCGTAAGGCTGGCCCGCCTCGCGCGATTTCTGAACAAGGTCGATCGCCTCATTGCCGTCGGCGGCGGTCTGCACATTGGTGACCTTCGCCTCCTGCAGCGTATTGCGAACGAATTGCCGTATCAGGAAATGATCGTCGGCAATCAAGACTTTAAGCCTGGCGAGCTGACTCACGTTCGTTCTCCTCTTGCGGCCCCTTTTCCGAAGGCGGAAGGCCTTTCGGGATTCCTGCGGGCGCTGCGAATAGTTAAGGTTGGACTCAGATTAGACTCGGGGCATGTGCTGCAAAGTCTGTGATTCTTGCCACAAAATCATTGCCGCATGGTTAAGGCGGGCAGGCTAGGCAAATATGCGTTTAACAAAGGCGCTGAGACGGTGGCGCATTTGCTCGCGCGCGACAACGCCTTGATTCAGAACCCAATTAAGCTGGATAGCGCGGCGCGGGCCTTCGAAAGATTCGTGCCCGTGCCAGGCATTGGGCTGGTTACGGAAAGCTAACAATGTCCCCTGAACCGGTGGCACTTCAGCGAAAGCATCGTTGAGATTGTCGGGGGAGCGCAATAAACGCAACCGGCCACCCGGCTGTTCCCACTTGCCGTTCATATAAATAAGGACGGTCACGAGCTTGGTCTTGCTGTCGGTATGGATCTGGCCGTCCGAGGCGCGGCATTGCCCGCGCACCGTCACCGTGGTGGGGCGGTCTTTCAGATCCATCGCGAATTTTTCCGCAATCACGGCGGTCATTTCCGGGCCGCGAATATCGCGCATGAATTGATCGAAAGCGGGGCCGTATTGCAGGGAAGGCAAAGGCACGCTGCCCGGCACCTTCACATCGGGATAATCGGCCTCGATTTTATCCACGGCTTCGGCGCGCACGAAATGCGGCACGATCAGATAGGGAAACGGCTCCTGCGTCACCGGCATGGCGCGAAGGGCTTCGATGTCGATGGTCTGTGTCGTCATGTCCGAGAGATTAGGTTTAAGACTTACGGCGGTCAATGATTTCCCATCATCTCGCGGATGCGGGCGGCCACCAGCCCCATATCGTCGAGGGCGGCGTAATCCCATTTTTCGATATGGCCTTTAAAAGGCCGCGTCATGCCGTCGTCGCGCATCGCCTGATGGAAGCGGCGGAATTTGTCGGAGCCGCCCGGCAGGTCGATCACCATCACCGGCTTGCCGGTCGAGCAGGCCTCGCTCACCATATTCACGCTGTCGCAGGTGACCAGCACCGCGTCGGCCAGCGCCAGCATGCCGTAATAGGGGTTCGGCCCCTGCCCGTCCCAGATATAACTCGGGGTGCCTTTCAGCGCGTCTTGCAGGATGCGGAGATTTTCTTCTCCGGTGCGGCGCGAGGGCGTGATCATCAAGCTGCCTTCTTTGCCGGCGATTTCTTTCAACTGCGCGGCCAGCACATTCATCTCGCGCGCGCCAAAACTGTAAACCGCATTGGCGCCGCCAATCAGAACGGCAATGCGCGGCGGCCGCAGATGATCGAGCAGCGGCCTGAATTTCTCCGCTTCGCGTTTCAGCATGTCCGCCGACACGCGATGCAGCGACCCGCGCGTGGTCATCACATTGCGGCCCGACAAAGCATCATGCCTCGGCACCACCACCAGATCGAAGCGCGAAGCGTCGATGACAGGATTTTGAATCTGCACGGTGAAGGTGCCGCGACCGCCTTCCCTGCGCGACATGCGCCGCGCGTAAAGCGAGGCGGGAACGCTGGCGCGCCCGGTCGCGATCAGCAGGTCAGGCCAGGGCGGCGCGATGGCATCGCCCGCCGGGTCAAACGCCCATTGCAACCCATGCCGCAGGAAAGGACTTAACTGTTTCCAGGGGCTGCGCAGCTTAACGCGCTTCACCACGGGCGTTAACCCTAAGGCTTCGGCGAGGCCGAGGCATTGATTTTCCATTCCGGCCTTGCCGTCGGTGACGACCCAGCAAGAAGGGTTCAGGGGTCGGGGTTCAGGGGTCAGGGTTTTCATACTTTCTTTAACTGATTTCTCATTCTGGAAGTCAACTTTATTCTATGCTACCCCTGACCCCTGAACCCCGACCCCCGAACCCTTCCTATGAAGCACGTCAAACTCGACCGCACCGACCTGCGCATTTTGCGTGAATTGCAGCATGACGGCAGCATCACCAATGTCGATCTCGCCAAGAAAGCGGGCATCTCGGCGCCGCCCTGCCTGCGCCGCGTGCGCGCGCTCGAAGAAGCCGGTTTCATTCGCGGCTATCACGCCGATATCGCTTCCGATAAACTCGGTTACGGCATCACCGTGTTCACGATGGTCTCGCTGACCAATCACAGCGAAAGCGACATCGCCCATTTCGCCAAGCTGATCGAAGGCTGGCCGCAGGTGCGCGAAAGCTATCTTATGACCGGCGACATCGATTATCTTTTGAAGATCGTCGCCGAAGATTGGGAAGCCTTCCAGAAATTCATCACCCAGCAACTGACCGGCGTGCCCAACATCGCCCATGTCAAATCCATGCCCGCGATGCAGCGCACCAAATACGCGCCCGGCGTGCCGATTGACGATAAGACGATCGGCTGATTTGAACGCGATCCTAAAAATCTCTGGCGATTCAGTTCGTTAGGCCGGTTTCATTCAATTTCAATGTTTTAACGTATAATGGCCTCATTTTGAGAGACTTATTGACGTATGAACGACAGATATAAACCCTACGATCTCGCCGACATCGTGGCGCACGGAAGCGCCGCTATAGAGCGCACGCGCGCCACGGATGAAAAAGCAGCCAGGTTCGATCCGACTTTCGATACGGCCCGACAACAACTGGCGGTTCTGAAAAAACATCTAACCGACAGACAGGCCAAAGGCGAGGCAACGCCGGTTGCGTGGTTGACGGATGAAGAAAACGAAAAACTGAAACAGGCTCTCTCGACGTCGGACATCTGCGACATCAGCAATGCATTGATAACGGCGGCTTCGTCGCTCTCCGAAATTTCGGTTGCGATGCGTCTCGCTCAACATGAATCATTGAGACTCAAAAACTCGGTTGAAGAAGTCGATAGCCCGGCCCTGCTCGACAAAATAACGGACGCAGTCAAATTGATGCCGCAGGGTTCTTTCCTGCTCGATCTTGTAAAGCGGGACGGGCTTCAGATTCATCTTATGCAACGCAAAGAGGCCGTTAGGACAGATTACGATGCTGCAGCGTATATTAAGGGTAAGGATGTTTATCTGGTCGACGTAACAGAGTCCAATATCGGCAGCAATGCGGTAAGCCTTGCACACGAACTGGAACATCGCTGGCAAAAAAATGAATTTGTACCATTCTTTGTCGAAAACAATGTCGGCGTCGATCCGCTGGTGCGCACTTGGGTTACCGAGGCCGCGACGCATGCCGCCGAGTACGCCAACGCTTTTGTTCTGGAGCAGAACGGGACAAAAATGAATTGGCCTCCGAATTCCAACGAACGCAAGATGCTTGGATATTTTCGCTCCCTGTACGATCAATCGATTAAGGAAAAGGGCGCGTCCCCGGCGCAGGCTCTGGCCGACGCGACCTCTGGAGTGTTCCTGTTTCATGCCGGCCCCGGTCTGCTCGATCGCTACGAACAGAAGCATTCGGTTTTTCTGAGCTCCATGAACCCCAAAAATTTGCCGGCCATGATCAATCGGAGTCCTTATGCGCAGGAAGATTTTTTAGTCCGGCTGACCTCCATGAGCGGAACGTCTTATCTGCGCCCTGCCGATATACCCATGATTCAGGAGGAACTCATGCAAATCGGACAGTCAAAGCACGCGCGCGTAGTCGAGCCGCAGATTGTCGAAGCCTCGCGCTTCACCCTCTAACCCGCCGAATTATTCCACCGTCGTCGGTAAATTCTTGTCATCTTCGTCGTCGTCGGGCGGCGGGGTGACGATCACTTTATCGACGCGGCGGCCATCCATATCGACGACTTCGAAGCGCGCGGCTTCCCAGAAAAAATTATCGCCCGCGGCGGGAATGCGGCCGAGATGATTGATCATGAAACCGGCCATGGTTTCGAAATCGCCTTCACCGCGCATGTCCTTGAGATCGACCAGCGCCTCGACCTCGTCGATCGGCATCGAGCCGTCGATGAGCCAGCTTCCATCCTCGCGTTTCACGGGCTTCGCGACCGCCTCCTGCCCGCGTTCGGGCAGGCCGCCGGTGATGGATTCCATAATGTCGGTGACCGAAACCAGCCCTTCGACGCTGCCATATTCATCGACGACAAGGGCGATATGCTGGCCCGCCTGCTTGAACTGATCGAGCAGGCGCAGCACGGGCGTCGTGTCGGGCACGATCAGCGGCGCGCGCATAACGGGCTTCAACGATAAAGTCTGGCCGTCGAAACTGGCGTTGAGCAGATCCTTGGCATGCACGACGCCGAGAATTTCTTCCATATCCCCGCGCGCCACCGGAAAACGGCTATAGCCGCTGGAGCGGATAATATTTTTATGTTCGCGCGGGCTGTCGGCGATATTCAGCCACACCACATCCATGCGCGGCGTCATAATGCTGCGCACGGTGCGGTCGGCAAGGCGCATGACGCCTTCGAGCATATTTTTCTCGCCCGGCTTGAGCGCGCCGGATTCGGTGCCTTCGGCGATCATGTCCTTGATTTCTTCTTCGGTGACGAGATGCTCGGGCGGATTATGCAGCCGCATGATATAGAGGAAGAACTCGGTCGATTGGCGCAGCACCCACACCACCGGCGCGGCGACGGCGGCGAAAATGCCCATCGTGCGCGCGACATGGATGGCGATTTTCTCGGCGTAAGCGAGGCCGATGCGTTTAGGCACCAGTTCGCCGATCACCAGATTGAAATAAGTCACCCCCGCGACCGTGAGCGTCAGGGCCGCGGCTTCGCCATGCGGCGCAATCCACGGAATGGTGTCGAGATAGACGGCAAAGTTGTTAGCCAAAGTCGCGCCGCTGAAAGCGCCGACCAGAACGCTGTTCAGCGTCATGCCGATCTGGACGATGGACAGGAAGGCCGAAGGGTCGTCGGCCATATCGAGGACCATCTGGGCGCCGGCGACATCTTCATCGGCGAGCTGGCGCAATTTTGCCCGCCGCGCCGAGACAATCGCCAGTTCGGACATGGCGAAAAACCCGTTGAGCAGAACGAGCAGCAGGATGATGGCGAGTTCGAGGCCGAGGCTCACCGGCTAACCATTTGAAAAAGATTGATGTTTGCGAGAGATGTGCAAGGCGGCGAAAAAACGGGCATGCCGCATGGTAACGAACCTTTTACGCGCTGCAAACGGAAATTTAAGCTCCGGCAGCCTTTATGCCCCTATTATTTTCAATGTTTAGAGGGCATTAACTCCTCCCACGCTAGTATTGGGCCAGTATTTTTTTAGCATTTTTAACAGGCGACGCCGTTCCGGCGCATTTGAACAGATAGGCATTATGGTTTCAGAGTCTATTTCCCGTCCGCGCCGCGACGAGCTGCAACGTTTGCGCAGCTATAACCAGTTCGCTTCCTATTACGAAAATATTCCGGCCATGACCGCCGATCTGCCGCGCATCGCCGCGATGGGATTCACCAGCATATGGGTCAATCCGTTATTTGCGCCATCCCGCGATCTGGAGGCCATCAAAAAAGAGATCACCCGTGGCATCGATGCAGCAGGCGGCGAAAACAGTCATAAAAGGCTGCATGCGAAAGCGGGCAGCCCCTATGCGCTGCGCGGCCTCGATATCAATAGCGCGCTGTCGGCGCATAAAGACGAAAAGCTGAGCGCCGCCGAACGGCGTGGGCGCGACTACGCCGACATTCGCGCCTATACCGACAAAGCGCGCGAACTCGGCATGACACCTCTGTTCGATTTCGTCATGCGCCATGTTGCCGTCGATAATCCGCTGGTGGCCGAACATCCGCATTGGTTCAAACGCCACGCCAACGGCAATTTCATGTTTTTCGGGCGCGACGAGAATTACCGTACCCACAGCCAGTCCTGGGACGACGTGCTGGAATTCGACTATGGCAATCCGCAGGCGACGCGCGAGATTATAGACCAGCATCTGAAACCGATGGCGGAACTGGTCGTCAAACAGTTCGGCTTCGCGGGGTTGCGCATCGATGCGGCGGGCATGGTGCCGGATCAGGTTTACCGTGAAATCGTGCCCTTCATCGACAAACTCTGCCTTGAAGAACATGGCGCACCAGCCCTCATGCTGGGCGAAACGCTGGGGCAGGATGTCAGCCATTTCCTCGGCGTCGGCGGACACATGGATTACGTCTATAATTCGGTTTACTTCTACCCCTTCACCAAGAATTTCTGGCTGGCCGACAATACCAGCCTGTCTTATGCCAAAGGTATGCTGCAGCAGCATGTCGGCCCGACGGTCGGCTTTATCGGCAATCACGACGTGACGCGCGGCGCCGATCATTACCTGAACAACAAGCATGTGCGCGGCACCGCCTTGCAGACGGCGATCCGCAAGGGCTGCAAAAACCCGCATATCCGCGAAGGCGTGTTGAATCTGTTTTCGGCGCTGTGCCACAAGGGCAGCCTGGAACAGGACTCTATCGACAAGGTCACCCGCGTTATCGACCTGGCCTTTCCCGGCGAAGATCCTGCGAAGGCTTTGCTGTCCTATCGCAATTTATCGGCGTTGATGGTCAAAGCCTCGCCCACTTCATCGCGCGGCCGGGCGATTTACGGGGCGATCACCGATGTCCTGTTCGCCGCGGCCTATAGAGAGGCGGCGGTGGACGAATATGGCGCGACTTATCATTCGGCCAACAAGGGGCCACTTAATGAACTGGATCTTGTGAAGCTGCTGCCGCTCAACACCGACCGCGAAAATCTGACGCGGCATTTGCGGCAGGCCATGTGTTTTGCCGCTTTCGCTTCGGATGGCGGATGGTTTTTTCAGCTCGGCGACGAATGGGGCGTTACCAAACGCACCAATTTATTCACGGCCTCCCCCAGGGATCTGCAGCAGCGCGCTGCGCCCGACCTCGATTTATCGGGTTTCGTCGGTTCGGTGAATAAAGTGCTGGCGCAATTGCCGGGCCCCGTAAATCTCGAATGGGTGCAGCGTTGCTATCTGCAATCGCCGAAAGATCCGGGCATGGCGACATTTCTCATTCATCAGGGCGAAGGATTCAGTCAACCGGCGCATATGATCGTCGCCAATCTCGGCCTGGCTCCCCTCGCTTTATCCCTGGCCGACTATAAAGAACTGCGGCGCGCCGACGGACGCAATACAGGGCCCGGCAAGGATGCGCCGCCAGCCTGCGTTTATTTATGCGGGAACATAGAGTTAAGCGTCGCTCTTCAACATGAACTGGCAAGAACCGGCGTTAAGGTCTTTGACGCCGAGGCCGAAAAAACGCTTACCGGCCCGGCCAAGGTCAGGATGCCGGCTTCTCCCGACAGGCATAAAGTTGCCGCCGCATTTCGTATTCCCGCCGAGGCTGCGAATCAGCTATAAGTGATTCGTACGCCGTCCGGATATTTTCATGCGCATTTACGATTACTTTCTTATGGCCTTGATGCTGGGCCTCGTCGTCGGCGGTTGTTCCGTGTGGATGTTCACGCGCGCGCGGCTCGGCACCGAAACCGAATGGGGCGACCGTTTCAAGGCGATTGCTTCCGATACGCTGCGCCAGAGCCATGAAAGCTTCCTGCAATTAGCCGAAGGCCGCTTAAAGCAGACTGAGGTTTCGGCCTCGGCCCATCTCGATAAAAAAACCACCGCCATCGACGAGATGCTGAAGCCGGTCAAGGAAACGTTGGGCAAGATGGATGCGCAGATACAGGCGATGGAGAAACATCGCGAAGGCGCTTACAAGGAATTGCTCAAGGCCGTCGGCATGTCGAACGAGACCCAGCAGAAACTGCGCGAGGATACAGGGCAGTTATTGCAGGCGTTGCGTTCCCCCAACACGCGCGGGCAATGGGGCGAAATTCAGGTGCGCCGCATTCTCGAAATGACCGGCATGTCGGAACATACGTCGGATTTCACATCGCAGCAGCATATTCCGGGCGAAGAAGGCGCGTTTTTGCGCCCCGATTATGTCGTCAAGATGCCGGGCGACCGCTGCGTCGTGATCGACAGCAAGGTGCCGCTTTCCGCCTATCTCGACGGCGCGCAGAGCGACGATAGCGTGTTCCGCGCCGCCTCCATGCAAAAACATGCCAAGCAGATGCGCGAACATATCCGCGCTTTGAGTTCCAAGGCTTACTGGGATCAGGTCGATGGAGCGGCGGATTTCGCGGTGCTGTTCGTACCGGGCGACCATTTCCTCGCGGGCGCTCTCGATTGCGATCCCGACCTGATCGAATACAGCAATTCCAACAATGTCGTGCTGGCGACGCCGATGACTTTGGTGGCCTTGCTGCGCACCGTGGCGCTGAGTTGGCGGCAGGAAAATTTGCGCGAGAATGCGCAGAAACTCGGAGCCTTGGGCGGCGAACTCTATAATTCGATTGCCGTTATGACCGAGCATGTATCCGATGTCGGCCGCAAGCTGGGCGGCAGTCTTGAAAGCTATAACAAGCTGGTCGGCAGCATCGAACGCAATGTCCTGCCCAAAACCCGCCGTTTGCGCGAATATGGCGCGACCAAGGAAGGCAAGGATTTGACCGAGGCAATCGAACCCATCGATCTGCAGGCGCGCCAGCCCGCCGTTATCCATAGCATCGGCAAAGACGACGCGGCGTAAGAACCCGTTCTAAGCCTTGCGCGAAAGCCCATAAAACCCTATGAAAGTGCGGTATTAGACAAGGCGACCGCATGACCCAGCTTAACATTCAGATCATCCCTGCCCCAGTTCTGCGGCAGGTCGCCAGGCCCATTCTTGCCGTCGACAAGCGTATCGCCACCTTGATGGAGGATATGGCCGAGACGATGTATAAGGGCCACGGCATCGGCCTGGCCGCCAATCAGGTCGGCTCGCTCGAGCGCATCATCACCGTCGATGTGTCTGAAGAGCGCGACGGCAAAGATGTGTTCCTGATGGCCAATCCGGAAGTCAGCTGGCACGATCCCGAGGAAACCTTCACCTATAACGAAGGCTGCCTCTCCATCCCCGGCCATTACGCCAAGGTGACGCGCCCGCGCCGCATCCGCCTGACTTACCTCAATCAGGCCGGCAAGAAGCAGGAACTCGAAGCCGAGGATTTGATGAGCCAGTGCATTCAGCATGAAATCGATCACCTCAACGGCGTTTTGTTCATCGATCATATTTCCAAGCTGAAACGCGACATCATCCTGAAAAAGATCGACAAGGAACGCAAGGAAGAGGATGGCCATGTTCTCTAAATCCGCGCTTGCTTTATCGGCCCTGTTGTTGCTCGCAGCGTCCGCGCAGGCGCAGGAAGCGCTGCAGATTCAGCCCACCCACGGCAAACACCCCCTGCAGGTGCAGATTACCGGCCCTTCCTATCTGGTTGACGCCATCAACAAATGCGTGACCTCGCATGAATGGCAGGGCAAAGGCGGCAACGGCGTCACCGTCAACTGGGGTGACGGCACCGACGATCTTGAAAATGTGCCGCTCAATACACCCTGCGCCGATATGCAAGGCGCCCACGCCTTCCCCCGCCCCGATATTTATCATGTCGTCGTGACCTTGTGGCATCCCGGCGCGACCGATGCGCCGATCACCGACTGGACGGGCCTTGCCACCATCACCGTCACGCAATGACGGGTACGCATCCCCTCCGCATCGCTTTCATGGGCACGCCCGATTTCGCCGTGGTGGCCCTGCGCGCGCTGCACGAAGCCGGGCATGAAATCGCCGCTATTTATTGCCAGCCGCCGAAACCGGCGGGGCGCGGGCAGCAGGTGCAGAAAACGCCGGTGCAAATCGCCGCCGAGGAAATGGGATTGGAAGTGCGGCATCCCCGCACCCTGCGCGACGCGGCGGAGCAGGAATTGTTCCGCGCCTTGAATCTCGATGTCGCCGTGGTCGCCGCCTATGGCCTCATTCTGCCGCAAGCCATTCTGGATGCGCCGAAACAGGGATGCCTCAATATTCACGGCTCGCTGCTGCCGCGCTGGCGCGGCGCGGCTCCTATTCAGCGCGCCATTCTGGCGGGCGATAAGGAATCCGGCATCACCATCATGCAGATGGATGCCGGGCTCGATACCGGCGCGATGCTTCTGACCGGCAAGACACCGATCACCGATAAGACGACCGCACAGAGTTTGCATGACGCGCTGGCTGCTATCGGTGCCGATTTGATCGTGCGCGCGCTCAATGATCTGGCGGCGGGCGAACTGCATCCGGTGGCCCAGCCCGAAGAAGGCGCGACCTACGCCGCCAAGCTGACGCGCGAGGACGGAAAAATCGACTGGCATAGAACAGCGGCAGAAATCGACCGGCAAATTCGCGCTCTCACGCCCTGGCCCGGCTGTTCCTTCATGCTGGAAAACGAACCCATCAAAATTCTCGCTGCCGAGATCGTCGATAAAAAGGGCGCGCCCGGAATTTTGCTCGATGAGCAATTCACCGTGGCGTGTGGGAAGCAGGCTTTGCGACTTACCTCGCTGCAGCGCGCGGGCAAGAAACCCACCGACGGCGCTTCGTTGCTGCGCGGGTTACGCTTGCCGGTTGGCTCACAATTATGACGCGCTGGAAACTGACCATCGAATATGACGGCACCGATTTTTGCGGCTGGCAGCGGCAGCCCGACGCGCCTTCGGTGCAGCAGGCGATCGAGGAAGCCATCGAAAAATTCTGCGGCGAGAAAACCGGCCTGACCGTCGCGGGCCGCACCGATACCGGCGTGCACGCGCGGGCGCAGGTGGCGCATGCCGATATCGCGCGCGAAACCAGCGGCGACATCGTGCGCGACGCCCTCAATTTCCATATCCGGCCGCACAAGATCGCTATTCTCGAAGCCGCCGCCGTGGCCGAAGATTTCCATGCGCGCTTCGATGCGCTGGGCCGCAGTTACAGATATGTCATCCATAACCGGCGCGCGCCGTTGACCTTAGACCTGCACCGCATGTGGCATGTGGCGCGGCCGCTCGATATCGAAACGATGCAACGCGCGGCGGATATCCTGATCGGCCAGCATGATTTTTCGACTTTCCGTGCCCAGAATTGCCAGTCGAAATCGCCGGTCAAAACGCTCGACCGGCTGGAAGTCACGCGCGAGGGCGAGATCGTTACGGTACATGCCGAGGCGCGCTCGTTCCTCTATCATCAGGTGCGCAATATGGTCGGCACACTCGCGCTGGTTGGGTCGGGGAAATGGACTCTGAACGATTTCAGAACCGCCTTCGCCGCCTGCGACCGCACCAAAGGTGGCCCCACAGCCCCGCCCGATGGGTTGTTCTTCTGGGAAGTGCGCTATCCCCGCTAACTATGGCTCGTCTTTCATCTCAGAACTTATCCACAGGCTGTTGATAAGACTTAATTTTGACATACGGGGATATATGCGCCATAAAGGTTAACGCCTACCCGCCTATGTCTTTACCTTATTTATATTCCCCATGAAGTTGCAGCTTGCGCGGTGTCTACTACTCATCCTTGGCGTTGCCGCTTTGGGCGGATGCGGCGACTCCGGCGCAATGGGAACTTCCGCCGATCTCGCCACCACTAATGAAATCGATCCCGCCGCGCATCTGACGCGCGAAGATTATCTGGCCCTGCGCCAGAGGCAGCCGCCGCTGCCCGAACAGCCGGAACAGCTGACGCCACCTCCGGATAAAAACGCGCCGCCGCCCATTCCCGTAGTCACCGCATGGCAGGCCGCGGCGCCCGAGGTTCTTGCGCCGATGGACAAGCCGGTCAGCATCGTGGTGACCGACAATGTGCCGGTGCGCGACGTGCTGATGGAATTGATGCGCAAGACCGGCGCCAATCTCGAAATCGATCCCGGCGTGCAGGGCAGCGTGATTATCGCGGCGCACGAGCAGCCTTTCGGACAGGTTCTGCGCCGCGTCTGCATGATGGCGGGGCTGCGTTACAAAACCGACGGCAATTTTATTCGCATCGAACCGGATACGCCCTATCAGAAAACCTATCAGATGGATTATCTGAGTCTGTCGCGCAAGACCGCCAGCGAGACCGACATCGCCACCAATGTGTTCGATGTCGATGTGAGCGGCAGCGGCGGATCGAATGGCGGCGTCGGCGGCAGCAGCACCAACGGCGCGGCGGCGACGCAGAATAATTCCATCGCCAAACTTTCGTCGCTATCGCAGGCGGATTTCTGGCCCGAGACGGAAAAATCGGTGGCGCAGATATTGGCTTCGAACGGGCGCAAAGGCTCAAAAGGCGATTTCAGCATCGACCGGCAGGCGGGCATGATCATGGTCTATGGCGACCAGCAGCAGCAGGACGCCGTCTCCGCTTATTTCGACGAATTGCGCCGCAAGGCCTATGGGCAGGTGCTGATCGACGCTCGGATTATCGAAGTCGAACTCGACGACAGCTATCAGGCGGGCATCGACTGGGTGGCTGTGTTCAGCCATACAGCATCGCTGGCCGCCAATTTCGGCCCGCAGGCCGCGCCCAACGCCGCCAATTTCTTCACCGCCGAAATCGCGGGCAGCAATTTCAACGCGCTTCTCAACCTCGTGCAGACTTTCGGCACCACGCGGGTTCTGTCCGCGCCGCGCATCACAGTTCTGAACAACCAGACGGCGGTGATGAAGGTCGCCACCAATCAGGTTTATTTCGTCACTCAGGCTCAATTCACGACGACGACCAACGCCAACGGCTCGTCGGTCACCACCAACCCGGTTTACACCAGCACGCCGCGCACGGTGCCGGTCGGCCTTGTGATGACGGTGCAGCCTTCCATCGACGCCGCCACCAACAGGGTGACGATGACTTTGCGCCCGACCATTTCGCGCGTGGTGGGCGAGGTCGATGATCCTTCGATCAATCTGAACGCGGCGGTGGCGGGGGTGGATAATCCGATCGCCTCGCAGATTCCAGTTCTGGCGGTGCGCGAGATGGATTCCGTTATTCAGCTTCATTCCGGCGAAATCGCGGTCATGGGCGGGCTGATGCAGGACAGCTCGATCAATCAGGATCAGGGCGTGCCGTTCCTCGATGATATTCCCTATGTCGGCAATCTGTTCAAGACCCGCGATAATCAGGGCAAGACCAGCGAACTGGTGATCCTCCTGCGCGCCACCATCGCCGATCAGCCCAAGCCCGACAAAGCCGACGGCGATCTTTATTACAAATATAGCAGCGATCCGCGCGTGATGGATGTGCCGCACAGCGCGCCGCCGCCCCTGCCCGATTTACCCGATATGAGTGAGATGGAGCCCGATACAAATCCAACCAACTGAAGGAGAGAGAAATGACAAAGAAACAGTCGCGTGCCGGTTTTACTTTGGTCGAACTTTCCATCGTTCTCGTCATCATCGGCCTGATTATCGGCGGTGTGCTGACGGGGCGGCAGATCATGCAGAATGCGCAGATCACCAACGCGCTCAATTCCATTCAGGCTTTTCAGGCGCAGTTCCAGACTTATGTGCAGAATTACGGCGCGATACCGGGCGACGACATCAATAATACGACACGGTTTCCCAACGCCAATCTGCCCGGCAAGGGTGACGGCAGCGGCACGCTGAATGGCGAGTTCGACAGCGGCACCAATACCGACGAAACCCGTCTGGTGTGGGGCGATCTGCGCGCCGCCGACCTTGTGAAAAATCAGGGCACGGCCGCCGATATCACGCCGCAGCCAACCAATCCCTTCAACGGGATTTACGGGTTCCAGCATACCGCCTTCACCGGCGCGATTGCTTCGAACGTGCTGTGCCTGACCAATGTACCAGCCGACGCCGCGATGGCGATCGACTCGCGGCTCGATGACGGCAGCAGCAACACGGGCTCGATCCAGGCGATGATTTCAACGGGAGCCGCGGGCGAAGTCACCGGCGGCACCGTGGCCGCCGATTACGGCAAGGGCCAGACCTTTACCCTGTGCGTGCGGATGTAAGGCGGCGGAGAAAAGGCGGACGGCATGAGAAACCTCGCCAGCCAGCGCGGTTTTACCCTGGTCGAAATGGCGATGGTCATCGTCATTATCGGCCTTGTCATGCTGACCGTCTTTCCGGCGCTGGTCGCCACGCGGACGGCCAACCAGACCGCGCTGACGCAAAGCAATCTGCGCAATCTGATGCTGGCCACGGCGGCTTATGTGCAGGCGAACGGGTGTTTGCCGTGCCCGGCGGATGCCTCGCTGAACGGCGCAAAGTTCGGCAAAATCAGCACGGCGGCGGCGTGCGGAAGCTGCAGCGCGATAGAGGGAATTTTTCCCTATGTCTCGCTCGGCGTTCCGGCTTCGGTCGCGCATGACGGATGGGGACATTGGATTACCATGCGTGTCGATCCGGCATTGACGACGATTCCGATCAGCTCCACGACCGTGTTTGTTCCGCCAACCGCGATTTGCAGCCAGACCGATGCCAATAACGGTTATTGCACATCGGCGCAGGTCGGTTCGGCCAGCAAAGGTTTATGCAAGTCAGGATTAGCCACGACGCAGCGCATCAGCGTCATCACACCACAAGGCGCGACGCAACAGGCCGCCGTCATTTTCGTCAGTCACGGCAAGGATGGCTATGGCTCATGCTTTGCCGAGGCGGCGCAGAATCCGAATAACGGCTTTCGCCTACCCTTTCCTTCCAATTATGCGGCATGTAGCCCGGCGGGTGGTTACGGCCAATGCGACGCAGGCGGCGGATCGCAGAATTGCAATACGACAGATACGGTTTTCTATGATGCGCAATCTGTGGGCGGCGATACCGACCCTTACGATGATGTCCTGCTTTATGCCGACAGGAACGGCTTGATCAGCATGCTCGGCAATCCTGCCTGCCAGACGGTGTGGTGAAACATGGCTGACATTCTCCCTCTCCGCGCCAGTCAGCCTCTCCGCATCGGCGAGCAATTGCTGCGCGACGGGCATGTGTCGCAGGATCAGATTCAAATCGCGCTGCACGAACAGCGCCGCAGCGGCGACCGGCTGGGCGCGGTGCTTGTCAAACTGGGTTTCCTGCGCGACGAAATTCTGGCGGGGGCGCTCGCCGCGCATACCGGCTATGCCTCGATTGAGTTAAAGGTAACGCCGCCCGACCCTGAGGCCATGCATCGTCTGCCGCGCGCGGTCGCCGAACGTTGCCGCGCCGCGCCTGTTTCCTTCGACGGCGAGATTTTGCGCCTCGCGATGGCCGACCCGCACGATATCGCGGCGATGGACGAAGTGCGGCGGCATTTCCCGCGCCAGACGGAAATCGTGCCGCTGGTGGCCTCGACCAGCGATATCGCCGAAGCGATCGAGGCCTATGGGCGCACCACGCTTGAACTCGACGACATTTTGAATGAGCTGGAAGGCACGATTACATCGGCGGCAGCCGATGGTGCGGATTGGCAGCATCCCGTCATTCGATTGGTCAACACCATTCTCACCGACGCGGTGCGCGACGGCGCTTCGGATATTCATCTGGAGCCTGAGGGAACCTTCGTGCGCCTGCGCGTGCGGGTCGACGGCGTGCTGCGGCAATTGCGCGCTTTGCATCGCGCCCATTGGCCGGAATTGTCGCACCGCCTGAAAATTATGGCAGGCATGAATATCGCCGATACGCGCAGCATGCAGGATGGGCGTTTCCATATGCAGATCGGCGGCGCGGAAATCGATTTCCGCATGGCGGTGATGCCGACGGTGCAGGGCGAGAATATCGTCATTCGCATTCTCGATCACCGCCGCGCTTTACTGCCGTTGGAAAAACTGGGCTATGACGCGGCGGCGCTGGCGCAGCTCGACCGCATTTTGCAGCGGCCCGAAGGCATCGTTCTGGTGACGGGCCCTACCGGCAGCGGCAAGACCACCACCCTCTATGCGGCCCTGGCCTCGCTGAACGCGCCCGAGCGCAAGATCCTGACCATCGAGGATCCGATT
>JARLJC010000279.1 GCA_031291435.1 Alphaproteobacteria bacterium | reverse complement strand
ACGCGCGATGGCGCGATGGATCAATTCACCGGCGGCCTCGAACTGGCCTATAGCTTCTCGGTGACCGGGTTCTAAGGCGCTATCCGGCCCTGCAGGTAATTTTTGCAGCCTGTCATGACCGGCCAGGCAAAAATCAGCGACAGGATCGCGCCCGTTGCGGTCATCAACCGGTCGCCATGGTTGATGCCGAACAAAATCGTCGTCAACCCGGCGGCGAGACATACAGGCGAGGTTGGAAACAGCACGCAGCGCAGGTTGTTGCGCGTCACGCCGATCTGGCCGGAACTGGCGCGACGTTCCGACCGCAACGGCGATCTTTCGATTCGAGCGCAACTCTTCAGCAAAACCGCATAGACAAGGCGGTCGCCTACCCACGAAATGGCCAGGGTCAGGGCTGTTACAGCAGCGACAGCCAGCGCCAGGGGCTCCAGCTCCAGCTTTTGCGATACCGCCAGCGAAGGCGCCCAAAATACGATCAACGGAACAAAGATCAGCGTCCAGGTGATGATGTGCAACTGGATGCGCCAGAAGGCCCAGGCCATGATTGTGGCGCGTTGCTTGTCTGGAACATGGTAGCCGGCGTTTGAAATGCCGAAGGGATAGAATAAAGAGCCGCCATTATTGTCGCGAAACCAGAACGCGCCCTGATTGAAGAAGCTGGTCATTGTCCATCTCCTGGCCGTGAGAATGGGTCCGATCGCGCCCGGGGGGCGATAAATTCGGACATTCCAGAGATTTCCAGACATTCCAATGAGCGGCGGCGCTCCATCTCTCGTAATGGCATGAGCATAGGTTATGTATGGTAAATAGATGTGATGCCCGTTCGGGCTCTCATATTTATACTGGTAGTAATACAAATTTACATCGTGTTACCTGAAGCTATACGGGTCAACTGGCAACGGCTATTTCTAAAGGTTACGCCGATACAGGGCTGGCGCCAAGGTATAATCGGCGGCAATGCGTAGAAAGGCGATGGCGTTGCCGACATTTGCTTGCCAGACTATGACAATAGATTGAATTGACGCGTATAAATCCCGTTTCAGCCAAACTCTGGCGGTTACGGCGCCTGCCATGTCAAAGGCGCGCAAAGTCTGGCGCAAAAGCTATATCTTGAATATAAGTTATCGCGGCGCTGTTTTCGGTGGCGCCAAGGGGCTGGTCAACTGGCCGAGAGGATCTGGCGTCTTCGATGAAACTCGCCAGCTACACCAACTATTCCCTGCGCATCCTGATGGTAGCGGCGATGCGCGATGGCGAGCTCGCAGTTCGTCGATTGAAGTCGGACCGGACCAGACGCTGGAAACGCGCCTGCTGCTGACGGCGCCGGTTCAACCGGGCTCGGATCAGTCGGTCGATGTCCGCTTTCATGTCGTGGACCGCGCGACGGGCGAGAGCGCCGTGACACGCGATCATTT
>JARLJC010000278.1 GCA_031291435.1 Alphaproteobacteria bacterium | reverse complement strand
TCGATCTCGCCTTTGATGCAGGAATCGAGCACTTCCTCGACGGCGCCCTTGCAGATCAGAATGTGTTCGCGGGTTTCGTTTTTGGTTACCACCACCGACATGCGGCGGCGCACGAAATCGAAGGGAATTTCGTCGATCTTGCCATAGGCCTGATCGTCGATATGCAGATCCTGGCGGATTTCGACATGGTCGAGCACCGCGACATCGAGCAGGTTTTTCAGCCCCGACTGATAGAAACTGTTGAGATAGGCGTAATGCAAAACATTGTCGTCATCTTCGCCGTGAAGATCGACGTGCTTTTTCATAATGACTTTGTCCTGCGTCAGCGTGCCGGTCTTGTCGGTGCAGAGCACATCCATCGCGCCGAAATTCTGAATCGAATTGAGGCGTTTGACGATGACCTTCTTGCGCGACATGGCGAGCGCGCCCTTCGATAAATTCACGGTCACGATCATCGGCAGCATTTCCGGCGTCAATCCGACGGCGACCGACATCGCGAAAATGAACGCTTCCGTCCAGTTATGCTTGGTATAGCCGTTGATGATGAAGACCAGAGGCACCATCACCAGCATGAAGCGGATCATCATCCAGGTAAAACGGTTGACGCCTTTCTCAAAACTGGTCAGCGAACGCCGCCCGACGATGGAGCGCGCGAGAGAGCCGAAATAAGTCTGCGCCCCCGTCGCCGCCACCACGGCCTTGGCGGTGCCGCTCGTCACATGGCTGCCCATAAAAGCGATGTTGCCGAGATCGACGAAATTCTTGTCGGCGCTGCCTTCGATCAGGCTGGGGAATTTTTCCACCGGCATCGCCTCGCCGGTCAACGCCGACTGGTTGATGAACAGATCGCGGGCCGAGAGAATACGCAGATCGGCGGGAATGATATCACCCGCCGACAGCCACACGATGTCGCCCGGCACCAGATCTTCGATCAGCAGTTCCGTGCGTGTCGAACGGCGCGCATCTTGTCCATCGTGTTCGGGCGGCATCTGGCGCATGACCGAAGCCGTGGTGCTGACCATAGCGCGCAATTTGGCGGCGGCGTTGCCGGAACGGTTTTCCTGCACGAAAGAAAGTCCGACGCTGAGGATCACCATCAAGGAAACGACCGAGCCTGATTCAAAATCGCCGAGGAACAGGAAATTGACCCCCGCCAGCACCAGCAGCATGATGTTGAGCGGGTTGATAAGCAGGCGCAGCAATTGTTCCGGCACGCCTTTATGGTCTTCATGCGCGACTTCGTTCTTGCCGTAGGTTTCGAGGCGGCTTTCGGCCTCGGCGGCGCTGAGCCCGTCGGGCTGGGTGCCGAGCTGTGTCAGCGCTGCGTCAGGGGCGAGGCGCGCGATTTCGCTCAGCATGTCGCCGATCTTGTTGCTTTGCGCAACGACTGTCTGTGGATGGGTAAACAGGCCCTTGACCGCGCCCACAATCCTGTCGGCGAAGTTGGGTTCTTCGAAATCATGTCCCGGTGTCATCATCATTTTACAACACCAGTTGGGGGAAAAGTTCCTGCAGATAGGCGGTCATCTTTTGCGGCGCACGATGCCAGGCCATGGGCGGTTTCAGTTCTTCCTGAATCAGCAATTTTTCGGCGTCGCCCGAACCGCTGCCGCGGTTCCAGAACAGATACCATAATCCGTCCTCAGCCTGCCATAACGTCGCGGCAATCGGATGTCGGCAGGTAGGATCGTCGATTTCGACCGTGAGATAGGCCACTCCATCTGCGTTCGCACGTTTCCATGCCGAGCCGATCTCGGGCGCATAGAAGCCGGTCTTGGTCTGGGTCAGGATATAGTCCGCGTCACTCGCCACTCGTTTGTGGAGAGCGGGCGTCAACCGCGCCTGCACGCTGAATTGCAGGGTGGTGATATTGCCGCTGAAATTTTCGCCGTCTTGCCTGAAGCATCCGATTTTCTTCATGATTTCCTCCGTATTACGCCTTAGTCGCATAAAGGGCGCGAACGCCCGTTATCAGGCGATCGGAGGAGGTTCGTCGGAGCGCTGGAAAAAAGGCATAAGGCAGCGCGCGCGGAACGCGCCGTGGCCGTGCTTGCAAGCAAGGATGAGTATCGTCATTTGACCCCCCGGGCGATCCGCCAGGAGGTTTACCCCTCATAAATCAAGGAAGGGCGCTAACCTGCGAGGCTGGATTGCTGGAGACATTTTGTGGCGCCGGTCGTAAACGAGAGGCACCAACTACTGTCGCCGTCCATTTTTCTCTCTTTGGTTGAACTTTGCCCCGCAAACCTGCGGGGCGCTTGGTTTTTCCGTACACGCTTGCGTTGATCTTTGTCAAGCAGGACAATGATTTTCGTCCCCGCGAATCGCCCGATTCACGCATCCTGTGGCGCAAAGGCCTCCTCATGCATTTCGAACGTTATTCCCAACCCATTCTGCCCCGGCCCAAATGGTGGCGCAGGGTCGCCAAATCGCTGGTTATGGCGCTGACTTTCGTGGTTTCGGCGCTTCTGGTCGGCATTCTGGGTTACCATTTTCTGGGCGGCCTGGGCTGGATCGACGCCTTCCTCGAAGCCGCCATGATTCTGGGCGGCATGGGGGCGGTGGCGTCGATGACCAACGACGCGGTCAAGATTTTCGCCGGCTGCTATGCCTTGTTCAGCGGCCTTGTGGTCATCAGCGTGACGGGACTGCTGCTGGCGCCGTGGCTGCACCGCATGCTGCATTATTCGAATTATGAGCCGAAAAAATAGCCCTATTGCTTGGACAGCGTAATCGGCCGCAGCATTTCGCACAGCGCGGCGTCGCACGAGATCAAAAGCGCGTCGGGCCCGGCGGGCGCGTTTTTGTCGGTGGTTTTGGGCAGGTTGCAGGTGACCTGATAGATGGTCACGCCCATGGGGCCGGGGCTGTTCTGGTAAACGTCGATTTTCTTGGGCGGGCAATTATTGATGCGCGCCACTTCGCGCGCTTCGGGCTGACCGGCGAAAGCGGGCGCGGCGGCGAGCAGGGCAATGACGACAAGAAAGAAATACTTCATCATCCTTCGATGCTAAAACCGAATCCCTTAACGTGCTATTACTAAAACCTTTCTGTCCCCCTCTCCTGGGGTTCGGACTCATTAAAAAAACCGGCCATAAGAAAGATGTCATTCCGGAAAATGCGCTTTTTGACCCCCACTTTCTCGGGGTCAAAATGCGCATTTGTCCGGAATCCAGTTAGCCTGTCCGCAAAGAGTGCCCGGAATGACCACTCCTGTGGTTCTTGAAGCCCTGTTTTGACTCTTATCCGATGAGTCCGGCCCCTCACCCCTCTCCTTGAGGGAGGCGCTGAACGGCAACTGCCAAACGAGCCGCGGTTGGGTTTCCGCGAAGGGAGGGGTATATAAGACAGATGACGATTCCCGCCACAACAATAGACGGCCTTCTCAACCGCCGCGTCACGCTCGAACAGCCCGCCAAAGGCTATCGGGTCGCCATTGATACCGTTTTGCTGGCGGCCTCTGTCCCGGCGCGGGCGGGCGAATTTATTCTCGATATCGGCTGCGGCGTCGGCGGCGCGTCTTTATGCGTAGCCTGCCGTGTCCCTGGCCTTAACGGACTTGGCATCGATATTCAGGCCGGGCTGGTGACCCTTTTCCGCCGCAACATCGCTGCCAATAAATTCGCCACAGGGTTCGAAGCGCAGGAAGCCGACATTACCCAGTCGCGGCCCTCCGGCCTTTTCGATCACGTGCTGATGAACCCTCCTTTCCACGAAGAAGCGCGGCATGATGTCTCCCCGGATCCCGTCAAGCAGACCGCCAACAGCCAGATGGCTACCGATCTGGGCCTGTGGATTATCGCGGGCATGGCGGCGCTGAAAAAAGGCGGTACGCTCAGCCTTATTCATCGATCCTCCCGGCTGGAAGAAATTCTTGAGCATCTGCGCAAGGATTTCGGCGCGGCGGAAATTCTGCCTTTGCTGCCGCGCCGGGGCGAAGGGCCGAAACGCCTGATTATCCGTGCGCAAAAAGGCGGGGTATTCGCGCCGCGCCCGTGCCTGCCGCTTGTCCTGCATAAGGAAGAAGGCGGCTATACCGAAGCCGCCGATGCGATTTTGCGCGAGTGTCAGCCGCTGGTTTTCCAGTCGCCCTGAAGCGCCTGCCAGCAGGTGAGCGCGGCGATGGCCGCCGTATCGGCGCGCAGGATGCGCGGCCCGAGGCGCACGAAGCAGGCATTGGGGGCCTTGCGTAACAGTTCCAGTTCTTCGCCGGAAAAGCCGCCTTCCGGGCCGGTGACCACGGCGGCTTTTTTGAATTTGGCCGCGGCGGGGGCGCGCAAAGCCTGTTCTATCGGTGCGGCCTCGCCATGCTCGGCGCAGACGATCATCAGCCTGTCCCGCGGCACTATTTCCACGAAATCCTTGAGCGCCACAGCGTCACCGCCGATGGCGGGCACCGTCAGCCTGTCCGACTGCTCCGCCGCTTCCCGGCATATCGCGTAAATCCGGTCGCCATTCACTTCGCGGATTTGCGTGCGCTGGGTCAGGATGGGCTGAATTTCCGAAACGCCGAGTTCGGTCGCCTTTTCCATCATGTAATCGAAATGCGCTTTTTTAATCGGGGCGGGGCACAGCCACAGATCTGGCTCTGGCGATTGCGGGCGTACTAATTCGCGTACCGCAATCTCGATATCTTTTTTGCCCGTGGCCACGACCTCGCAACGCCATTCGCCGTCCGCGCCGTTAAACACGCGCACGACATCACCGGTTTTAAACCGCAAAACATGCAAGAGATGATGCGCCTGCGCCTCGCAAATCTTCAGAACCGCATTCTTGTTCAAACCGGCGGTCACGAAAATCCGATGCGTGTGGCGAAGCTCCACAGCTTACGCCGCCATGGCCTTAACCATCGTGGTGCCAAGTGCGGCGGGGCTGTCGGAAACCATGAAGCCTGCCGATTTCATCGCCTCGATCTTGTCGGTGGCCGAACCTTTGCCGCCCGAGATGATCGCGCCGGCATGCCCCATGCGGCGGCCCGGAGGGGCGGTGACGCCCGCGATAAAACCGACGATGGGTTTTTTGACCTTCGACGCTTTGTAGAACGCCGCGGCTTCTTCCTCGGCGCTGCCGCCGATTTCGCCGATCATGATGATGCCCCTGGTTTCGTCGTCGGCGAGGAACATTTCCAGGCAGTCGATGAAATTGGTGCCGTTGACGGGGTCGCCGCCGATGCCGATGCAGGTCGTCTGGCCGAGGCCAGCCGCCGTCGTCTGCGCCACAGCTTCATAAGTCAGCGTGCCCGAACGCGACACGATGGCGATCTTGCCGCGCTTGTGAATATGGCCGGGCATGATGCCGATCTTGCATTCGCCGGGGGTGATGACGCCGGGGCAGTTCGGCCCGATCAGGCGCGTTTTCGTGCCTTGCAGCGCGCGCTTGACCTTGACCATATCGAGAACCGGAATGCCTTCGGTGATGCAGACCACCAGCGGGAATTCCGCCGCAACGGCTTCCAGAATAGCGTCGGCCGCGAAGGGCGGCGGCACATAAATTACCGAGGCGTTGGCGCCGGTCTTGTCCTTGGCTTCCTGCACCGTGTCGAACACGGGCAAGTCCAGATGCTCGGAACCGCCTTTGCCGGGGGTCACGCCGCCGACCATCTTGGTGCCATAGGCAATCGCCTGCTGCGAGTGGAAGGTGCCCTGCGAGCCGGTGAAGCCCTGACAGATAACCTTGGTGTCTTTGTTGATGAGTACGGCCATGGAAGATTCCTTAAATTAGCTGGGTTGTCTATTCTTGAGCAAGTCAATCAAGCCTTGAGCCACGAAAGCTGGGCGTACTTCGCGAATTGCGCGGCTGACAGGCTTTCCATCTTCGCCGATTCTAAAGACTTCATATGTTGAAGGAGTGTCGCCGAGTTTAGTGGAAGCAGCTTCACCCATTGTGAGAAACAGAGGGTCTGCCGACTCTGGTTTGTCTTGTGTGCTCATTTAAGCAGCCTTTTTCATCACAGCCTTGACGATCTTCTCCGCCCCGTCGGCGAGATTATCGCCCGACAAAATCGGCAGACCGCTTTCGGCCAGAATCTTTTTGCCCAGCTCGACATTCGTGCCTTCCAACCGCACGACCAGCGGAACATGCAATTGCACTTCCTTGGCCGCGGCGATGATGCCTTCGGCAATGATGTCGCAGCGCATGATGCCGCCGAAAATGTTCACGAAAATACCCTGAACATTCTTGTCGGACAAAATGATCTTGAACGCCGTCGTCACGCGCTCTTTCGTAGCGCCGCCGCCGACATCGAGGAAGTTTGCAGGCGAACCGCCATACAATTTCACAATGTCCATCGTCGCCATAGCGAGGCCAGCGCCATTGACCATGCAGCCAATCGTGCCGTCGAGATTGACGTAGTTCAAACCGTTCTTCCCGGCCAAAATCTCGGCGGGATCTTCTTCCGACTCGTCGCGCATTTCTTCGATGTCGGTATGACGGAACAAGGCATTGTCGTCGAACGTCATCTTGGCGTCGAGGGCGATCACCTGATCCTTGCCGGTGACGACGAGCGGATTGATTTCGACAATCGAGCAATCGAGATCAATGAATGCCGCATACATCGCCTGCAAAAAGCTTACGCATTTGCCGACTTGTTTATCCTTCAGCCCCAGCCCGAACGCAATCTGCCGCGCATGATAGGGCTGCAATCCGGTCACGGGGTCGATGGCGACCTTCATAATCTTTTCGGGATGCGATGCGGCGACTTCTTCAATCTCCATGCCGCCTTCGGTCGAGGCCATTACGGTGACGCGCGAGGTGGCGCGGTCGATCAGCAGACCGAGATAAAGTTCGCGTTTGATGTCGCAACCTTCTTCGACATAAACCTTTTGCACTTTTTGTCCGGCGGGGCCGGTCTGGTGGGTGACGAGGTTCATGCCGATCATGCGCCTGGCTTCCGCCTCGACGCTTTCCAAAGCCTTGACGACCTTGACGCCGCCGCCTTTGCCGCGGCCACCGGCATGAATTTGCGCCTTCACGACCCAGACGGGTTCTTTCAGATCAAGGGCCAGGGCCTTGGCGACATCGACGGCTTCCGCCGGAGTAAACGCCACGCCGCCGCGCGGCACGGCCACGCCATATTTTTTCAAAAGGCTTTTCGCCTGATATTCATGGATATTCATGAGAGCAAGGCCTGTCAGTTGGTAATCGGTGAAGGAAATCAAGCGCCTCTAAATGGGCTCCGGATGGGATAGGGGTTTAACGTGATTTGCCGCCAAGGGCAAGGGATTGGATAGGGGGGCTGACGCCTTATTGATAATAGGGGAGTTACCCGTACCGTCATTCCCGCCTGCGCGGGAATGACGGCACTTACAGCTCTTTATTGTCAAAAGGCGTCAGTATCGATAGAAGCCGGGTTATATAAGATATGTAGGCCGAATAAGGTTGACGCGGCCCCCGGTTATTTCAATCATGGGCCCGCTTTAGAGCCTTTTTTACGGGGATTTTCCGATATGGGCCAAAATCCTGTTTCCTACCGGGGGCTGCCGCCGCCCCAAGGGTATCAGTCCTTTCTTAAGGATATTGGGCCGACCATGTGCGACCTCTACGCGCTGACCATGACCTATGCCGCGTGGAAACTCGGCTTTGTCG
>JARLJC010000277.1 GCA_031291435.1 Alphaproteobacteria bacterium | reverse complement strand
GAGAGCAACTGCCCTGTCGCCGGCCCAGCATAGATATCGGCGGTCTCGAACCGTGTGACGCCGAGGTCGATCGACTTGTGGATCTCTTGGCGCACAAAAAAGTGCGGCCCCGGTCAGACGCGGCGACTGACGGGGACCGCTTGGGGCGCGTGATCGTTGACGGGGGGGCCTGATCAGACGCAGCCGCAACCTAGCTTTGCTTTGTAACGCAGCAATGACAGCCGTACTTATCCACAGGCTGTCGAGCCTTGATGCCGCGCTGCAACTATTCGGCCGCGCGCAACACCCGGCCGGAGTCGCGATCGCCTCCGCGGCGCAATGACCGGTAGTAGTCGGCGTGGGCGGGATCGTCGGTGTGACGGACGAGGTCGGTCACCGGCGTGTAGCTCAGCATGCGTCCGCCGCCGGGCAACGCCGCGCAACTGAAACGCAGCACCTGCCCATCCCTGAGATTGATGTTGATGGGCGTGGAATCGCCGACGCGCATCATCTCCGTGCGTCGCGCGATGAAGGCGCTCAACTCTTCTTCCGGCAGTTCATAAGCGCCGGTATCGCGGCCGTGATACATCAGCGCGATGAATGGCGGCTTGCTGTCGGCCTCTTCGTCGGACAGGGAAAAATAACCGCGAAAGGCGCGGTTGATGAATTCGGCGCGGGTGTCGGAATCCAGCAGCACGATGCCGATGTCGACCCGATCGAGCGCCGCCACGAGCCGCTCGGCGGTGGCATGGTGTCTGCGCTCCCGGGTGAATGCGTCCATCAGCCGTTTGCGCAACAGGCCGGTGATGGCCGCCGTGCCGACGGCGGTGACCGCGAGCATCGACAGGCGAACCAGATCCAGCGCGTCGTAGCCGGGCGTCGCGCGGTGGTTGAGGAAGAACAGCGCCGAGAAAGCAACCGCTATGGCGGCGCTGATCATGCCCGAGGCAAGGCCGGAGAGAGAACCTGCAAAGGCCACGATGCAAACCAGCAGTGGCGCAGGATTGGGGACGATAATCAAGGTGCCATCGACAACGAAGGCGATCAGCGCCGTCGCTGTCGTCAGGGCCGGACCGGAGATTGCGCGCCAGTCGAATTGCATGCCTGTTCCCGTTGCCCCACGAGAATAAGGTCAGCAGTTTGACA
Organism: Alphaproteobacteria bacterium; assembly: GCA_031291435.1. Taxonomy (GTDB): domain Bacteria; phylum Pseudomonadota; class Alphaproteobacteria; order UBA9219; family UBA9219; genus CAIXLI01. The sequence continues at coordinate 2,139 of JARLJC010000277.1, read as the reverse complement.
TGGCTGCAGCAGCGGCGAACTTTCCGGCGCTATCCCTAAGAAGCGGTGGAATGGGCCGCCGTGGCTTTCCGTTTTCTTTAAATCGAATGATATCGATGAAGCATGGAACCGGGTTCCACCTTCGTGTGTTAGCGCCGAAATTTCGAAAGGATATCCATGCCAACCATTCCGCCGTCGGTATTGCCGGTCCTGATGTTGTTTGCCTCCAATGTTTTCATGACGTTCGCCTGGTACGGTCACTTGAAATTCAAGCAAAGCTGGCTGCCGGCGGCGATTCTGGTGAGCTGGGGCATCGCGTTCTTCGAGTACTGGCTGGCGGTGCCCGCCAATCGCTGGGGCAGCGCGGTGTATACCGCCGCGCAGCTCAAGACCATGCAGGAAGTGATTACGCTGATCGTGTTTGCCGGTTTCTCGGTTTTGTATCTCAGGGAGCCGCTGGGATGGAATCACGGACTGGGATTTGCGCTGATCGCGCTCGGAGCGTTTTTCATTTTTCACAAATGGTCGTGATGAAGGCTCGCATGCCGCATTACTCAGTCGTCATACCCGCGAAAGCGGGTATCCAGTACCCTGCGGCCTTGCGGCTCCATTACCGGCGCCTCTGGAATACTGGTTCACCCGCCTTCGCGGGTGATGACGTTGTGGGCAATGCGCCTTCGCCACGGGTTCCCGTGGCGATCAGGAACGTCACCGCCAGCAGGATCGCCGCCGTCAGCGTCGCAGTGACAAGAGCGACAGGTGTCTTCATCGTCATCCGATCGCGATGCTCTTCATCGCGTGTTGTCGCAAGATTTGCGAATGGGCCTTGAGAAATAATGTTCGGGAAAATGATTTTTCGGTCAGGCGGGAATCGGCATCGCCATGCTGACCTTGATCGACAGCACCGTGAGGGTGACGATCAGGCAAAGCGACAGCGAGCCGATCGCAAGCGATGCCGCGACGGCGTCGGTCAGTCGGCTGGAGGCAACGGGCGCGGAGCAGCCGCCAAAGCCTGCGGCACCTGAAGGCCGGATCATGGTCTAAATCCTTCGACGCGCGGGCGAATCACCCCGCGCGAAGGGATTTTTGGCAGCAGTCGCCGGCAATATTGGGGCGGTCGCAGGCTGGAAAACGGCGAAATGACGGCGAGAAACCCGGTTATGCCCGTTATCCCACAGTTATGCCCGCTATTTTGCGTGTCCACAGTATTTTCGAGCGAAAGTCCGCCCTCGGACTTGATCCGGGGGTGGCCACCGGTTCGCGCAAGGAAAACGCGTCAAACAGGAGATTAGAGTTCCAGCGCCGCTTTGCGATTTGAAGTTCCTGATCGAGTTTGCCGCGCGTGATGCCGCAACTTCAAATCGCCGGCACTAGTACCGCCGATCTGAAGTTCGTGAATCGCAAGCGGCGAGTTCGTCCACGAACTTCAGATCGAAAAGCGGTACTAGAATCATAAGCTTGCTACTACCCATAGCTTTCCGAAGTTCGTGAAAAGTGGTTGCTGAGACGGATCACGAACTTCGGAAAGTGGGTACTAGACCTCGGCGACGAGTCCGGCCGGTTCTTCGACGTCGGCGCCGGGCTGCCAGTCCATGGACACGAAGCCGGGGGTCTGCTCGACCCGCCGCAGCCACGCGCGGATCGCCGGGAAGGTCGAAAGGTCGTAGTCGCATTGGTCGGCGACATGGGTGTAGCCGTAGAGCGCGATATCGGCGACCGTGAACTGGCCGGCGGCAAAATACTCATGGGTCTTGAGGTGATTTTCCATCACCTGCAGCGCGGCATAGCCGCGCTCCATCCAGTCCTCGAGCGCGTGAGTCTGCAGGTCGCGGCCGCCCTTGACCAGCGCGAGCCAGAAATAGGCGGCGCCCATATTCGGTTCCAGCGCGTGCTGTTCGAAGAACATCCACTGCAGCGCTTCGGCGCGTTCGATCCGCGATTCCGGAGCGAGCGAAGTGCCGCCGGCGACATACCAGAGGATGGCGTTGGATTCGGCGAGGTAGCGTCCCTCGGCGACTTCCAGCAGCGGAACCTGACCGCTCGGATTCTTCGCGAGAAAATCCGGCGTGGGGGGGTCGCCCCCCACAAATTAGACCACCATAGCCTGGTTTGGCGGGGTGTTGACATCCACCCCAACGCGAACCATTTTTATTTTTTCGG
>JARLJC010000276.1 GCA_031291435.1 Alphaproteobacteria bacterium | reverse complement strand
CCCGCCTGATTGAGTTCGGTCGCTTCGCGGCGACCAATCGCAAGCTACGCGGAATTGGCAAACCGGAAACCTTCGCGTTCTTAGAGCCTGTCTCAAAAGGGTATTGCACTCGGGATGGTTGCATGATTCACGGCATCATTTGCAACTGATGCGGTGATTCGTGATGTGGACGGAAGAACAGCGTGCGATCTATCGGCGTGACGAGGATCGATATCCAAGCAATTTGACGGATGCGGAATGGGAGCGGCTGAAGCCTTTGATTCCCGAAGCCTCTCCTGGCGGGCGGCCACGCAAGACCGATATGCGGGCGGCGATGAACGCGATCTTCTATCTGCTTCGCACCGGCTGCCCTTGGCGCTACCTGCCGCGCGACGAATTTCCGCCGCGCTCGACGGTCTACAATATTTTCCGCAAGTTCCAGAAGGACGGCGTGTGGGAGGCTATCTGGGAAGAGCTGCACACGGCTTTGCGCGAGCAACTCGGGCGAGAGGCGAGCCCCACGGCGGCCGTCATCGACAGCCTGACGCTGAAGGCGGCGGAAAAAGGGGCGGTTTTGATGGCGAGGTAGGCTATGACGCCGGTAAGAAGGTCAAGGGGCGAAAGATTCACGCCCTTGTCGACACCGAAGGCTTGCCGCTGCGGGCCGTCGTTCATTCCGCCGGCATCCAAGACCGCGATGGCGCAGGGCTTGTCCTCGATAAAATCCGCAACCGCTTTCCCTGGCTCGAACTGGTCTGGGCGGACAATGGCTACAACGCGTGGCAAGTCGAAGCCGCCGTTGCCAAAGTTCCGGTGCTGCGCCTTGAAATCGTCAAGCGTAGTGACGACCTGAAAGGCTTTGTCGTCCTGCCACGCCGCTGGGTCGTCGAGCGAACTTTCTCTTGGTTCGGCCGCAATCGCCGCATCGCCAAGGATTACGAAAATCTCGGCCTAACCCTCGCAGCCTTCGTCACACTGGCCTGCATCCAGATCGCCGTCAGACGACTCGCGCGATAGTTGCCTTTTGAGTCAGGCTCTGAGTATCCCTTGGTTTACCCAAAATACTTCATCCGCCTGAACTAAATAGCCATGTTTTGTCATTGGTAAATCT
>JARLJC010000275.1 GCA_031291435.1 Alphaproteobacteria bacterium | reverse complement strand
GTTTCGCCGCCGGCCGCCTCTGGCAACGTCGTTACTCTGGAGCGAAAGGCGTGACCGAATATGATGCCCATGTGACCGCTTGGAGTCTTGATTGCCGTCTGTCCCTCGCCCGCTTCGAGCGGTGGCGTCGGGCACTGCTCCGGCCTTTGCGCGAGGGTTTGTCTTCCAAGCCGGTGAAGCCACCGAAAGGCGCAACGGCTAGCCGGAAATTTCTTACTCGAGAGGAAGAGCGGCTCGCCGCGCTTGGTGAGGTGCGCGAATACTGTCGGGGGCGGGTCGTTCATGGGTCTACGATCCGTCCCGAGCTGTCTGACATTGCCGCAAACATTGGCTTGAGGTTGCTTGCTTCGGCGGACCCGGAGGCAGAATTGAGGAGTATACTGGGAACTGACCGAAAGAGTGGTCGCCGGCCGGAGGCCAGAAGTCTGCGCATCGCCATGCTGGTGCTGCGACAGTATCGGAGACGCTTGGCAACGGACACGAAGGTAAGCGCTAGCAAGGCACGTGCCGAGGTGTTTTCCAAAGTCGGCGCGCGCGTCGGACTTACAGAAGAAGGCGTCCGCGACATCTTCCTTCGGCACAAAAGGGTCGCATCGGCAGCACTGGCTAACAGGGAACTGAGCGAGGATTGGCCTGGGAAGTAAATTAGGCGGCTACTTCCACGGTCTGACCGCACCCGCCTATTGCTGAACATTGCTGCCACCTTCAACAACAAGGTGGCAATCATGCAAAATCTTGAAGCAATGAAAATTCGATCGGTCAGCGAAGCTGCTGAGCTTTGCGGGCTTTCTGTGTCGCGAATGAACCGCTTTCGTTGCGAGGGTGACGGGCCAAAATATTGCCAGCTCGGCACCGGCAAGCGCGCGCGCATCGGCTATCGCCTTGTTGATCTGGAATCATGGCTCGAAAGCCGGGTGCGCAGCCACACCGGGCAGGGGGGTAAGCCATGAGCCTGCATCCCTTCACTGTGCGGCATCCGGCGGGACATAAAGTTTCGCTGACTCCGATCCTGATCGCGGGGACGCCAAAGGCGCCAGCATGGCTTTTGCTGGCGCCTGTTCAAGCGCCGACACTTTCGCCTCGTGAATTGTTTGCGGCTTCGCTGCGCTTGTTTGGAGAGGCCGTGGTTCTAGCCAATCGCTACGCGGTCTATCATGCTGATTATGAAGCGGAGAAGGCCGCTGCCCGCGCTGCGCGCCGTTTCGGCCGCGATCTGTGTGCGCGAGGGCAGCATATCGGCGTGCCGTCTCCTGTTGAAGTGCTGCGGCAGGACGGCTGGCCGATTTATGAAGTCTTCCAAGCGACCTACACCCCCGAATGGCTGGCACACGACATAAGAGGCTTTGCACTCGCAGGCGGGGAGCCTGGCGGGCAACTTGCTGCCGTCGCCCATGCGCACATTGTCCGGCTGGGCGCGAATGCAACACAAAGCCCAGTGGATGCCGGGCTTTGGCCATCGGAGGCCTGCCGCAAGTTTCGTGCGCGCCAGCGGCCGGCGGCACGGCTCCCACACTGATCCTCACAACGGAAAGGCGCCGCACCGGGCAAGGTGCGGCGCCCTAAAAAGGTATTTCAGCGTATGCCAAATTTAGCACCTCCGTCGTTGGCGGGCAACGGCTCGCCGTCTCTTGACGCTCCGCCGCACGAATTCGCAATCTGGCTTGTTCAAAAAATCCCTGGAGCCTTGGTGTTCCCTGTCGAGCCCGGCGGTAAGCGGCCACTTCATCGGGGCTGGCAGCAAGTTGCAACGCGGGACATCGAAGTTATCCGGCGCTGGGGCATCGATCATCCCAATGCCAATTTTGGCCTGACAAATGTGGTGGGGCTCGATCTGGACAGAAAACACGGTGCAGACGGCGTGGAGCTGTTTCTGAAATGGACAAAGGCGCTCGCGCTCACCGGTGGCGATCTCTCGGCGACGCTAACCGTGACAACTGCCACGGGCAGCGCGCACGCCATCTTTGCATTGCCCAAAGGCGTTGACGCGCTTGCCCAGACCAACATTTGGCCAGCGGCGATCGGTGATCGGCCCGACGGTCCAGATGGCCGCCCGTTGGGGAGCGGAATCGATCTGCGCATCGGCACGAAGGGTTATTTGGTTGCGGCTGGTTCCATCCGCGAATTGCCCGTGATCGGTGCCGACGGGGACCCGTCAATCCATCCCGTGACAGAAAAACCCCTGACCGAGACGCGGCGCTACCGTTTGCGCAATGTGCCGCCCGGGCTTGTCGGCACTCCGCCTCTCGCGCTTTTGGCCGACATCGAGGCATCGGTCGCGCGCAAGAAGACGGAGCGCGTGGCGCCGTTGGCGCTGGCCAAGGTGACCGAAAGTGACAGCGCCTATGGCCTCGCGGCCTTGATGGAGGAATGTAAAGAGATCCGCGAAACGATGCCCGGCGGGCAAAACTCCACCCTGAACGCCGCGGCATTCGCAGTCGGGCGACTGGTAGGTGGCGGAGAGTTAAAACTCGAAACCGCACGGGAGGGGCTGATCGACGCCGGGTTGGCGATGCTGGTTGATCCGCATAGGGGTGATTGGTCCCTCGACGAAATTGCGGCGCTTGTCGATCGCTCGTTGGCTGACGGTATAGCGAAGCCCCGCGGTGCGCCTGGCGAAGATTTTGCCAAGGCATTCGATGGCATCAGTGTGCCACCGTTCGCGCCGATGGTTCCGTCGCGGTCGCGCTTCCGCCTTTTGGGTCTTGACGAGTTGGGCCAAGAACCACCGCGCAAACACGTCATCAAGGGCCTGCTCGCGCGCGGCGATCTGGGTTGCATTTTTGGCCAGCCGGGTGCGGGCAAGTCAGTTCTGGGGCCGTACCTTGCTTATCGTATCGGACTGGGGTTGCCGGTTTTCGGCATGAAGACGATTGCGGGCCCGGTGATTTATGTCGGTGCGGAAGACCCGCACGGCATGGGCACGCGGCTGCGGGCTCTGCAAAAAGTGCATGGTGGCGCCGCCCCCGTGCACCTTGCAACCGGGCTGGCGGGCATGATGGCAGATCGCAAGTCGGCAGAGATGCAGGACTTGCTTGATTGCGTCATGTTACTGGAACCGTCCCTTGTCGTGATCGACACCCTGGCGGTTGGTTTTCCCGTTGACGAGAATGCTTCGCGCGAGATGGGCGCGGTCGTGCAAATTTGCCGCATGATCGCCGATCTGGGCCCGGCGGTCGTGCCGATTCACCATAGCCCAAAGGGAGATTCGTCAACTCCGCGCGGGCACAGCATTTTGAACGGCGCTCTCGACGTATCGATAAAGGTCGACCCGGCGGACGCGGAAGGCAATATTCGGTGCTCGTGCATGAAAAACCGAAACGGTTTTCCCCGGAATTTCGGCTTCAAAATCCGGAGCGAAGCGCTTGGCATCGATGAAGACGGCGATCCGATCACCGCGCCAGTCTGCGAAGAGGTCGATTTGCGCAGCTTGCCCAAGGGCGTGAAATTGAGCGCCGCCAAACGTGCGGCGCTGTCGATCCTCGACGAGGTTGCCGGTATCAGCGGCCGGGCCAGTGTCGTCGCATGGCGGACGCTGTGCATCGCGCCGGGGGTGATATCCAATACTGATAGCGAAAAGAACCGGAGCGATATGTTTGGGCGGGCTATGCGCGAACTGCTGGCCGCCAAGCTAATCACGATCGGCGACGAAGCGGCGGGCCAGTGGGTTTCGCGCTACGGTGCGTTAGGCACTGGTCCCGAAATCGAGCGGCCCGATTTTTGAACCGAACGACATTCCCGCTGCGTAGGCGACACGACACGACAACCCCTAAGGTTGTTGTCGTGTCGTGTCGCTGTTCTCGCCTTGCCAAAAACCTGTCGCTTTGTAGTCGCACGGCTGTCGCCTCTTGTCGCTAAAGCCGCAATAGCCCCTGAAATCCAAGCTTTTCAGCCCTTCTGGGTCAGTCGCCCGCCTGTCGCTGTCTGATCGCGTTGCTCAGCGGCGCTTTGTCAGCATTCCGGTGGCCCGACCGGAAAAGGGTGCCCCCATAGCCCGCGCGCGCGAGGCCCAACGCCGCATGCAATTAGCCCAACGGCTACAATCCATCTCGCCAAATCGGCACCGCCATGCGATAGCGGCGAAATCGCTCGGGTCTGAACAGCCTTAGCGGTGCACAAACGAGTGCTGAGCACGGAACCGCCTATGTCGGGCGGCTCCCGGAATATAATACCTCTCGTAGGAAATACGGGAGGCATGCTGCCCCGTGCTCGCATGTGTTCAACCACCCGGCACCAGCCGGCAGTGATTGGGGGCCAGATGCGCGTTCTCAAATCTTTGGCTTTCGCCTGCGCGATTGGTTCGCTTGGGTCGATCTCTACGTTTGCGCAAAATTCGAACACGACCTGCACGACGGTCTATAACACCACCCATTGCAACACGACCACTACCCCGGATCAGCAAGGAGGGGGCAAGCTCGGAGCAATCATCCGGGGTTATGAGCAGGGCCGCGCGGCGGCGCAAGCCGCTCAACCTCCAGCCCCAACGCCGTTGCCACCAATACCGGCTCCACCGACTGTAGCATCATCGGCTGCCGATTCTGACCCCAAGGCACCATTCACGCTGGCCTGTCGGATCAGCACGCGTAATCAAACCTTCGATAAGACCTTCCTGGTGGAGCCAGCGCTAGGCATGGTCAATCATCATGCGTCGGTCATCTCTGACACTTCAATATTGGAAGAGGTCACAGAGCAAGAGACGCGCGGTGTTCTCCATTTGAAAAGCAATCATATTATGCGCATCGAGATCAGCCGGATAACGGGCACATTGAGCGCGGCTTACGATGGAGCCGCGATCGGCGTGGGCTCGTGTGTGAAGGCGGCGGGCCGTGTGTTTTGAATACGAAGACGCGGCGATGGGAGGCGTGCTGCCCCGTGATTGCACATTACGGCCCACCCGGCACCAGTCGGGGAGGGCCTGAGCAGACAATCTTGGAATGGATGGCAAGAACGTGACCCACGATGCGGCTGACTTCGTCTTGAAAGCTGTGGAGGTGATCCATGCCGCAAATTGCTCAGACGGCGAGCTTTGCAGTGGTTGCGTTCATACGCAAAATGCGTGGAAATTCGCTAAATTGCTTGAGCCTGTCGCATATGACTATGGGCAGCGGCAGAGATTTTTTATGTCATTTTTTCGCGAAGGGTCTGAAATTCTCGAAAATGGACGAAGCACCCTTTTTAAAATTTTAAAAAGAAGACGCTTCGATGAATCAGATAAAAATGCATTGCTCTTTGCCACTTTAGAACTCGCGGGAATTGATTTTTTTGGGCTCTTGGCATGTAGAATTGTCGAACTCGCCGGTTACGTTTCAGGGTTATTGGCCGACAAAATTAGTTCCCTGCCTTACCCTTTTATCACGGCCGGGAGTGCTCTTACATTAGCCTGGCTAGCTTGGCCATTGGTTCGGAGAATTGCATCCGGTGCCTTCACCGCGATCCTTCTCACGATTGTTTGTGCTACGCTTGTGGCAGTGGTGATTGGTTTGATTTGGCAGGGCGCGGTGTTTCTCGGCTTGGTGGCTATGCCCTTCGTGGTCGTTTGGAAAC
>JARLJC010000274.1 GCA_031291435.1 Alphaproteobacteria bacterium | reverse complement strand
CGATTTCAAATCCACGATACGCATCACCTGGCCCTTTTTCAGCACGGCGGAGTAGGGCGCGCGGGCGCGAACGAAGATGTCGGAGATAATCCGGCTCATACGGCGAAAGCCTTATCGGTGTTGATGAAACCGCGAGCGGCTTCTTCGGTAAAAGCGCGGCACAAATCACCCGCCGCGGCAGCCGGAGCACGCCAGGCAATGTAGCTGAGCGGTCCCGTTGCTTCCTGCGCCGGGCTGAGCGCATGCGGCGTATTGGACAGCGCCACCAGCAGATTCATCTCGGCCCGCAACTCGATTAGCGCACCGGCAGGCGGATTGCCCTGCCAGCGCATACGGCCGGCTTCATCCACTGCCACTGGCGAGAACAGCGAAAGAGCGGACGCAACATCGCGCCGCGACAGCCCAAACTTGGCGGCGGCAGCACGCAGATTATCGCGTCCGTTACGCCCATTTGTCTGCGCCGGACTATTGGGACCGACGATCGTATCATGCCCCGCACCCGTATCCGCGACAATCGAAGCAAGCACCCGACCCATGTCGGAGAACAGCACACGGCCCGTTGTCAGGCGCGTAGTCCATTGCAGCTTGGCAGTGTCCCCGGCGTTATAACGCTCCGAAGTGTCATCGGCGTTCCACATAAACAGCGCCGCCCCTGGCGTACCGCTCTCATTGGCGATGCGCAAAGCGGTGCCGCGCGATAACCGGACATACGCATAGGCGCCAGGCGGCAGCGTGTCGGCATCAATAATATCCGCCGGCGGAATTTCAGCGAATGCCGCAATAGGCTCAGCGGCAGCGGCGCGAGAGCGGGCCTGCTCCTGCAATGCCTCGTAGCGGGCGCGATACTGCTCGGGGGTTAGATTATTCAAATCGAGCATGGGTCACTGTCGGGTTGGAAAATGAAAATCTCTTTCGTATGCGCGCTCAGAAGAAGCTGAGATAGCGATTATATTCCCAATCCGAAACATGATAGGCGTAGCTTGCCCATTCGTCGCGCTTATAATCCAGCCAGGCACCGAACATGGCCTCACCAAATACTTCCTTACCCAGCGTGTCGGCGGCAAAAGCATCCAAAGCTTCGATAAGGCTGCCTGGCAGCGTGCGGATGCCAAGTGCTGCCAGATCGGCCCCTGATTTCATATACATATTCTCGGTATTCGGTGCCCCAGGGTCGAGGTCGGACTCAATGCCCTCCAATCCGGCCGCTAGCACCATTGCCGCCGCCAGATACGGGTTGCATGCGGAATCCGCTGCGCGCAATTCCACCCGCCCACCACCCAGCGGAATCCGCAAAGCATTGGTGCGATTATTATCTCCATAGCAGCATAGCACCGGTGCCCAGGTGAAGCCGGAAGCCGAACCTTGCTTCACCAGCCGCTTGTAGCTGTTCACCGTTGGCGCAATGACAGCGCATATGGCCGGCAGATGTCTCAGCACGCCAGCGATAAATTTATAACCGATGCCACCCAGCTTGCAGCCACGCGGGTCATCCTTGTCCGCGAATAAATTGGCGCCTGACTCAAGATCGGCAAGGGACATATTGAGATGCGCGCCCGAACCGGCGCGGTCAGCAAATGGCTTCGGCATGAAGCTGGCAAAGCCACCATGCTTCCGAGCAATCTCATGCGCCATGAAGCGGAAGAACGTATAACGGTCAGCCATGGTCAGCGCATCGGCATACATG
>JARLJC010000273.1 GCA_031291435.1 Alphaproteobacteria bacterium | reverse complement strand
TTCTGCGAAAGCAGGCTTTTAGAGCCGGATGACATTTGATGGGATCGCTGAGCGATCCCATCAAATGTCTGAATCCGCCTCTACTCATATGTTTAGAGGGCGATTCAGATTTTAAGATGAACCATGACTGGTTCATCTTAAAATCATCGCGCTCTAATCCCCCAGCAGCGTATATGGCCCGCCGCGCTCCAGCGCGCGCTTATAGGCCGGCCGGTCATGCAACCCGGCGAGATACCCATTAAGCAGCGGCGGCAACTTACCGCGCGTCTGCGCCGCCTCCAGCGGAAAGCTCATCATGATATCCGCCCCGGTCAATTCATCCCCGGCGAAATACGCGGATTTTTCCAGCGCCCCGGCCCAGAACCCGACATGCGCGGCAATCTGCGGATCGACATAGTTTTTCGCCACGCCGCCAAACAGCAAGCGCGCCACGGGCTTCAAAAAAAACGGCAATAGCGGGGATTTCGGAACCGCGGTCAAAATAAGCTTCATCACCAATGGCGGCATGGCCGAGCCTTCGGCGTAGTGCATCCAGTAATTATAGCGCAGCCGCTCCGGGCTGCCCACCGGCGGGATCAGCCGGCCGCCGCCATAAGTCTCGATCAGGTAGTCCACAATCGCCCCGGTCTCGGCGATGGTTTTGTCCCCATCGGTAATCACCGGCGATTTCCCCAAAGGATGCACCGCCCTTAGCTCCGGCGGCGCCAGCATGGTTTTGGGGTCGCGCTCATAGCGCTTTACCTCGTAATCCACGCCCAACTCTTCCAGCAGCCAGAGTACGCGCTGCGAACGCGAGTTGTTCAGATGGTGCACAATGACCACGCGTTTACCTCCCGATAAACGCGCTTCATTTACGCGCGCGTTATGGTCTCAGCGTATAGCGTTTTTCCGGTCATATCCACCAGCCCGTAATGCAGCGCATCCCCGCTCAGATGCACGGTCATGAACCCATGCGCGCCAGAGGCAAAGCCACCTCTTATCGGCGGATTCGGGGTGTAGGTCTGCGACCCGGCCCCCGTCACCACATAGGTCACGCCATCCATCTTCACCGATTGCAGGCAATGGTCATGCCCGCAAATGTAAATCGGCACATTATGCTTGAGCAGCACCGGGTTCAGCCGGGCGATCAAATCCGGCTGGTCATGGTCGTAG
>JARLJC010000272.1 GCA_031291435.1 Alphaproteobacteria bacterium | reverse complement strand
GACATGACGAAGCCCCAGGCGCGCGAGCTGGCGCGGCGCTTCGGACTTGAAGTCGCGGACAAGCAGGACAGCCAGGATATCTGCTTCGTGCCGACCGGGCGCTATACCGATATCATCAGCCGGTTGCGGCCCAATGCCATCGAGCCTGGCGATATCGTCGATCTCCACGGCCGCGTCATCGGCAGTCATCAGGGCATCGTTCATTTCACCGTCGGCCAGCGGCGGGGATTGGGCATCGCCTCCACGGCGCCGCTTTACGTGGTGCGGCTCGATGCGGCCAGCCGCCGCGTGGTGGTCGGTCCGCGCGAGGCGCTGCGGATGGATCGCATCGCGCTGCGCGACGTCAACTGGATCGGCGACGGACCGCTCGATCGCGCAGTCGGCGAGGGCCTCGAGATTTTCGTGCGGGTGCGATCGACCCGCAGCCCCCAGCCGGCGTGGCTGCGCGCGGCCGATGGTGGCGGCTACGAAGTCGAACTGGTCGCGGGCGAAGAGGGTGTTTCTCCGGGCCAGGCCTGCGTGTTCTACGATGCGCCTTCCGGCCAGGCGCGCGTGCTCGGCGGCGGTTTCATCCAGAGCGCCACGGCGAAGGGCGTCTCGGAGAAGGGCGCGGCAAGGCGAGTTGTCGCAACGCCGCCGCTCGTCGAGGCGATGCGCGGATAAAAATTTTCAGGGCGGGGGCATGGCGTCAGATATCGACCGCGCGGGGGTCGCAAGGGCTTATGGGCGCTGGGCGCCGGTCTACGATCTGGTGTTCGGCAAGGTATTCGATCACGGTCGCCAATCGACCATTGCCGAAGCCGACAGGATCGGCGGACGGATTCTCGACGTCGGTGTCGGCACCGGGTTGTCGCTGTCGGATTATTCCCCCGCCACGAAATTATGCGGTGTCGATATCTCCGAGCCGATGCTGCGCAAGGCGCAGAGCCGCGTGCGGTCGCTGGGTCTTCGCAATGTCGAGACGCTCGCGGTCATGGACGCCAGGAATCTGGCTTTCGCGGATTCATCCTTTGATGCGGTAGTGGCGCAATATGTCATCACCGCGGTGCCGGATCCCGAAGCCACCCTCGATGATTTCATTCGCGTGCTGAAGCCCGGCGGCGAACTCATCCTGGTCAATCACATCGGCGCCGAGAGCGGTCCGCGCCGCGTCTTCGAACTGGCGTTCGCGCCGCTGGCGCGCCGGCTCGGCTGGCGGCCCGAATTTCCATGGGCGCGCCTGGTCAACTGGGCCGCCAAACATGGCGGCGTCAGCCTGGCCGAACGTCGGTCGATGCCGCCGATGGGGCATTTCTCGCTGATCCGTTACCGCAAAGCCTGAAAGCGCTCCAATCTCTGCGGAACCTCCATGCGCGCGGACCGTTGCCCCGTATGCGAACGAAATATGTAGCCCTTTTCTCCTACGCGCTGATGGCGGCGTCCGGCGGCGCCAGTGCGCAAGCCCCGCCGCTACCTGCGACGCCACCGGCCCAAACGGCGCCTCCAGCTTCGGCCAATAATTGCGCGCCGATGCAGCCGGTGCCGCCGCGCGGCATGGTCGCGCCCGAGGGCACGACAACGGGGCAGCGGGCCGAGCCGCTCGGCGACAGACTGGCAAAATCCGATGGCGTGCTGTGTCCGCCCGCAGGCGTTGATCCGGAAATCCGTGCACCGACGCCCGATAGCGGCAACACGCCGGTGATCCCGCCGCCCGGCACCCCCGGCGGCAATCCCAACCTACGGCCGAAATAGCCGTTTACTGCAGGCACTTGGCAGAACAAAGCGTTTTCGAGCGAAGTGGGTAGCGGTTCGCGTGAAGAAAACGCGTCAAACAGGAAGATTGGGCCTCGGTTCTGATGCAATCAGAACCGAATAGGCGCTGGCGGCTTTGCTTGACAGGGCCAAGACCTGCTTCTTATATGCCGCGCGTTCGCGACTGCGGCATTTCAGACCGCGCTTGCCGACGCCGTGGCGGGGTAGCTCAGCTGGTTAGAGCACGGGAATCATAATCCTGGGGTCGGGGGTTCGAGTCCCTCTCCCGCTACCATCGGTCTTCGCCACTGCGGGGGTTATCCCGCGCGAATTTCTGATTCAATTGTCAAACAGCCAACGGCGCTGAACATGCGTTCGCGATCTCGTCGCATGTTTTGCGCGAGGTATTGCTTTATTTCCCGCCCTCTCCAATGAGAGGGCGCAGGGAGGCCGGGCGCCCGATGCGCCCGATAGCCGCGTGTGCAAAGGTGGTGGTAGAGAGCACACGCGTTAGTCAGGTCACACCGGAATCACCCGGCACTCCCCGCGCAATGGTTTTAACGGTTTCCTGCGTGCTCTCCCCGGCGACCGGGCTTTCTTGCCACCGTCGCCCGCGGAAAATGCTTCCCGCGAACTTGATGCCAGCGTCGGGGCATCAGGACCACACGCCTTCTCCGTCCGCCTCAAGCGCTTTCGTCAAAGGCGCCATCAGCGTCCACCGCGTCCCGTCCCGCGTTGATGACGTTGCGCAACGCCCCTCGAGTGGGATGGATGAGGAATCATATAGCCTGGTTTTAATTTCGGAAAAACAGAAATATTTTTCCAAAAGGGGCTGGACACGCCACAATTGCAAAGGCGAACTGATTTGCCCGTCGGGTAGTGAGAGGCACGTCGTGTTGGCTCACATCAACTCGCCATCACCGGCATAGCCGCCTGAAGAACGGCGTCGTGATTCACGGCGGGTAGTGGGGCGAGAACCGTATGCGGAAAGTTATCACAAGCCTTCTTGCCGTTGCTCTGATTTGCATCGCCTCAATAGCGTTGTGAAAACCATTAACACGATCGACCAAGATTTACGCACCAGGCGAAACCTGTTCGTCCATGCAGGCTGGTAAAGCCCAAAGGGAAAACTTACACGGCAAAAGAAGACGGTGAAGTTCTTAAAGCCCCAATCCTTTCAGCCGCTGACGCTGTCAACAAACAGCAGGGTCGAAGTAAAAATTCAAGAGGTTCGCGCTTTGCGGAATGCCGTCTTGCGGGCGGTCAAGGCGATCGTTTATCAAGCGGCCTTCGTAAACAGTTTTGATACCGTGAAAGCGCGCGGCGTGTCTTTTCAAGAATTTCTCAATCAAGCAGGCCCGCCACGACAACGGAAGCGCGTCCGCAAAAATAAGCCGGGAGTAAGAAAGCCCGTCGAGATGGCAGCTCCGAGAAAATAGTTGGCGACGATCAGCGCCTTGACCGCCTCGCGGGCATCGCCGCCGCAGGCCGCGATGGCCTGATCCGCTGCCGCCTCCAGCTGGTCGGCGTCGGATTGCGGGTTAGGCGCTGAGGACATCGGGGAAAATCCCAATTGACAGGATTGACGCCGAAAGAGTGTTCTGTTTTTGTTCACGTGTCAATCACGGGGTTGTGGGAACTCTCTCATCCTGTTTTGAATTGACGGGTTTTCTGACCCACGACAGAATTTCTCGCATGGGCCAAGCACAACGACCGATATGCACCGAATGCGGTGAACCTTTGGTTTTGGCGCTGCCTCCCGACGGAAAGGGAAGGCGCAGGTTCCAATGCGTCGACTGTGACCGGCCCGATCCGCTTAAAAACGATAGAGTGATGGGCTGGCTCAAGAGCGAACTACAGCCGCCGAAGTAGCCTGCGCGGCGTCGTCCAACCGCAAACGAACCGGAGGACTGATCATGTTCGGAACGATGGAGCCATGGGGCTACGGTGGATATGGAGAATTTCACCTGATCGTCTGGATCATTTTCGCCATTGCCCTCGTGGCCGGGTTGTTCTGGCGGCTCTGGCTGCTACGATCATAACGCGCGCTGACGTCTGTTGCGCGGAGATGCCTCTGGCAGCGACTTCTCGAAAGCCGAGTTCTTTGAGGTCGCGCTCGCCCGAAGCCGCCTGCTGAAGGATATGCTCTTAGCAATTGCGCAACTCTACGGTGATCGCATTGAGAGCCTCTCCGATTTCATTACTGCGATTTAACTGGCGGATTTTGCCTTGGTCAGGCCCATGTGGCTCCACAGGCGGAGGGGGCGCGCGGCGAGTCTCTGCGAGACCGATGCCAGATATTGAAATTAGCGAGGAGTGTCGAGCCCTGATTGCGTTCGAGTTCGACATACGCGAGACGGCGCGGCGGTTGCCAAATGGCAACTGGCTGATACCGATCGATGAAGACACGTGCCGTCGGCTGCAAAAGGTGCGGCTGCGCGGCGAGTCGATCTCCGAATGCATCATCCGCATCACTGTCATCACCCATCTCAAGCGCGGCTTGTTATAGATAACGCAGCCCGTTAGGTATTCCTGACCGCCTGGATCAGCCTCGCGCGCAGTTCGGCCTTGCTGTAATTGTGCCGGGGCTGACGCTGCGGTGGCGGCAGATGCAGCGGGTCGACGGTGACTGCGGACACCGGGGCGGTCACCACGTGCTTGGGCACCTGCACGATCACAGGCTTGGCGGTGGGCGGCTTGTGCGCGCGCCTGAGGCCGAGACGCTTGAGTTTGCCCGATATCGTGGAACGACTGATGTGCATCTGGCCTGCGCGCTTCGAAGGCGGCCATCAATGCCGGCTTCGACTCTCGTTCGATCAGATCCGAAGATCGTCGATGGTTCTGCCCGCTCCGAGCAATTCGGCCACCCAACGCGGTTGTTTGCCGCGACCGGACCATTTTTCGAATGGTCGAGTCGGGTTTCGATATTTCGGATAGACCTTCGGGTACGGCCGACGTTGGGAAACAACGTTAGAGAACACGCCGAGCCTGCGACCGAGCTTTTCAAGTCGGTTTTCAAGTTCTCGCTTTCGAGCCTCGATTTTTGACGCCAAGATCGAGGCGACCGTCTCGTGGAGAGTCCAAAGCTCGTTGAGAGGCATCGCGTCCAATGTGCCGTGTTTCATGCTGGGTCTTCCGTTTTTCCGCTCGCGGATTCACCACGGTGCTATGAATGATTCGGATTTGAGTTAGCCTCATCTGGGCGAGTTGAGCGCGCTGTTTTGCTATCCGGCCTTTGCCGATTTCATCGTGTCCCCGACCAGCACCCTTTGGACGTGCTCGCACTTCGGACATTCGAAGGTTCGCAGATCGGAGTGGGCAGGGCCGGATTCGATTCGGGCCAGCATCGTCCGGCCCTGACACTTGGGACAGCGTGGCCGTTCGATGGAAAGTAGCGATAGGTCGGAGTGATTGTAGGCTTGAGGCACTCGATGCTTCCGCACATCAGGCGGGAGCGCAACACTCTCAGTCACCGATGATTGCCTACGGCGGAGCGGTGATTGAAGCAATATGCCGCAATGCAATCGCCATCTGATGGTCAATATTGCTCATTTTGGAAAAGATAATGGACAAACAGGCGGAGACCCGATGGCACTTGCCAAAGGACAGTTGACGGGCCGTTCGCCAGCGTGTGAAGGACGGCCAATCTCGTCTCTGCCGTACGCTGCAGTGAAGGAGGCCACCAACTGGACGGAACGCCGCTGAAATCTTTGGACATAACCTGTCCTAAGTTTAACGATGGAACCGTTCTGTG
>JARLJC010000271.1 GCA_031291435.1 Alphaproteobacteria bacterium | reverse complement strand
GGCCTGTCGCTCGCCGCCGCGGTGATGCACATGCACGGCGGCGCGTTGCGGCTCGAAGACAACAATCCGGGGTTGAAAGTGACTGCGACCTTGCCGGCGGCGGCGGAGACGTCGCGCCTACCTGCCGCGCAGGCGGCGGAATGAGTTAGGGGCAGAGCGATGGGTCGATTAGGAAGGATTATAGGCGGCGCAATAATAGTATTGGCGCTAGCTCCGTTCTTTTTGCTTTCGGACAATAGGATTGGTATTGCACTCTGGCAGTCAATTGTGATGAAGACGTACACACTTTTGATGTTGCCTTATGAAAGAGCCTTGTTTACGGATGGCGTGGATCTATACGCGGCTCAGTTCATTCTGATAGGTGAATGTCTATTTATAGTCACTGCTATTTACACCTTTTATCTTCTGTTCATTGCGTCCGTGGAACGCGCGAGATTGCTTTTCAAAAGCAACTCAAGAATGGGGCGACAGGCGCTATTTGTGACGGTTAGCGCCGTGGTCCTTCGCTATTTTGCATTGAAAATGCTCTCGGAAGGATACGTAGAAAACGTAGTCAAATACCTGCCGTTTGAGGGAACAATAGATCGGTTTGGTATATATATATTTCCTGAACTATTTGTGATGATGTCATGCATGGAAGGAGCGGCGCTGGTTACGCTTTTGTTCGCAATTGTCTGCAATAGGTATATTGATATATTCGAGCTAGTATAGAAGTAGTTTTTTGCTCGGTGGGCGCTTGAGATGTCGATGACAGTATTGCCGCCGATGGCGCTTGGCGAGCGCTTGAAGGACGCGCCGCGACTGGCCGCGCCGGCGCAGGCGGGCAAGCGGCTCGAATCGCTGCTGCGCGACCCGCGCGCCGAGGCGCTGGCGCCGCTCGCCGCGGCCAAGGTGGCGCGCGCGCTGCTGCTCGGGATCGCCGATCACTCGTTCTTTCTCTGGTCGCTGATCGCCGAAGACCCCGGCCGGCTCACGCGTTTGCTTTCGGCGGCGCCCGAAGACGCGTTGGCCGCGCTGATCGCGCAGGTCATCGCGCGCCGCGACGACGACGAAGACCAACTCAAACGGGCGCTGC
>JARLJC010000270.1 GCA_031291435.1 Alphaproteobacteria bacterium | reverse complement strand
GCTCCTCGTCTTTTCCCTGCTGGCGGGGAGCGGGCTGGCCGTGGCCAACGATCTGTCCGATTTCAACGCCGCGGTGGAAAAGGCGGAAAGCCATAACCGGGTTGCTATCGGCTACCTGCGCACCGGCAATGTCGATCTCGCCTCGGTCGAGCTCGACCGGCTGCGCCAGGCCTTCGAGCAGGTCACGGCACGCAAGCGGCCGGCGGTGTTCGACAGCAAGCTCTACGTCAAGGCGATGACCGACGTCGCCATGCGGCTCATCACCGCCGACATGATGCTCAAGAGCGGTCGCTCCGATCCCGCGCGCCAATCGCTCGAGGCGATCCGCGGCGATCTCTACGACTTGCGCAAAAGCGCCGGCGTCGCCGTGTTGGCCGACTGTGTGCGTGACGCCAATACCGCCATGGACGCGTTGATGGTCTATAACGACCGCGCGCTCGACTGGACAAAGGCCGACACGCGCGATGCCGTCGCCAGCAAGGCATCGAGCTACGGCGCCGTGCTCGAGCGCTGCGACGGCATGGCGGACGACGCGGTGCGCAAGGCGGGCGAATTCCGCCGCCTGATCGACGGCGCCAGGGCCAGCCTGACGCTGATCCCGAAAGCCATCGCCACCCATGACAGTGACTTATTGCACCGCGTCCTGATCGAGCTGCGCTCGTTCGACAATCTGCTGGCGTTCCGCTACGGCTAGGCCGCGCCGACATCGACATATTCTTGTTTTGTGATATATATCCGGGCCATTCAAAGTTGGTCTTTTCGACAAGAGAATGAAGCTGGCGGGCAAACTTCACATGCAAGAATTTTTTTCTCGGATCGCGCTCTTGGGCGCTATTTCTATTGCGCTAAGCCTCGCGCCGGCGCGCGCCGCGGAGCTCGTGATGTTCGAACAGGCCGGCTGCGCCTGGTGCGAAACCTTCGATCGCGAGATCGCGCCGATCTATGGCAAGACCGAAGAAGGCTTGCGCGCACCGCTGCGCCGCGTTGATACTGCGCGGCCGGTGCCGCCGGACCTGGCGTTCATCGAAACGGAACGGCTGACGCCGCTGTTCGTGCTGGTCGACCGGGGCCGCGAGATCGGGCGCATTCGCGGCTATCCCGGCGAGGATTTCTTCTGGGGCCTGTTGGATGTGTTGATGAAAAAGCTGGACGCCCCCGCAACAAGGGACGAACGCGTGCAGCTGATTGAACGGCCATTGCGCGCAAACGACTGACCGCCGGCAGTTTGGCCGGCAACCGTAAACATTGGTGTACGAATGGAATTACAACGACTGGAACCCCGCGGCCATCCGCCCGACCTCGACCGCATGGTCGACAACGCCAAGCGCGCGAGCGATTTTCTCAAGGCACTTGCGCACGAAAGCCGCTTGATCATCCTTTGCATTCTCGCCAAAGGCGAGAAGTCGGTGAGCGAATTGGAGCACGAGCTTAATCTGCGCCAGCCGACGGTGTCGCAGCAACTCGCGCGGCTGCGCGCGGACGGCCTGGTGTCGACCCGGCGCGACGGCAAGGTCATCTATTACAGCCTCGCCAGTGACGAGGCGCGCACCATCATCGGCGCGATCTACGACGTGTTCTGCAAAAAGCCGCGCCGGCGCTGACGGCGCAGGCCGCTGTGCGCCGCTAGCACGCGTTCCAGTCCGGATCGTTTTTGAGGGCGGCTGCCCTAGCCGACCTTTCCATTTATATTATTGATTGTTTTTTGAATAATTTGGATCGGACACCGCCTAGACCCCCGGCCTGCAACTGGCACGTCCAAGCCACCGCGGAAAAGCGCGCCGGCCGACTTCTTATGCCGCTTGGAACCGCTGTCCATACCAGGTCTTGACATTTCTGCTGTCGATATCACCTCTAATAGATAAGTTCATTTCAGAAGGAAGCGCATTGCTATGAACCCGAAGACTAGTCTGTATGTGGCAACGATCATGGCCTGCGGCTGCGGAGGTGCCTTGTATAACGGCGTGCATCAATCGGAATGCATCAAAAAGTTTTGCGAAGACGAAAAGTGGGCACTCGTTGATGCGCCCCACCATCAACTCCCGAGCGGGCCGGTCCGTCCTCAGGTGCAGATCACGTACGCGACCTCAACCGCAAGCTCATCGGAGCCTGTGCCGGTGATAATGCCGACCGGCACCTGAGCTCGGCGATTTTCGATCCAGCGAGTAACGGCAACTTCATGTTACCGATCAACGCGACCTTATACCAAATCCCATTGATCAGAACCCGTGCGCCCATTGGCGCAATCCGATGGACATGATGCGCCAAGGCTGATCGACGAGCTTGTTCCATGCCTCGCAGCAGTGGTCGACGAGATCGTCGTAGGATTTAAAGATGCGGTTGGAGAGCCAGTTATCGCGCATGAATTGCCAGACGTTCTCGACCGGGTTGAGTTCAGGGCATTTCGGCGGCAGGGCAATAATGGTGATGTTGGACGGCACGACGAGGCGCGTTGATAGGTGCCAGCCGGCCTGATCGACCAAAAGGACGGCGTGGTCGCCGGGGGCGACGATCTCGGCGATCTCCGCGAGGTGCAGGTTCATCGCCTCGGTATTGCAGGCCGGCAATATCAGCGCCGCACCCTTGCCATCCTTTGGGCAGACGGCGCCAAAGATGTAGGTTGAGGCGGTGCGCTGATCACGGGGAGCGCTGGGACGGGAGCCGCGCTTTGCCCACCGGCGGGTGATCTTGTTCTTCTGGCCGATACGAGCCTCGTCCGCGAACCAGATTTCTATCTTGCCGCTCTCGATCGCCTTCTCGCGCGCGATTGCCTCCAGACGCGCGGGGAAGTTTTTTTAAAAGTCTCAATCGCACCCGCGGCCTGCGCGTGATGACGTGGCCGAGCCGACAGCTTGCGATAGCCCATAGCCCGCAGCTCCCGGCTTAAAGTCTGCTTGGCGATGGTGATGCGGAACTCTTCGAATATCCATTGCGCCAGGTCGATCAGCCGCCAGCGCACCACGCCATGAACTGCCGGGATCGGGCCGCTCTCGATCATCTGGGCGATTGCCTGACGCTGGCCATCATTGAGCTTGGAGGGTTGGCCTGGCGGCTTGCTATCTAACAGCCCGTCAGGGCCCTGCGCGTTGAACCGTAATACCCAGTCCCGGATGATCTGTACACCGACGCCGCCGATCTTGGCCGCTTCAGAGCGCGCCGCACCGTCGTCGATCGCGGCCAGAGTTAGAAGCCGACGAGCTTGCGGACCATCCTTGGTCTTCTTTGCCAATCCGCGCAGCCGAGCCGCACTAAAATCCCGCCGCAATGGTATCGGAACCGACATGGCGAACCTCCTTGGCTCGCCATCTTGAATCAGACCGCCGCTGATTTGTGAATCCCCAACGAGTTACGCCTTCAGGGATTTGGTATTAGGTTCTCGCCTCACGGTTTCGCATTCATTGCTGCAAGCCATGATCTTGTTTGCAATAATCTTTGCTTTCGGGGCGGCATCTCAGGCAACCGAAAGCCCATTCCAGGCGCACCGAAATTGCACTGGGGCATTCAGCTCAGACTTTAGCAGTGAATTTGATAGATACCGGTGCGAGTTAACGATCAGGTACGTCGGAACACCGCTAGAGATTACGATACCTTCAGCCAACTGATGGCTCGTGTTCTTTGCCCTTTTCGCTTTGATCTCGAGCATTTTTGGTGCGCCCGACGGCGGCCCGCATATGACCTTCGGCAACATGCGCGCCAACAGCGTGAGTACTTTTGCTGCGTGGTTTTGCTCGTGGCTGTAGTGATCATCGACACGGATGAGGGTAGGTAATGGCTGATACCCGTTTCATAAAACTGCGAGTAGAGCCCGCAATGCGGGAAAGGCTGGCCATAGATTTTGGCGTTCGCTTTGAAGAACGTGAGATGCCAATACGGTGGAATAGCTCGGGGACCGGTATCTTTAGATTTGATGCGGTGAGTGAGGATGGCACCATCATTGCCTACTTAAGCAGCGCGCGCAATTTGAAGCCGGGTCAGCGCCACAAGTTGATGCGTGATGCCACTTTCATGTGGCTAACTCCCGGAGTTAAACATCGTATTATGGCGGTAGTTGAACCGCGCGTCGCGCAAGCACTCAATGCGGAGCTTCGGTGCGGTCGGCTCCCGCCGGAGACAGAGGTCAGAATTATCGACCTAGCTCCGAAATTGCGGGAGGAGATTGAGAATTTCCGGCTGACGGCTATCAACGAAGTCAGCGGCTCTGGCAGGTAAGCCTTGCGCAGGGGGGGACCAAGACCAATAAACTGAGAAACGTTCAAATTTTACCTGCGCTTCACATCAGACGATGAGTCAAAAACGATCGCAACGGACGTGTCCGGGCGGCGTACGTTGGTCAGCAAACTATAGTAAGAGAAGGCAGCGGCGCCGCGCGCCTCACTTGATTGACAGCCCCAGCGTCTTGACCATCTTGC
>JARLJC010000269.1 GCA_031291435.1 Alphaproteobacteria bacterium | reverse complement strand
TCGAGGAGGGTGTGCTGGTGGCCCGCGACGGCGCGCGGCTGCCGCTGCGGCAATGGGATGCGGAGGGCGGCGCGCCCAGGGCAGTGATCATCGCCCTGCATGGCATGAGCGACTATTCCAACGCCTTCGACACGCCGGCAAAGACCTGGGCCAAGCGCGGCATCACCACCCTGGCTGTCGATCAGCGCGGCTTCGGGCGCTCCGCCAATCCCGGCCTGTGGGCGGGCGGCGCGGTGATGCGGTCGGACTTGAATGACTTCGCCGCCGCGGCGCACGCAAAGTTTCCCGGCGTCAAGATATTCGCCGCCGGCGAAAGCATGGGCGGAGCGGTGCTGCTGTCGGCGCTGGCGACGCCCGAGCCGCTCGTTCTCGACGGTGCGATCCTGATTTCGCCGGCGGTATGGTCCAGGGCCGACATGCCGGCGCTTTATCGCATCGCCCTGTTCATGGTGGCGCACATCACGCCGGGCATCATCCTGACCAACAACGCCGCCAGCCGGGTGGTCAAGATCGTGCCGTCGGACAATGTTCCCATGATGATCGCGCTGGGCAGGGATCCCCTGTTCCAGAAGAAGACCCGCGCCGATGCGCTCTATGGCCTGGTCAATCTGATGGGCGAGGCGCGCCTTGCCCCATCGCATCTCACCCAGCCGGTGCCGCCGATCCTTTACCTGCATGGCGAAAAGGACCAGGTCATTCCGCCCGCGCCCGCCGAAGCCACGATCCAGGATCTGGGTTCGCGCGCCGATGTGCGCGAATATCCGAACGGCTATCACATGCTGCTGCGCGACCTGGAAGGCGCCAAGGTGCAGGACGATGTCGCGGATTTCGTGCTGCGCGGCCAGCCCGGAAGCTGAACGGAAACCATCCCGGGTTCCGGCGTTATCACTTTGAACCCTTCCCGGAGTGAAAGATGACCGACCCCAAAAAGCACGACATGCGCGACGGCATTCCCAAGGCCACCATCACCAACACCAACTCGCGCATGGCGGGCGGCGCCGACAATCCCAATGTGGCGTCCAAGGACGACAACCAGATCCTCTCGCCCGGCCCCAGTTCGCCGGTGCCGGATGGCCAGGATACCAAAAGTAGTTGACGCCAAGGATAGTCAGACCGAATTGGGTTTACGCGCGGCCTGCGCTTGTCGCGATGGACGGCGGGCGATTTCCGTCGTGGTCCATAGATGCATGGTGGCGAGACTGGGATAGAGCGAGAAATCCATCCGCGCCTCGGCTGCAGGACCATCATTACCGAAATCGCCGATCCCATCTTGCGGATGCGTCACCGCGTTTCGATGTCAGCAGACAAAATTGTCGCAACATGATCTAGATCAACGAACCAACGATCGGATTACCGCGACGATCGAATATGAGAATTCTTTCGCAAAGAGTGGCTCCGTCCGCATGGATCGGGCTTGCCGTCCGGGGATTGCCATTGCCCCTGATGAATATGGTTTTGAGGCGCCTGATTGTCGCGATAAGACGCGGGAATCCCGACTTGCTCGATCGAATGGGGCCGCACGCAACGGCCCGCTTCCTCATTGATCCGCTGGATCTTCCGATACTGTTTCTCGTTCAGCCGGCCAATCCCGTGCCTATCAGCTGCCTGCGCAAACCCGCCGCCTGCATATGGGATGCGCGCATTGCTGGGCCCATCGCCGTGCTACTCGCGATGATAAATGGCGTACTCGACGGAGACGCCCTGTTTTTCTCGCGAGAGATTGCCATCGAAGGCTGCACCGACGCGGTTCTGGCCATGCGAAACGCGATTGATGCCGCCGAGATTGATCTGGTTTCGGAGATGACGGCGCTTTGGGGGCCCTTGCGCCCGTTGGCGGAAGAGGTGGCCCGGATTGCATTCCCGGCCCTGGAGCGACTGCCCGGACTTGGCTTGCCGCAGCAAAGGACGCAACCTGGATGACCGGGAGATCAAGGCTGGAACTCGTTTGTCCGGCGGGCACGCCGGCAGCACTTCGCACCGCGATCGCAGCAGGGGCCGATGCGATTTACTGCGGGTTTCGCGACGAAACAAACGCACGCAATTTCCCTGGGCTCAATTTTTCGAGATCCGAGATGGAAGAATCGATCGCGCATGCGCATGACCGCGAGACAAAGATATTCGTCGCCATAAATACATTTCCGCGGGCGGGCCATGCATCGGTCTGGCGTCAGGCGATTGACGACAGTGTCGGCTTTGGCGCCGACGCGCTAATTCTGGCCGATCTTGGACTTTTGGCCTACGCGAGCGATCGATATCCGCAAACGCGGCGCCACCTTTCGGTTCAGGCCGCCGCCGCAAATCCCGATTCGATTGCTTTTTATGCGCGTCGTTTCGGCATTCGGCGGGTCGTCCTGCCGCGAATCCTAACAGTTCAGGAAATCGCAGCCATAAATCGCGAAATCGAGTGCGAAACCGAGGCTTTCATTTTCGGCAGCCTATGCGTCATGACCGAAGGTCGCTGCTCGCTCTCTTCATATGCGACGGGGAAATCGCCAAATCTAAATGGCGTTTGCTCTCCTGCCAGCCATGTTGTCTATCGCCAGGAGGGAAGCGAGCTCGATTCTGCATTGGGCGAGTTCACGATGCACCGGGTGGGTCTCAGGGTGCCCGCACCGTATCCCACGGTTTGCAAGGGCTATTTTACAGCCGGCGATTTTCGGGGCCATGTTTTCGACGATCCGGCGAGCCTGGATGCCTCGACGCTGGTTCCCCAGTTGGCCGAGGCCGGTGTAACCGGCTTGAAAATTGAAGGGCGGCAGCGCAGCAGGGCCTATGTTGGTGCCGTCGTGCGGAAATTGCGCCGCGTTGTCGATGGCTATTCCGCTGGTTTGCCAATCGACTCCGAAAATCTGTCCGGCTTGAGCGAAGGCCAGGCAACGACGCAAGGCGCTTATCGCAAGGCGTGGCGCTAGCGGGCAATCACGAACACAATATTGGAGTGGCGGTAAGATCAATGAACCGGAACATTTCACTCGCCATGGGGCCCGTGCTGTTCAATTGGCCCGCCGGCAAATGGCTGAATTTCTATGCACGCCTGGCTGACGAAGCGCCGGTAGATGTCGTGTATCTTGGCGAGGTGGTGTGTTCGAAAAGGAGGCCCTTCTATTTGGACGCCATGGCAGACGCGATCGAGCGCCTCCAAAGGGCCGGAAAGAGGGTTGTGCTTAGCACCCTTGCATCAGTAACACTGATGCGGGAGCGGAAGGAATGCGCCGAGCTCGTCCGCTGCGACAGCTGCGAAATCGAGATAAACGACCTGACCGCATTGGAACATTGCCGGCAAGGCCGGCGGTTTTATGTCGGCCCCTATGTGAATGTCTATAATGAGGACACTTTGGGCGTTCTGGCGGGCCTTGGTGCGTGTTCCGTATGTTTGCCGCCGGAACTTCCATTCGCTTCCGTCGAAGCCCTGGCGACTGCTGCGCGCTCGCTGGGTGTTGAATGCGAAATCTGGGCATTCGGACGCATCCCTCTTGCGATATCCGGCCGCTGTTATCATGCGCGCGTGGACGGGCTGACGAAGGATTCGTGCCAATTCGGATGCGCTCGGGATAGCGACGGGCTTGCGGTTGAGACACTGAATGGAAAGGGGTTTCTGGCGATAAATGGCGTACAGACCATGTCACATACCTACTGCAACATTGTAACTCACGTTGATTACCTTGCAGCTGCAGGCGTGACTTCGCTGAGGTTATCGCCGCATAGCTGCGACATGGTGGCAATTTCCCGGACATTCCGGGATCGACTCGATGGATGTCTCAGCTCTGAAGAAGCGCTTGCCGTGATTCAGGAGACTTGTGGTCCGGCTGCCTTCTCGAATGGCTTTTTGTTCGGCGAGGCTGGCGCCGAAATGATCGAGAACCCCTAAGCAGATTTTCGACGACCGCATTGCGGTGACGCGCATGTCATTCGATCGTCTTCGGCTGCGCGCCGAAATTCCTGAAGCCGGATAAAAACATTGCGGATATCGTCGCGAGCCACACTGCCGCCGCGATCCAGACAAATTCCCGGCCAACGCCTTGCAAAAATGGAAATTGCGTGGCCAGCGAAAATCGGAATGTCGCGACCGAATACATGCCAAGAGGAAATACTAGGCTCCACAGCGCCGGATCGTAGCTGAGCGGAACGCGGCAGAACGCATGCTTCCAAACGCCGAAGAACACAAGAAGGGGAATCCACCACGTTCCCCAGGCCCAGATCATCATCGTTACGCCGTCGATAAAGGGCCGCATGGCCGCAAGAAACGGCATTTGGGTGTTGCCCAGAATCAGGCTTGTTCCGGCATTCGCGCTTATCGCAGCCGCCCCCATGACGACCCACAATAGCGGCGAGAGGTCCTCCGGAGACAATTTGAAGAAGAAAATTCGGTAGCTGAAGAGGGTCACGAAGATTGCATAGAGTGCAAGCCCTATGCCCCACAACATATGCACCAATACCGTTATGCCGGTGCTGTAGCCGGTCAGATGATCGGCAATCCGCACGCCGAGAAGTACGAGAGATTGTGTGCCGACAATCGCGATGAGCCATCCGCCATGAACGACGTTTGCGTCATGGGCGGTGTTTAGGAATGAAAGCACGGCGAAGCTGAAATAGAGCAGAAAGACCCACACGATGAGAGCAAACAGCCACAGCGCGACTGCAGGGCCGGCAAGGCTGCGCAGATCGAATTGAATACCAAGAACGTCCGAAGCGGCGACTATGGTAAAGAATGAAAATACCGTTCTTGGGTCCAACAAGTCATTCCAGAGCGCAGTCGTATGGCGAAAGAGGCGAATTAGAATTGCCGTTACGAGAATGGGAAACGCGATCCAATTGACAACGAACAGAAGCTGC
This sequence comes from Alphaproteobacteria bacterium, assembly GCA_031291435.1. GTDB lineage: Bacteria > Pseudomonadota > Alphaproteobacteria > UBA9219 > UBA9219 > CAIXLI01. The sequence goes on along the minus strand of JARLJC010000269.1, from coordinate 2,555 downwards.
GAAAGCTTGAGCCAACCCATGAAGTAGAATGCGTTCGAGATAATCCCCGTTGCCATCACCAGGGCGGGATAACCCGGGTACAGGCCGCGTATGCCCTGATCCATTTTGGTCAGCAGAGGGGTGACTGCAGATAGATCGTTCGGATTCGAGCTACTCATCTCAGGCCCGCGAACTTGCGTGTCCTTGCAAGATTGCGCCGCGCGCGCCCTGAAGATATTGATCTAGATCATTAATTTGGACTCCATGCTGCGGATTCGACGGTCGTCGAGTCGCGACGTTTTTTCCCTGGCTCTATTTGAACGGCCAGTTATCGTCACGTCGCTTCGACACGGGGCGGCGCAATGGCGGGTGTGGAACTGCATACAATTAGATCAAGACCAGGGAATGGTGAACCGGAAGCCGCATGCGCCGAATGCGCGGTCCGAGACGCGAGCTTTTGCAGCGCGGTCCCGGCACGCGATCTTGGAGTCCTTGCCCGAGCCCGGCAATTGGTTCGGTTCGACCGACGCGAGACAATCGTCCGCGAGGGAGATCCGGCGATATCCTTCTTCAACATCACATCTGGAGTTGTGAAACTATACCGATCTTTATCAGACGGCCGTACGCAGATAATTGGTTTTCGGTTTCCAGGTCAATATTTCGCAGTTTCGGAGACAAAGATGCACACGACAACAGCAGAGGCGGTGAGCTGTGTCGAAGCGTGCAAGTTCTCGCGGTCCCGGTTAAATCGTCTCACGTATTTATTTCCACAGTTGCAGGCGCGGCTTCTCCAGATGAGCCATCGTCAACTCGCAGCGTCGGAAGATCAAATATTCCTCCTCGGCAGGATGACGGCGAGAGAGAAGATTGTAAGCTTTCTGCTGAAAAATGGCCGGGACCTGGATCGGAACAGGGTTGAGAGGTGCCAGCGTATAGAATTACCGATGACACGAGCGGAGGTCGCGGATTTTCTTGGATTGACGACAGAAACGGTTTCGCGAGTTCTCACAAAGCTGGCGCGCGAAAAATTGATTACGGTCGGAATGTCACGTTCAATTCGTTTAATAGATATTGATTCGCTGAGGCGCATTTCGGGATACTGACGGCTTCCCGCTTGCTTGCCAGTCTCTCCCCCGAGATGGACCGGACGGCACAAGGAAGCGGCCCCGGGGGGCTGCTTTCCCTGTCTGCCGTCCTGCGGCATAGTTCCGCGCATGGGGAAGCTGGAACGGGCCGTCAACATTGCCGATCTGCGCCGCATGGGGCGGGCGCGCTTGCCTGCCGTGGTGTTCCATTATCTGGACGGCGCGGCCGATCGGGAACAGACCTTGCGCGACAATGTCCGCGCCTTCCGCCGCTGGGGCTTTCGTCCGCGGTACGGCGTGGAGGTCAGAAATCTCGATCTGTCCGTCACCGTGATGGGGCAGAGGCTGGACTGGCCTGCGCTCGCCGCCCCGATCGGCTACAGCGCGCTGATGCACAAGGACGGCGAACGCGGCACCGCGCGCGCCGCGGCCAAGGCCGGCATCGGGGGCATACTCTCCACCATCTCCGGCGCCAGGCTGGAGGATGTGGCCGCGACGGGCGTCAAGCTGTTCATGCAGATTTATCTGCTGGCGGGCCGCGAGGCGGGCGAAGCCACCCTGGCGCGGTGCAAGGTGGCGGGCGTGAAAGGCCTTTTTCTCACCATCGACACGCCGGTGGCGGGCCTCCGCGAGCGCGACTTCCGCAACGGGATGAACCAGCTTCTGGGGCGCGATGTTTTTGCCAAGCTGCGCTATCTGCCCGATGTCCTGGCGCATCCCGGCTGGGTGGCGGCCTACATGATGGGCGCGCGCATGCCCGCCTTGCCCAATGTGGTGGTGCCGGGCGAGGGACCGCTGCCCATGACCGATGTCGCCAAGACTTTGTCGCGCTCGGTGGTGACCTGGGAGGATCTCAAATGGATCCGCGCCCAATGGAAAGGTCCGATTGCGATCAAGGGCGTGCTGACCGGCGACGACGCGCGCCGCGCCGTCGATGGCGGCGCCGATGCGGTGGTGGTGTCGAACCATGGCGGGCGGCAGCTCGACGGCGTCGCGGCGGGCCTCGATGCGCTGCCCGAAGTGGTGAGCGCGGTCGGCGCGCAATGCGAAGTGCTGATGGATGGCGGCATCCGGCGCGGCAGCGACATCGTCAAGGCCTTAGCGCTGGGCGCGCGCGCCGTGCTGCTCGGACGCGGCACCGCTTATGGGCTGGCGGCGGGAGGCGAGAAAGGCGTGGATCGTGCGCTGGCGATTTTTCACGCCGATCTGGTCCGGACCATGAAGCTGCTGGGCTGCGCCTCGCTGGCGCAACTGAACGTGGATTATCTGCAGCGGCGCTAAGGGGCCGGCACTGGCGCCGTCAGCCAATGAAAAACCAATGCGGCGGAACCCGCGCCGACCAGTTGCGCAGCCAGAAACGGGCCCACGCTCGCCGGCGCGATGCCGGAAAAGGAGTTGGTGAGGCTGCGCGCAAGGGTCACCGCCGGATTGGCGAACGAAGTGGACGCGGTGAACCAATAGGCGGCGGTGATATAGAGACCGACCGCCACC
>JARLJC010000268.1 GCA_031291435.1 Alphaproteobacteria bacterium | reverse complement strand
TGGGCAGGGGGCGGTAATAATCGCGGGCTTCGATTATTATGTGGGCGACGCGACAAACTTCTTTGTTCCCCGCTTCTTCCACGGCAAACAGGACAAAGCTCTGCTGCGCGCCATTGCGGATAAGTGTGCTGAAGGATCCAGCGGAATGTCCGCGCGCCTGTTCCCGCCGATAAAGCGTGAGCCCCTCAAAGTAGGCCGCACAAAGTTCGGTGTCGCGGGCGGCTTCCATATGAAAATATCCCTGCTGGGAGAGGATGGCGCGAGCCTTGTCCCAATCCGGTTGGGCGTCGATCCGGGGCGCGGGGCGCGCTAGGCGCGCGAATAGTTTTCCAAGCATGTTCGGTTCCATTTAAATAACAGACGGCGTCAGGCCATAGCATGATTTCATGGCAGGATGGAAAGGAGTTGTGCTGGCGCGCTCAGGGCAGGCCCGTTCAAGAAGACAAAATCTGGCCCCAAACATCTTTAACGCCGCGTGCGAAAGTCTCGGGCGTATAGGCGGCGATGATTTGGCGGGCGGCTTCCTGTCGCGCCGCAGCCGGGGCGCGGCTTTCTTCGACGGCTCGCGCCAGAGCGGCGACACAGGCCGGAAAATCGTCTTCATCGGCCCAGAATCCGTTTTGGGGCGTGGCGTATTCGCGCCCGCCGATGCCGGTAAAGCCCGCCACCACGCAGCCCGCCGCCATGGCTTCCAGCGGTGTCAGGCCGAACCCTTCAAGGCGGCTCAACGACAGAAATACGCGCGCTTCGCCCAGCATGCGCGCGGCTTCGGCTTCGCTGGCATTGGATATCTCGCGCCACTCCCATGCATTCCATTGCGGATGGGTAAAGCGAAACATATCGCGGATATAGGCGGCCTCGATCGGGCGCTTGCGCGGCATGAAGGCGATGATGTCGCGTTTCACCGCAGCGGGCTTGAACAAAGGATCGACGGCGCAGGGCACCAGATGCGCGCGCAATTTCGGATGCCGGATGCGCGCGTGGTCGTAAATCATGCGGCTGGCGCAGAGAATGTCGGTGACGCCGAAATCGGCATAGCTCGCGGGCGCCATGACGCCGAGCGCGCCGTAAAACGGATTCTGGCTATAGACGATTTTGCGCTGCGGCAGTTGGGCGAAGTCGGCGAGGATGCGCGGCTGGTCTTCCGGCAATACGTAAAGATGATCGGCTTTGGCGTCGAAGATGCCCTGCCCGGCGATGGGGGCGGTGGAAGCGAACCAGGCGGGGCGCTGGCCGTTCTGCTCGAATACGGCGGCGTCGTGCCCTTGCGCGATCAGGGCTTCGGCCATGCGGAAGATATGCTTGATGCCGCCATTGATGACGGTGGCGGACGGGCAGAAGAAAATGATTTTCATGAGAGATAGAGAAAGAAGAAGGGGCTAGGGGCTGGAGCCTAACAGCATAACCCTTATTTGCCGGTTAATCTCTAGCCCCTTAATCTCTCTAGCCCCTCATCTTAAGCTTCTTCTTCCCCGACCACGACTTCGTCAACCGCGTCGTCGCCCAGTTCCTCGGCATCCTCGATGACCGCGTCCTCGGCGGTTTCGCCGTCGGCCACGGGCAGATCGTCGATCACGTCTTCGGCGGCGTCCTTGGCTTTCTTGTCGGTGCTGCGGCCGCGCTTGGCGCGCACCAGATTTTCGGGGTCAAACGGAGTCTTGCAGGTCGGGCAGACCGGCGGATTCTTTTTCATGTCGTAATAACGCGCGCCGCAACCCGGGCACAGACGTTTCATTCCCCATTCCGCTTTCGCCACTTCCGATCTCCCCATAAAACCCAAGCGTGAATCACTTGCCTTGTTCATGGCAAGCCGCAGTCCTCTTACACGAAACATAGAGAGTGTCAACGCGGGAGGCACCCGGTTCCGGGCCGGTAGCTGCGGCAATTGCGTTTGGACGGGCAGGGGGCTAGATAAAGCCATGAAATCCAGCTCTCCCCGCCCTCTTGTCGCCATTATCGGCTGCGGCCCCGCCGGGCTTATGGCGGCCGAACGCCTGTCGGCGGTGGCCGATGTCACCTTGTATGACCGCATGCCCTCGGCAGGGCGCAAATTCCTTATGGCCGGGCGCGGCGGTCTGAACCTGACGCATGGCGAAGCGTTCGAGCCTTTCCTGGCGCGCTATGGCGCTGCGGCTGCGTGGCTGCGCCCTGCTATCGCAGCGTTTCCGCCCGAGGCTCTGCGGGCTTGGTGCGAAGGACTCGGGCAAAAGACTTTTGTCGGTAGCAGCAAGCGGGTTTTTCCCGAAAGCCTTAAAGCTTCGCCTTTGTTGCGGGCCTGGCTGCGGCGGCTCGACGCCGCGGGGGTGACATTCGCGCTGCGGCATGAATGGCGCGGCTGGGATAAAGACGGCGCTTTGCTGTTCGATGCCGGGGGCGAGGCGCGGGCGGTGAAAGCCGATGCTGTGGTGCTGGCGCTGGGCGGGGCTTCGTGGCCCAAACTCGGTTCCGACGGCGGCTGGGTCGATTTATTGCGCGGGCAGGGGATCGAAGTCGCGACGCTGCGCCCCGCTAATTGCGGGTTTGTGGCGCCGTGGAGCACCATGTTCGGCGAACGTTTCGCGGGCCAGCCTTTGAAGCCGCTGAAAGCCGTTTTCGCGGGCGTCGAGGTGCAGGAGGAGGCGATGATCACCCGCACCAGTCTTGAAGGCGGGCTCATTTACGCGTTGTCGTCGGCTTTGCGCGAGGCCGTCGATAAAAACGGCGAGGCGGTGGTGACATTCGATCTCAAACCCGGATTGACGGTGGCGGAACTCGGCCAGCGTTTGCGCGCGCCGCGCGGCAGCCAGTCACTCTCCACTTTCCTGCGCAAGGCGGCGGGGCTGACGCCCGCATCCATCGTCCTGATGCGCGAAAGCGCGGCGGGCGCGGCATTGCCGGAAGCGCCCGACGCTCTGGCCGCATGGATTAAAGCCGTGCGCATTCGCCTGACGGCGACGGCCCCCATAGATCGCGCGATTTCCAGCGCGGGCGGCATCATGCAGGGCGAAATCGACGCGGATTTCATGCTGAGGAAAAAACCCGGTATGTTCGTGGCCGGGGAAATGCTGGATTGGGAAGCGCCGACCGGCGGCTACCTGCTGCAGGCGAGTTTCAGCACGGCTGTGATGGCGGCAGAAGGCGTGCGGAAGTATTTAGATATTTAGAAACGAAACAACGAGAGCCGTCATTCCGCAAAATTTTCTTTTCGCTCTTACCCGCGATAGCGGGGAAGACGAAAGAAAATTTGTGCGGAATCCAGTTGGCCGTTCCACTTAGACCGTTGCCCGACGTTTTTTGCTGGCAGGCCAACTGGATTCCGGAAAATTCACATTTTGCCGCCAAGAAAGAAGGCGGCAAAAAGCGAATTTTCCGGAATGACGATCTTTCTTTTACCAGCCAACCGCGCTGGCGGCTTTCTTTTCGGTGTGGAAAATCTTGCTGAACAGGGTGATGAGTTCGCGCGTCTGATCCCACGGCATCTTGCGGCCCGGATAGCGTTTGGTCATCGAGTCCCAGCAATAAGTGGCATGCCCGGTTTTGCCGAGCGCGTTGCCGAGCGTCCAGTAGGCCTTGCTGCTGTTACGCAGGAAATTGAGGAAGTCGGCCGAACCCTGGCGCAGCTTGAACATCTTGTCATAGCTGGCTTGATATTCGCCGAGGGTTTTTTCCGCCGACTGCCATTCGGCGTTGATCTGCGCCTTGACGGTTTCAAGCTGGGCGGTGATTTCCTTGCGTTCCTGCGCCGAAACCGCGCCGGTCGGAATCTTGATTTCGCGCAGCCATTGCAGCATTTCGCCGAGCTGCGCCATCGCGCGCTGATGGGTGAAGCCGTAGAAGTTGATGCCTTTCCAGGCGGCGAAAATTTCCAGTTCCTGACCGGCGGGCAGACGGAACGCCATGATGAGAGGCTTGAGCGCTTCGAGATCGCGTCCTTCCCAGATCTTTTCGATCAGCTTGCGCGCCACTTCGTCGGACGACATCGCGTCGGGGAACGCGGCCTTGGCCAGCGGTTCGAAGCCCTGCAGAATATACAGCTCGATCTGATCCCAGATTTCCTTGCCGACTTCGAAATAGCCGGGATTGATGTCGATCTTTTCATTGATGAAAACGTCTTTGAGCAAAAACGGGTCCAGCGAAGGCAGCCGGTCGAGCACTTTCATGATGCGGATATCTTCGGCCAGTTGCGCCTCGGGCAGGGCGCCGCGCCCGAAACTGTCGATCAGGGCGCCTTCCATCATTTTATCGTGCACGAAGATGGTGCGACCGCCTTCGTAAATGTCGTTTTCGTTGAAAGGCAGATAAAGCTTGGTGCCGATCGAGGAGATCGCTTCCTTCGACCGCGCATTCATATCCGTGTCCTTGATGAGGACGAGATTGTTGAGCGGCTTGCAGCGGAAGAATGTCACCGCCGCCGGGTCCTTGGCTTGCAAACGGCGGGTAATGACGTTGCAGTTCAGCACACGCGGCGAACCGACATCGAGCATTGGTTTGAGATATTCAGCCATTCGACCAACCGGATTGAAAGAGCCATAAAAAGAGCGATTTTAGCGCTAAACCCTAGCCGCCCTTAGGTTAAGAAACCTTCAATACCGCCTCTTTTTGTGTAATATGGCCCCTATATGTGGAAAAACGCATGCCCAACGCCCTGCCGCCTACGCCGCTCTACCTCGAAGACCTGCAGCCGGGGCGGCGTTTTGCCAGCGCCGCGCTGACGGTCGATGAACAGCAGATCATTGATTTTGCCCTCCAGTTCGATCCCCAGATTTTTCATACCGATGCGGTTGCCGCGCGCGGCACTTTGTTCGGCGGCCTTGTGGCCAGCGGATGGCATACGGCGGCGCTCACCATGCGCCTGATCGTCGAGAATCTGCCGATTGCGGGCGGCGTTATCGGCATGGGCGGGCAGGCGGAATGGCCGCGCCCGGTGCGCCCGGGCGATGTTTTGCATGTGGAAGGCGAAATTCTCGAGGTGACGCCGTCCAGCTCGCGGCCCGATCGCGGCATCGTTGCCGTGCGCGCCGAAACCCTCAACCAGAAAGGCGAGACGGTGCAGATTCTGACCGCCAAGCTGATGGTGTTCCGCCGCCCCGTTAAAGAACCACCCGCGCCGCGTCATCCCCGCGCAGGCGGGGATCCAGGGACACAAGAACGAACGGTGGCCAGGTTGGCTCTGGATCCCCGCCTGCGCGGGGATGACGCGGAGAGGGCGGTTTTTAAACGGGGGCGCGGCTATTTCGCCAGCCTTTTTTCTGCGAAAGCGGTGAATTTCTCGACGAAACTCGTCAGGAACTTCTTCGTACCTTCGTCGGTGATGTTGCTGTCTGCATCGAACATGCCGTCTTTGTAATGCAGGTAAACTTCGGGCTGGCCGATCACCTGCATGTTGAAATAAACCAGTATCTGCTTGAGCATCTGCTGGGCGCAGGCGGTGCCGAGCGCGCCGCCAGAGGCCCCGACCGTGGCCGCGATTTTGCCGGTGAAGGAGTTCTTGCCGTAAGGGCGGCTGGCCCAGTCGATGGCGTTTTTCAAGGGGCCGGGGATCGAGCGGTTATATTCCGGCGTGACGAACAGAACCGCGTCGGCTTCGTCGATTGGTTTTTTAAAGGCGGTGACGATGGCAGGGAAATTCTCTTCCATATCCTGATTGAAAACCGGCAGGTCGATGGAAGGATATTCCACCGTGAATTTGCCTTCGCCGAGTTTGGCCAGAGCTTTGGCGAGTTTCAGGTTGATCGATTCCTTGCGCAGGCTGCCGACGATGATCGCGGTTTTGAAGGCCATGGGAGAACTCCTTGTGAAGGGGGGCAGGGGCAGAATTACCGCTATCTTTATAAAGAGTCGCCGTCGAACGCCAGAGCTTACGCCAGATAAGCGCGCACGATATCGGTATAAATGTCGATGGCGGCGGCGATTTCCGGTACCGCGATGAATTCGTCGGCGGCGTGCGACCGTTCGGAACGGCCCGGGCCCATCACGATGCTCGACGCTTTCGCAAAGGCCATGTCGCAGGTGCCGTTGAACACATAATCGCCGAGATCGGGCCGCGCGCCGCGCAGGGCCTTAATCAGCGACGAAGATGGATCGCCCGCCATCGGTTTGCGGCGGTTGACGGTGATTTCGATATCGAGGCCGGATTGCTTGAATACAGTCGCCATCCAGTCGTTGTTCTTTTCCGGCGTGGTGCGGATGTCGAGCGTCGCTTCGACCAGATCGGGAATCTGGTTGGTGCTGTTGCCGCCATGAATGACGGTGGGTTCGACCGTCGCCTGTTTCCACGGCGAATTATCTTTGAGGTCGATGCAGCGCAGCTTGCGCAAATCCTCGGCGAAGGCGTCGCAGGCATTGCGACCTTCCCACGGGCGCGAAGCGTGGCAGGCGATGCCGTGCGAGCGCATCACCGCGCGCATGGAACCGCGCAGCGATTGCGCGAAACCCATATTGGTGGGCTCGCCGAAAATGGCGGCGTCATAGCGCGGCAAGCCGGGTTCGGTTTTCACGAAACCTTCGGAACCGGCTTCTTCCTCGGCGGCGAAGCAGAGGATCAGCCGCCCACTTTTCAACGGGAAAGATGCCCGCGCCGCCGCGATCATGCTGACGACCGAAGCCCCGGCATCGTTGGCGCCAAGGCCGTAGATTTTCTCGCCTTCGACGGTGGCGGCGAAGGGCGGGCGCGTCCATGCCCTGGCGGGCGAAACGGTATCGATATGGCTGCACAGCAACAAGGCCGGGCCGGGGGCTGCGCCTTGCAGATCGACAATCAGATTATGGCCCGCACGCCGGACGCAGCCGGGGAACCATGTGCCCAGTTGTTTTTCGAGAAAATCCGCGACTTCTTTTTCATTGCCCGAAACCGAAGGCATGCCGATCATCGCCTTCAGCAAATCCAATGTGTCGTCGAGCAGCGCGGATGCGGGCATGCCTAACCTTCTTTCGTGTCGAGAGAGTGATAAAGCCGCTGCTCATAACCGTGCAGAAGGGCGCTGCCCGCGGCGTCGGCCCCGCTATAGGCGCTCGAAACCTCGCCATAGACGCTGCCTTTGATCGCCAGCAGGTCGAACGGGCTTTGCGCCGTCACCGACTTGATGTAGCCGGGGGCGAGATCGACGCGGCAAATGCCGGTCACGCGGCGCTGCGTGCTGACAAGGAACGCCTTGATGTCGGTCAGATAGGGGTCGAACATTTTGGCTTCGTGAACCAGTTGCCCGAAAGATTCCGCGAATATTTTCTTGCCGCTGATCTGCGCCTGCGACAGCACGAGTTTTTCAAGCGTGCGGTGCGCTTCATAGGCGATATCCGCGGCGGGAGATTCATAAGCCAGCCGCCCTTTCTTGCCGGGTACCGAGGTGCCGACATGATAATGCCGCCCGATGCCGAAGGCGTTGCCGATTTCGGCGAGGCGGCGGATGATGGCGGCGGCGCCGGTGGTGACGGCGCCCGCATCGTCGAGTTTGACAAGTTCGCCTTTTTCAAAAGTAATCGCCAGCGTTTTGGCGCGCGCATCGGGGTCGGGCTGGCTGAACCAGGCCGCGTCGGGCACAAGTCCGTCGGACACCAAAGTTTCCTTGCCGCCGATGGAAACACCCCATAATCCGGGGTTATAGGAATAGGCTGTCGTTTTCTCGGTCACGGTCACGCCGCGCTGGCGCAGATAATCGGTCGAGAATTGCCGCGAAATGTTGAATTCGCGCACGGGGGCCTTGCATTTGATCTTGCCGTTGCCCAGCACCTGCGCCGCGACGTCGAAACGATACTGGTCGTTGCCCGCCCCTGTCGAGCCGTGGATGAACATATCGGCTTTGACCTCGGCGCAGATTTTAAGCGCTTCCTGCGCGATGATGAGGCGCTCCGAACTGACGCATAAAGGATAGCCGTCGCGGCTGACATTGCCGTAAATCAGGAATTTGATGATCTGCTGATAATAGGAATCCGCGGCGTCGATATAAACATGTTTGTCCGCGCCCACTTCCTTGCTGCGCGCGGCGATGGCGGCCGCATCGGCGTCGCTGAACCCGCCTGTATTGACGGTGCAAGTCACAACTTCGGTCACGCCGTAAACCTCGCGGCAATAAGGCACCAAAAACGAGGTGTCGAGTCCGCCCGAAAAAGCGATAACGGCTTTGGTCATTTGATCTTTTCCTCAATGATCGGCAAATGGATTTCCCCGTTGCGGGTGACGGCGAAAGGCGGCGCGATGGAATAACGCTTGCCGTCGGCGATGCCGCGCTGCATGCGGTTTTTGCCTGCGATATCGTTGGCCTGCAGCCAGAAGCTCGGCTCGATGGCTTCCAGCGGTTCGTCGATCCGCATCGGGTCGTAATCGACCGCCATGCGGTAGATCAGCGTCATATCTTTCTTGGGATGCAGCGAGACAATCGGCTGCACGATTTCCATGCGCGGCGAGAAGCGCCCGTGAATTTTGATAGCGGGATTGTCATATTGCGTGATGCCGTAGAGCCATTCGTATCCGGCGGCGCGATAGACTTCGAGCGCCAGCGCCTTGGTATAAAGCCCCAGACGTTTCGGCGCGCCGAGGGTTGAGCCGAGACTAAACAACGAAAAGCCGCTGAGATTTTTGCCGCCCGCGGTGGGCGAGGCGATCTGCCCCGACACCGGAATGTAATCGAGGCGGTCGAGATCGATGCTGGGGTCGCGGCGGTAATGATCGAGGAAACTGTCGGGCAGGTCGGCGCGCGCTTTCATAAAACCGACCACCGCCGTCTGCATCAAAGCGCAGTCGATCAGCACCCAATGCGGCATTTTGAGATCGGGCGATTTGAAACTGAGCGAATTGGACAGCAGATAGGCTTCGTGGAAGGCCCCGTGGTCGGGATTTTCCATCAGGAAACCTTGCGCCTTCTGCCCGAACGGGGCCGTATTAAAGGTCGGCAGCAGGGATTCCGATGTGGCGATATAAGGCACATACCCCGCCGCCCGCAGCGTTTCTATCCAGGCCGGAACGGCTTCGCCGCGCACCGACTTGATTTCAGGAACATTCATTGGCTGCCCTCCCGGCATGCTCACCCTCTGTTGTAGTTCAACCGGCTAACGCCTTCAAGTACAACGCGAATGATCTGGGGATTAAGGGTGGCCAGCGGCCTCGGCGACGGCGGCTCAAAGCGAGAGCCGATAAAAGATGGTGGAGCCAAGGGGGATCGAACCCCTGACCTCAACAATGCCATTGTTGCGCTCTCCCAGCTGAGCTATGGCCCCACATGAGGTCGGTAGGCGCGCAAAATGGCCGAAACCGGGCTTCAGGGCAAGTACTTTATTTAAGGGACGGCAGGGGCTTCCGAGTGACCTGCTCCCCTTTTCCGGGGCGTTCTGACGCAGAGTCTTTGGGTTAAAGTAATCATAGATTGGTCTCTCCGCAAGCGACAGACTGCGCGACCGCAAGAGTCGGGCGTAGGCTGACGCGGTACTGAGCTGGGGATTGGTAGCCGAGGCTGCTGTGCGGGCGGATATTGTTGTAGTCCTGCCGCCAGGTTTCGATCAGATGCCGAGCGTAAGCGAGGCTTCCGAAGATATGTTCGTTCAGGCACTCGTCG